>JAHJHL010000022.1 GCA_018823905.1 Alphaproteobacteria bacterium
ACATGCTCATCATGTGGGACAACCGCTCGCTCCTCCACCGCGCCACCGGCGGCTACGACGGCCACGACCGCCTGCTCCACCGCACGACGATCGCGGCGTGGGAGGGGTAAGCGATGTCGCTTCTCGGTCACTAACAGTCATCATCCCTGCTCAGGCCGGTATCGCTCAACGATATTCAAGCCACTACTGACTGACCGCTTGCGCAATCGCGCCGCGCTCGACAAACAGCGGCATGGCCATTCTTTCCGATCGCTGGATTCGCGAAGCCGCCCAGACGCAGGGCATGATCGAACCGTTTGTCGAGGCGCAGCGCCGCGACGGGTGCATCAGCTATGGCCTGTCGTCCTACGGCTATGACGCGCGCGTCGCGCCCGAGTTCAAGATTTTCACCAACGTCGATTCGACGATCGTCGATCCCAAGGATTTCAATCCGAAGAATTTCGTCGACCGCGAAACCGACGTGTGCATCATCCCGCCGAACAGCTTTGCGCTTGCCCGCACGGTTGAGTATTTCCGCATTCCGCGCGACGTGCTGGTCATCTGCCTGGGCAAATCGACCTATGCGCGCTGCGGCATCATCGTGAACGTCACCCCGCTCGAACCCGGCTGGGAAGGCCATGTAACGCTGGAGTTTTCGAACACCACTCCCCTGCCCGCGAAAATTTACGCCAATGAGGGCGCGTGCCAGTTCCTGTTCCTGCAGGGCAACGAGCCGTGCGAGATCAGCTACGCCGACCGCGCGGGCAAATATATGGGGCAAAAGGGCGTCACGCTGCCCAAGCTCTGACGGTTCGACCGAAAAACGGAACCTCCTCCCGCGCCGCGCGTCGTGAAAGCACAAGCGGCGGGGGCATCGTTTGGAGGACCGACGCATGTCCATGATCGCTGTTTTTATCGGGCGTCTTTTCATCTCGCTGATTTTCATCGTGTCGGGGATCAACAAGCTGATCCACGTCAACGACACCAATGCGATGATCACCGCCGCGGGCCTGCCCGCTGGCCTTGCCATACCCACCGGGCTGTTCGAACTGATCGCAGGCGTATGTATCGCACTCGGCATCGCGGTCCGCCTGTGGTCGATCCTGCTCGCGGGCTTTGTCCTCGCGACGATCCTGTTTTTCCATCGCGAATTCACCGATCCGATGCAGGCGATGGCGGCGATGAAGAATCTCGCGATCGCGGGCGGCTTACTCTGCCTGTTCGGCTACGGCCACACCCGCTGGAGTTATGACGCGCTGCGCCAGCGCCGCCGCGACGAAATCGCCACCCGCGACGCACAGCTCCGCGCGACCGAAGCCGAAGTCCGCGCAGCACGCGCCGAGGGCCGCGCAGAAGCGGCGGTTGGCGAGACGGTGGTGGTCGAAAAACGCCCCTTCTGGCGCCGCTGACGCTTCGCACTTGGCATCGGCCTTATGCTGCGCTAGCCTCCCTTTACGTTTACGTAAGGGGAGGCTTTCATGGCCAGCCGGGAATTTGACATCATCGTCTATGGCGCGACCGGGTTTACCGGTCGGCTCGTCGCCGAATATCTGACGCAGCATTATGCGGGCCGTAAGGATGCGCCGAAATGGGCGATGGCGGGGCGCAGCGCCGCCAAGCTGGCCGAGGTGCGCGACCTGATCGGTGCGCCCAAGGACACCCCGCTGGTCGTCGCCGACGCCAGCGATCCCGCAACGCTCGACGCGATGGCCCCCCGCGCGACGGTCATCCTGACTACCGTTGGCCCGTATCAGCTTTACGGCAACGAGCTTGTCGCCGCCTGCGTCAAGGCGGGCACAGCCTATGCCGATTTGTGCGGCGAACCCGGCTGGATGCGCGAGATGATCGACGAACATGAAGCTGCGGCGAAAGCCTCCGGCGCCCGCATCACCTTCAGCTGCGGCTTCGATTCGATCCCCTTCGACCTCGGCGTTCATTTCCTGCAAGCCGAAGCGGTCAAGCGCCACGGCAAGCCCGCGCCGCGCGTAAAGGGCCGCGTCCGCAAAATGGCGGGCGGCGCATCAGGCGGCACCATCGCCAGCCTGACCGAGACGTTGAAAGCGGTCGCGAAAAAGCCCTCGCTGGCGCTGCTGCTCAAATCCAGCTTCGCGCTGACCCCCGGCTTCGAGGGACCGTCGCAGCCGACCGGGCTGTTCCCGGAATATGACAGCGCCACCGGCACCTGGACCGCACCGTTCGTCATGGCGCCGATCAACACCAAGAATGTCCACCGCACGAATTTCCTGCTCGGCCACGCGTGGGGCACCGACCTGGTCTATGACGAGATGGTGATGACGACGATCGGTGACGCCGGAAAAGCGATGGCCGAAGCGATGGCAAAGGCGAACCCGTTCGGCGAATCGAAGCTGAAGCCCGGCGAGGGTCCGAGCAAGGAAGAGCGCGAGAACGGCTTCTACGACATCTTATTCATCGGCGAATATCCCGATGGCACGACGGTCCGCGCCAGCGTGCAGGGCGACCGCGATCCCGGCTATGGCTCGACGTCCAAGATGCTGGCGGAAACCGGCATCGCCTTGCTCGCGAACAAGGGTGACGGCGGGGTGTGGACCCCCGGCGCGCTGCTGGGCGACGCGCTGATCGCCCGGCTGACCGAGCACGCCGGACTGACCTTCCAGATCGAGGACTAACCGAACAATGTCGACCTCTCCCAGCGCGCTCGACGCGCTGCTTTCGACGCTGCGCACCGATGACGGCGTGGCGAAGGCGCATATCGACGACGGCTGGATGCAGGGCCGCACCGCTTATGGCGGGATCAGCTCGGCGGTCGCCCTCGCGGGAACGATGGCGCTCCATCCGACCGACACCCCGCTACGCTACGCACAGATCAGCTTCGTCGGTCCGGTCGGCGGCGACTGCACCGTCAATACACGCGTGCTGCGCCAGTCGAAATCGTCGCTGTTCGTCGATGCCGGGGTATCGAGCGATGCGGGCTTCGGCACCGCCGCGGTGTTCGCCTTTTCGCCCGATCGCAAAAGCCACCTCGACCATAACCGGCTGACTATGCCCGACTGTCCCGCGCCAGAAGAGTTGGCCCCGGTGCCCGACCATCATGCGCGGCCGTCGTTCGTCCGCCATTTCGACATGCGCCCCACCACAGGCCCGCGCTTCGCGTGGAAAAGCGAGGTCGGCGAATATCTGACGTGGGTGCGCTTCGTCGAGGAGCCGGCGTGCCACCCCGCGGTTGCGCTGCTCGCGATGGGCGACGCCCTGCCCCCCGCCGCGATGGCGTTGTTCAGCGAATTCGGGCCGATCAGCTCGATGAACTGGACGGTCAATATGCTGACCGGCGATCCCCGGACCGACGACGGCTGGTGGCTGTTGTCGGCAAAGACCGGCTTTGCCCGCCACGGCTTGTCGGTGCAGGATATGATGCTGTGGAACCGGGCGGGTGAGCCTGTGCTCAGCGGCAGCCAGGCGATTGCAATTTACGCTTGAGGCGGAATGATGTTTAATTGACCCGTTCGTGTCGAGCGAAGTCGAGACACCCATCGGGGCAAAGCGAGGCCGAGGGGTGTCT
>JAHJHL010000001.1 GCA_018823905.1 Alphaproteobacteria bacterium
CACGCCTCGATCACCGCTTGCGTGACCTCGTCGCGCGCCTGCCGCAGCCGCGCCTCGCGTGCCGTAAGGCCAGCCCGAGCTTCGCGGACGCGCGCGCGCCCGGCGCCGCTGTCGAAAAAGGTCCAGCGCCCGCGCACGCCGACGGTGACGCTGTCGGCGCGATAGTCTGGAAAGAATTGGTCGCGGACGCGCGCGCCTTCGACAAACGCCCCGACCGTCGGCCGGTTCGTCGCTTTGGCGGCGCGGACCCCGGCGTCGGCACCCTCTACCTCCGCGCTGGCCTGCGCGAGCATCGCATTCGCACCCAGCGCCGCTTCGACCGCCTCGCCGAGCGTGCCTGGAACCTTGGGCCGCGGGGGTAGGGGGGCGAGCGTTTCGGTCGGCTTGCCGGTCAGTCGCTCGAGCCGCGCCTCGGCGGCGATGAGCCGCCCCTGCGCTTGGACAAGCCCCGCCTGACCTTCGGCGCGGCGGGCCTGTGCCTGCGCCACATCGCTGCTTGTGGTGTCGCCAACGTCATAGCGAAGACCCGCGTGGCGCACAATCTCGTCCAGTGCTTCGGCCAGCTTGGTATAGCTTGCGACCATGTCGCGCGCGGTCAGCACCTCGGCATAAGTGGACACAGTGGCCAGCGTCAGATTCTGCCGCGCCATGTCGGTGCCAAGTTTTGCCGCGCGGCTTCCTGCCGCGGCCTGATCGATCGCCGAGGCGATACGCCCGCCGGCATAAAGCGGATATTCGCCAACGAACTGGAGGGCGCTGGGGGTTATGTCGTCGGCAGTCAGCCCGAAATAGCCGCCGGGATCGAGCCGGCCATAGCCGATACTCGCCTCGACACGCGCGGTCGGTCCCGCTGCCGCGCGTGCTTGCGCGACCCGCGCCGCGGCCGCCTCGGCGTCGGCGTCTGCCGCCGCCAGCGCCGGCGAATGCGCACGGGCATCGGCAATTGCCGTCGCCAGATCCTGCGCTGCCGCCGGTTCCGACAGCGCAAGCGTAGCCAGGCTTGCCGCCAGCAGGAATGCGGTGCGCCTCACCTGAAGACGGCTCCCTGACGGACTCCGAAGCGCTTGAAGAGCATCGCGGCAGGACAGAAGCCGGTGAAGCTCGCCTGGATCAGGTTGAGCCCGGCAAAAGCCGCGAGGGCGATCCAGTACGGATGAACGAACCAGGCAAGCACGACGCTCAAGAGGACGATGAAGCCGGCAAAGCGCAGCACGGCACGATCGAGATTCATGGGTCTTATCCTTTCGTCAGAAGCGGAGTTTCTTGATGCCGAGCGCATGCATCGCGAGCTTTTCGTAGAAGGGCTCGCTTTCGCCCTTGCGGACCTTGCGCAGGAAATATTTCTCGAAGCCGATCTTGGCGAGATGCACCCATTTGCCCGACGACGACCAGTTGACGTTGCGTGGCGGGATCTGCGGCTGCGCGACAAAGGCGACACCGCCGTCGCCGAAATCGGCGAGGCAGACGGCGTTCCACGTCGCCTCGTGGATCGGCGGCTTGCCGTCGATCTCGAGCTTCAGATTCTGCGCGATGGCGGTGACCATCGATTCGATCATGAAACCCGTCTTGGGCACGCCGACGGGGACGGGGGTCGGCCCGACCGGCGGGATCGCGACGCAGACGCCGAGCGAATAGACATTGGTGAAGGTCGAGTTGCGCTGATGTTTGTCGGCGAGGATGAAACCGCGCGGGTTGGTCAGGCCCTCGATCCCGAACACCGCATCGACGCCGCGAAAGGCGGGCAGCAGCATCGAATAGGCGAACGGCAGGTCGTGCTTCGCCTTGACGCTGCCGTCCTCGGCGACTTCCTCGACATGCGCCATGCCGGACTCGAAGCTGGTTACCCGCGCATTGGTGACCCATTTGATGTGGCGATTGCGAAGTTCGCTCTCGAGCAGGCCCTTGGTATCGCCAACACCGTCGAGGCCGAGGTGGCCGATATAGGGTTCGGCGGTGACGAAGGTCATCGGCACCTTGTCGCGGATCTTGCGCCGTTTGAGCTCGGTGTCGAGGATCATTGCGAACTCATAGGCGGGGCCATAACAGGAGGCACCCTGCGCCGCGCCGACGACGATCGGGCCGGGGTTTTCGCAGAAGCGGTCGAAGGCGTCGGCAGCGGCGGACGCGTGATCCGTTGCACAAACAGAAACGGTATGAGCATCGGGACCGAAGCCTTCGATTTCGTCAAAGGCGAGTTCGGGGCCGGTCGCGATGACAAGATAGTCATAGTCGACGAAAGAGCCGTCATTCAGTTCGAGCTGGTTTTCCAGCGGATGAACCCGCTTTGCACCGAGCGCGGTGAAGCCGATGCCCTTGCGCTTCATCACCGGCGGCAGGTGGACGCGGATCGCTTCGGGCTCGCGCCAGCGCACTGCGACCCAAGGGTTGGAGGGGACGAACCAGTAATCTTCCTGATCACAAACGACCATAACCTCCGCCTTGCCCTTGACAGCATCGCGGATTTCATAAGCAGCGATAGTGCCGCCAAGCCCGGCACCCAATACGACAATCCGCGGTAGCGACATATTCTCTCTCCAATTCCTTGTGATCGCGAGGGCCTGCGATCGGTCTGCATGGAATGACCGCGATGCGAGCGGCGGGAGGGAATGCCTTCGCATCGCGGTCGGCACTCGATTTCAAGCGACCCAGAAGATCGAGTGCGATTCCTGTTGACCTGAATATTAGACTTAATTTATATTAGCAATAGCTGAATTAAAGAATGACGCATTTGCGACCCAGTCCATCCAGGAGTTTGACCATGTTCAATCTGTTCCGCCGACCGTCGCACAAGGAAATCGAGCCGCGCGAACTTTCCATCCTGCTAGAAGGCGGGCGGGCAATTCTGGTCGATGTGCGCGAAGCGGATGAATTTGCCGCGGGCCATGTCGCGAGCGCGCTTTCGGTGCCGTTGTCGCGGTTCCGCGCCAGCGCCTTGCCGGTGGACGGCGACAAACCGGTCATATTGATGTGCGCTGCGGGGCGACGCTCGGCGATGGCGCTCGAAAAAGCGGCGGCGGCGCGACCCGATATCGACACGCACCTTGCGGGCGGACTGACGGCGTGGCGCGCCGCCGGCCTGCCGGTCGTTGCAGGATGACCGTGGTGGTGCGCCCTTCCTTCGTCGCCGTCGCGCTGTTCGCGGTCGGGGTGTCGCTTTCCGCATGCAGCGGCAATGAATCGACGAACGCGCCCGCTGAAAAGAGCGCGGCGATCTCGGGCGAGCAGTTGCGTCTGGCGCCCTCGACCGTCACCGATTGGAAGGATGTCGGTGCGCTTGTCACCAGCGTCGACATGGCAGACGCGCGCGCGCGCATTTCCGGCATCCTCGACAGCCTGAGCGTGCGCGAGGGCGATATGGTGCGCAAGGGGCAGGTCATCGGTCGCATCGTCGATAGCCGGCTCAGCTACGAAGGCGCCGCCTTTGGCGCGCAGGCGGCGGCGGCGCAGGCGCAGGCCGCGCAAGCCGAGGCCGAACTGGCGCGCGTCAAATATCTGCACGCCAACGGCGTCTATGCGCGGGCGCGGCTCGACCAGGCCGAAGCGTCGGCCGGTGCGGCGCGGGCGCAGGTCAAGGCAGCGCGAGCCCAGCAATCAGCGGTCGGTGCAGTCGCAGGACAGGGTGCGGTTGTCGCCCCCTCGGCGGGTCGTGTCCTCGTCGCGCAGGTTCCCGCCGGCTCGGCGGTTGCCCCGGGTACGTCGATCGCGACGATTACCTCGGGGCCGATGGTGCTGCGCCTCGAACTCCCCGAAACGCTCGGCAACAAGATACGCGTCGGGAGCGCCGTGATCGCGACCGGGCTGGCAAACGACGCCACGACCATCGCCCCGCGCGCAATCGTCAGCCGCGTTTATCCGTCGGTCACTGGTGGCCAGATGTCGGCCGACGTCCAGATACCAGGCTTGTCCAGCCAAATGGTCGGCCGCCGTGTCACCGCACGCGTTGCAGTCGGTGAACGACAGGCGCTCATCGTCCCGCGCCGCTTCATCGAAACCACCTACGGCACCGATTATGTGACGATCCGCGTCGGCAAGGATTCGACGTCGCGCGTGCCGGTGCAGATCGCGCCCTCCGACGACCCCGCGCGCGTCGAAATTCTCTCGGGTGTCGCCCGGGGCGATACGCTCGTCGGCCCCACCACCGGATCGCGCAAATGAGCCTCGGCATTTCCGGACGGTTGACGCGCGCCACGATCCAGAGCCCGTTGACCCCGCTGATGCTGCTCGCGGCGATCCTCGTCGGCCTGCTCGCGATCATGACGATCCCGCGCGAGGAAGAGCCGCAGATCAGCGTGCCGATGGTCGACCTGATGGTTGCCGCCCCCGGGCTGTCGGCCAGCGATGCGATCGAGCTGGTAGGCAAGCCGCTCGAAACGATCGTGAAAAGCGTCGACGGCGTCGAGCATGTCTACACGCAGGCCGAGGATGACGGGGTGGTGGTCACCGCACGCTTCCTCGTCGGTTCGGACCCCGACGATGCCGCGACGCGCATCAACGAGCGCTTGTCGGCGAACATGTACCGCATCCCGGCGGGCATAGAGCCACCGCAGGTGACCGTGCGGGGGATCAGCGACGTGCCGGTCGTCGTGCTGACGCTCTCCCCGAAACCGGGCGCGCGGGGCGAGTGGACCGAACAAGCGCTGCACGCCCTCGCGACCCGGCTGCGCACCGAGGTCGCGAAGGTCGACGATGTCGGGCTGACGTTCATCGCTGGCGGGCAGGACGAACAGCTTCGCGTTGCTCCCGACCCGGCAAAGCTCGCTGCGCATGGCGTGTCGCTGGGCGCGCTGATGGATGCGGTGGGGCAGGCAAACCGTAGTTTTCCGCTCGGCACGGTGCGCGAAGGCGGCCTGGCCACCTCCGTCGTCGCGGGCCAAGCGGTGCGCAGCGCTGAGCAATTATCGACGATCACCGTTCGCGCGGCGAACGGTAATCCCGTCTATCTGCGCGACGTCGCGCGCGTGACGCAGGGGCCCGGCGAGGATCAGGCCCGCGCCTGGCGCTGGGCAAGGGGGGCCGCCGACCGCTGGTCGATGGCGCCGGCAGTGAGCCTGGCGATCGCAAAGCGTGCGGGCGCCAACGCCGTCAATGTTTCGCAAGCGGTGGTCGAACGCGTCGAAGCGTTGCGCGGCACGCTGATCCCGGCGGGCGTCGATGTCGCGATAACCCGCAACTATGGCGAAAGCGCCAACGAGAAGGCGAACGAGCTGATCTTCCACCTTGGTCTTGCCACGGTGTCGATCGTTATCCTGATCGGCTTCGCGATCGGCTGGCGCGAGGCGGCCGTGACGGCAGTCGTCATCCCGACGACGATCCTGCTCACGATGTTTGCCGCGAACCTGATGGGCTTCACGATCAACCGGGTCAGTCTGTTCGCGCTGATCTTCTCGATCGGTATCCTTGTCGACGATGCGATCGTGATGATCGAAAATATCGCGCGCCACTGGGCGATGGCCGACGGGCGCAGCCGGATCGACGCGACGGTCGATGCGGTCGCCGAGGTCGGCAATCCGACTATCGTCGCGACGCTGACGGTGGTCGCGGCGCTGCTGCCCATGCTCTTCGTGTCGGGGCTGATGGGGCCCTATATGGCGCCGATCCCGATCAACGCCTCGGCGGCGATGCTCTTTTCCTTCTTTGTCGCGGTGATCATCGCGCCATGGCTGATGGTGCGCTTTGCCCGGAACGCGCTCCCAAACGGCCACGACGACCATGCGACCGGCGGTAAGCTGGGTGCGCTCTATGGCCGCGTCGCCCGCCATGTAATCCGCGACCGCAAGAGCGCGCGCAATTTCCTGATCGCCGTCGGCGTCGCGACGCTCGTTGCTTGCTCGATGTTCTATTTCAAGGCGGTGACGGTGAAGCTGCTCCCCTTCGACAACAAGTCGGAGGTACAGCTCGTGCTCGACATGCCCGAAGGGACTTCACTCGAAACCACCGGACGCACGCTCGACGCCGCCGCCGCTATTGCGCGGCAATTGCCCGAGGCACGCTCGATGGAAGCCTATGCCGGCACGTCGGCACCGTTCAATTTCAACGGTCTCGTTCGCCACTATTTCCTGCGCAACCGCCCCGAGCTGGGCGACGTGATGATCGCGCTGGCGCCCAAGGACGAGCGCGACCGGTCAAGCCACGCGATCGCGCTCGACCTCCGTGAGCGATTGAAAGCGGCGTTGCCGCTGCCCGCCGGGGCCTCGATCAAGGTTGTCGAGACGCCGCCGGGGCCACCCGTGCTCGCGACGATGCTCGCCGAAATCTATGGGCCCGACGAAGCGACGCGGCGAAAAACCGCCGAGCAGGTCGAAAAGCTGTTCCGCACCGTCCCCTATGTCGTCGATGTCGACAACAGTTTCGGGGTGGCGCGTCCACGTCTGCGCCTTGTTCCCGATCGGGCGCGGATGGATGCCTATGGCATTTCTGAGCGCCAGCTGTTCGACAGCATCGGCGCACTGCTCGGCGGGCAGACCGTCGGCTATGCGCCGCGCGGGCAGGGGCGCGACCCGCTGCCGATCCGTGTCACGCTCGACCAGTCGCATCGGACCTGGAGCGCCGATCTCGCGGCGACGCCGGTGGCGAGCATGGGTCCTGGCGGGCGGCTCGTGCAACTGGGTGAGATCGTTGAGGCGCGCGAGGAAAAGGGTTCGCCGACGCTGTTCCGCCGCAACGGCCGCGCCGCCGACATGGTCACCGCCGAACTCGCGGGCGATTATGAGGCGCCGATCTATGGCATTTTCGCGGTCGATGATGCGATCGAGTCGTTCGACTGGGCGGCGCACGGGATGCAAAAGCCCGTCATCCGTTTCAACGGTCAGCCCGACAACGAACAAGCGCCGACGTTGCTGTGGGACGGCGAATGGGAGATTACCTGGGTGACCTTCCGCGACATGGGCGCGGCGTTCATGGTCGCGCTGCTCGGCATCTATGTCCTTGTCGTCGGGCAGTTCAGGAACTTCAAGATTCCCCTGGTGATCCTGACACCGATCCCGCTGACGCTGGTTGGAATCGTGATCGGGCATATGCTCTTCGGCGCGCCGTTTACCGCCACGTCGATGATCGGCTTCATCGCGCTTGCCGGAATCATCGTGCGCAACTCGATCCTGCTCGTCGATTTCATCAATCATGCGAAAGCGCCCGACAAGCCGCTGCGCGATACGCTGCTCGAAGCGGGGATGATCCGCTTCAAACCGATCGTGCTGACGGCGGCGGCGGCGATGATCGGCGCCGCGACGATCCTGAGCGACCCGATCTTCCAGGGTCTTGCGATCTCGCTGCTCTTCGGCCTTGCCTCCTCGACACTGCTGACGGTGCTGGTTATTCCCGCGATTTACATCGTCCTGCGCGACGATGGCCGTGAAGGAATTCTCTCGCCATGACCAAGCCGACCGACCTCTCGATCCTCAAGCGCGACGCGCACGAGATGGCGGGTTATCTGAAGCTGCTCGCGAATCCCGAGCGCCTGCTGATGCTGTGCCAGATGGACGAGCGCGAGGTGTCGGTCGGCGAGCTTACCGAACTCAGCGGGTTGTCGCAGTCAGCGGTATCGCAGCACCTTGCGCGTTTTCGTGCGCAAGGAATCGTGTCCGCGCGTGGCGAGGCGCAGACCCGCTTCTATAGCATGGCAGATCCCAAGATGCGGCGTATCATCAACGCGCTCTGCGAAGCATGCCACGAGCTATAGTTTCGCCGCCAAAACTTGGCTTCGCTGGTGCGGCGTGGGCTGACCTGTCGCTCTGGAATGCCGGTAAGGGTTGCACCTCGGCTCTCCGGCCACCGCTCACCTGTCATTGGTGCGGGCATTCGAACTGGATGCTGGCGATGCAAAACGCGGACGAGATAAATGACATCCAGCCTAATTATCTTAAATTAGTATCTACTAATATTGGTGAGTACCAAACAGAATGGCGACGATCGCGAACACACTATTCTCATCCTAGACTTTGCGGAAACCGATAAGGCGCGATGGATCCGATTTTACATCTTGGGCCGCTGGCGATCGCGACCGATCGCCTGATTGCGGTCGTGTCGATCTGGCTGTTTGTCGCGGTCGCGGGTCGAGTTGCCGCGCGGATCGACCCGCGCGCATCGCGGGCAGGGTGGTGGACGCTCGCCATCGGCTTGCTGGCGGCTCGAGCCGGTTTCGTCGCGCAGAATTTCGAGGCCTTTCGCGTCGCGCCGTCGACGATTCTTGCGGTCTGGCAGGGCGGCTTCTCGGCTTTGGCCGGGATCATCTTCGCCGCCCTGACTCTCCTCGTTCTGCTCGGGCGGAGCCGCGCCGGCGCGGTCATGCTGGCGACGCTGGCCGCGCTGTCGTTGGTCTATCTGGCCTCGCTCGCCTGGCTCGCGCCGGAACCGCGAGCACTGACGCCAGGATTGACCGTATTGCGGGTGGACGGCACGCCGGTTCCGCTCAAGGGTTTGCGCGGTCGGCCCTTTGTCGTCAATTTATGGGCGACCTGGTGTCCGCCGTGTCGGCGCGAGATGCCGATGGTGGTCGATGTCGCACGGTCGTCGGCGATTCCCGTAATGCTGGTCAACCAGGGCGAAAGCGACGTCGAGGTGCGTGACTTCCTGCGCCGCGAACGTCTGCCCGCCGATGCGGTCCGGCTCGATCCGGGATCGACACTCACGCAGGTGGCGGGTTCAAGCGCCATGCCGACGACCCTGTTCGTCGACGCGCAAGGCCTGGTCCGCGACATCCATGTCGGCGAAATATCCCGTGCGGCACTCACCGACGGAATCCGCAAGCTCGAAAGGACAAGGAAATGAACGACCAAGCTATCCCGGCGGTCGCAGGCGCGGCGGCGGCGTCTCCGGCTTGTGCGGCCCGGTCGCGACCTTGGCACCGTCGGGGAGAAACGGCGTGATCCGATGGCTCGTCGCGCTGCTGATCTTCGCCTTTGCCCCGCCCGCGGCGGCGCAGCTGCACATTTATGGCCCGGGCGGCCCGGCGCCTGCGATGCGCGCAGCCGCTCTGGCATTCGAAAAGGAAACCGGGATCGCGGTCGAAGTGGTCGCCGGACCTACGCCGACCTGGATCGACCGCGCCCGGCAGGATGCCGACCTGATGTTCAGCGGCTCCGATCGCATGATGACCGAGTTCGTCCGGCTGATGGACGGCAAGCTGCGCCAGTCCGATGTCGTTCCGCTCTATGATCGCCCGGCGGCCATTCTCGTCCGCAAGGGCAATCCAATGGCTATTTCGGGTTTTCGCGACCTTGCGCGCGGCGACCTCAAGCTGATGGTAGTCGAGGGGGCCGGGCAGGATGGTCTTTGGGAAGATTTGGCGAGCCGGGCCGGCGGCATCGATTTTCTTCGCAAACTGCGTGGTCACATAAAAGCTTTTGCTCCCAACAGCGCCGCAGCGCGCACGGCTTGGATCGAAGATCCTGCGATCGACGCCTGGATCATCTGGAACATCTGGCAGCTTGAAAACGCCGATATTGCCGATGCGGTCGCGATCGAACCCGATGTGCTGATCTATCGTTCGATGGCGATCGCGCCAGTCGCCACAAGTCTCAAATCATCCGAGGTTCAGCGTTTCGCGACATGGCTCGCTGGCCCCGACGCGCAGTCGATCTTCACCAGGCATGGCTGGCGCGCACTGTCAGCCGAGAATATGAAGCAGAGAGTCCAATGATGAAATTGCTGATCGTCGCGGCATCGCTTGCGGCCGCGGTTCCGGTATCGGCGCAGGATGCGGCCCATCCTGTCATCGCCGGTTACGGTGCCATCACCCCGCTGCCCGGCGCGGCAAACGCGCCCGACGCGGCGACGCCGCCGCGCGCCGTCTTCAACATCGCCAAGGCCGCTGCGACCCCCGACGCGGTAAACCCTGGCCTCGACAAGGTCGCGCGGTACCTCAATTTGTTGGGCTCGGTAGGCGTTCGCGCGGCACCGGGCGATCTGATCGTCATCATTCACGGACCCGCGACCCCGCTCGTGCTCAACGAGGCGGCCTACCGTGCCAAATTCGCGGTTCCGAACCCCAATATCGAACTGATCGCCGCGCTCGAGCGCGAAGGGGTGGAAGTGCATGTCTGCGGCCAGGCGCTGACCGGCCATAAGATATCGCGTGATACGTTGAACCCGGCGATCACTGTCGATTTGTCGGCGATGACGACGCTGACAAAATATCAGATGATGGGATGGGCGTTCATCCCCGATTGAAGTCGGTGAAGCGGCAGCGGCGACCGATGAGGTCTGACCGGCGCCCAATGCAGCGAGGCGGGAGCCGTGCCTTGGCTCTCGTTTTGTCGTATTCAAAGCCTTTTACGGGCGAATAAGGGAAACCTCGTCGCCGATCTTGATGTCTCCGGGCGATGCGACCGACGCATAAATGCCAAGACATGCGAGCTTGCCCATATCGAAGATATCGACGCGGTTCAGGGCTCCCAGCTTCGTAATCAGCCGCGTATCGGCGGTCAGTTCGCCATGTGCGAGGGTCGGGATTGCACAGCGCGGTGTCGGCGTAATGACCCCAAATGCGACTTCCCCGACGTGCAGTGTCGCACCGGCCCAGCCATTTTCGGCAAAAGCCGGCTGATCGTCGCAATCGATGACGATGTTCGGCCTGAACCGCGCGACGTCGCTTTGACCCGATTGGCTGATGTCGCGCACGCGCGCTAGGCTCGAGGAGGGAATGATGTGTATCGGTGCGAAGTCGAAGAACCCTCCGAGCGGAGCCGCTTGGCTGATCGGTAGCAATGTCGCCGATGTCTCGATCGCATGAATGTCGTCCGCGAGGGCTTCGGGATCTGCACGGTCCAGCGCCATGCCATCGCGACGCTGGTCGATTACTTTTACGTCGCGGCCGAGAAAGCTGGAAAGTCGCTCGCCGAGTATTTGGTCCCCGACGACGATCTTGGCACCGTCGGGGAAAACGACCGCAACTGCCGGACCTTCGCAGCAGGCGTGAAGCTCGGCGAGACGGCCCCATTTATGCGGTAGCTTAGCGCTCGCAATCTTTCCGGTCGCAATATCGACCAACGCAAATCGGCGATCGTTCGCGAACCCGCTGCTGTCGACGCGAGAGTGGCCGATCGTTTCGCCCAACATCGACTTAAAGGGATAGCGAAACAGTCCGGAAACCTTGCCAATTATCACGCTCTCACCCCGGCTTCCCGCGCGGTCCCTCGCCAGCGTACAGTTGCTGCAAAAGCGACGCATCGGATTTGGACAAACTATAGGCCAACGACGATTTTCCGCAATCGGTGTCGGTTGGCTGCGCGGACCGGACGGGCGACTAAGCCCGCCCTGATCGGCGATCACGCACTTTTGGTTGGCCCGTGTGGGATCATGCGACAATCCTCTTCAGCTTTTCGAGCGCGACCTTGTCATTCTCGTGATAGTCGATCGTGGTCACGAAGTGGCCGTGCCGGTCCATGAGGTAGATCGCAGCGGTATGGTCGACGGTATAGTCGCCACCTTCGAGCGGCACCTTCTTCACATAGACGCCATAGGCTTTTTGAATGGCCGCGAGCTGGGTAGCGGTGCCGGTAAGGCCATGGATCGGCGTTTTGAACAGCGAGATATAGCTGCCGATGTCTGCGGGCTTGTCATGCTCGGGATCGACCGAAACGAAGACGATCTCGAACTTGTCGCCATCCTCGCCGAGCTGCTCGCGCAGGCTTGCCATGCGCGCGAGCGTCGTCGGGCACACTTCGGGGCAGCGGGTGAAGCCGAAGAAGATCGCGAAGGGCTTGCCCGCGAAGCTCCTCTCGGTGACGGTCTTGCCGTCGGAGCCCGTCAACGTGAACGGCCCGCCGATCCCGGCGCCCGCATAGGCGGTGGTGCTATCCTGCTTGCCGCCTGGCTTGCTCTGCAACGCGAGTACGGCGCCGATAACCGCGGCGAGGGCGACAAGCAGCCACAGGACCCGGCGGACGACGACCATCACCGGGGTCGGTTTGGGATCAGTGCCGGCCATGGTTAGCCTCCGATCCGCCAAAGCCCACGGGCTCGACCTTGAAGCTCAGCTTGACCGCGCCCTGGCGCTGGAACCTGAGCGTGACCGGGAAGCTCTGCCCGAGCGCAAGTGGGCGCTTCAGTTGCATGAGCATAAGGTGATAGCCGCCGGGCTTGAGCGCGACGGTCTTGCCAGCGGGAACGGCGATGCCGTCCTTGACCTCGCGCATCCGCATCACCCCGCCATCCATCGACATGGTGTGCAGCTGCACCTCGCCGGCAACCGGGCTGGTTGCCGAGATCAGCCGGTCGTCGCTCCTGCCCTTGTTGGTGATGCTCAGAAAGCCGCCGCCGACCTTCTGCCCCGGCGCGGTCTGTCGCGACCAGGGATGGTCGATGACGAGCTTTCCGGCGGTGACGCTCTGCGCGAGCAGCGGGGTCGCGGCGGCGGCGAGAAGTGCCACGGCCGCAAAACGGGAAAGGGTGGTCATGATAGAGGCTCCAAATGAACATGAAGTTGCGCGGGGCGATGCAAATCGGCCCATGATTGGGCGGCCGCCGTCCCGACCTGAAGCGTCAGGCAGAGCGCGACGGCCGCCCAGCAGCGCCGGCGGAAACGGCGCAGCGCGGCAATGCGGCGAGGCGGAATATGGGCCATGCCTACCTCTTGTTGCTTGCCGCGAGCGCGCGCGCGAGGATCGGTGCGACCTCCCGCCGTTCGTCGAGGTTCAGGCAATGCCCGACCTCGAACCGCTGCGTTCGGTGGTGGAAGACGAGCCGAAGGTCGGCGGCGCTGCGCCGTTCGAGCTCGAAGCGAAGCCAGTAGGAGGGCAGGTCGACCGCTCGGCCCGACCTGCCGGCATAGCGCCATTGCCCGTCGCCGATCTCGAGCCATTCCTCGGGAGGCGGTCGGCGCTGGTGCCATTCGAGCGCGAGGACGAGCGCCGCCATCGTGCCGAGCGCGAACAGCGGCACGAGAATACGGCCCTGCAGTGCGGGCACGATCGCCGCCGCCATGAACAGCGCGATCAGGACGGTGAAGGTCTCGCGGGCATGCTGCGTCAGCTGCGAGCGGTTCTCGCGCATGCGCAGGCGGATGCGATCCGCGTTCTCATCGTGCAACAGTTGCGGACTCGCATCCGCGTACCGCCCCTCGGGGCGGCCCAATATCTCGAACATCGTTGTAACTCCGGCAGGGCCGCGCGCACGAGGCGCGCGGCGGCCATCCGACACGTCAGACTAAGATGTCAGGCGGTTGCCGGTGGACCGCGCAGCGGAGGCCGGAGGTGATGGACGCGGCGCAGCGGCGGCGCCGGAAGGCTTGTGAAACCGAGCGCGAGAATGAAGGCGATCGCGGCGAGCAGCAGCGCCGGATTGGTCGCAGGAGCGGCGCCATGAGCGAGGGTGGTGAAGGCGCAATCGCCCTTGGCGGCTTGCTGGCCGTCATGCTCGCCCTTGTTCTCGAACGGGATGACGAGCTTTTGCGCCACCGGCATTCCGGTCGGATCGGAGCAGACAATGACGTCGAAGGTCCGTGTGCCGCTTTGCCCGACCATATAGCCGGCGGGGACGAGCGCCTTGACGAGCAGCGCCAGCGCGACCAGCCACAGGGCGGCCGCACGATGGCGATAGATCAAGGCACGCATTCCCTGCATTGCTGTGCCTTAGGCGAGTCCGACGGCAAAGTCATCAGGCACCGCTGGAGCAGCGTGCCGCAGTTGGACCGCAGCCATCGGCTTTCACTCTATGAGACCTCGCCGTTGCAAGCTGGCCTGATCGATCGAAGCTTCCCAAACGATCCAGCCCGATATTGCATCGTCGCGGTTGCGCCCTTTGCGATCCGGCCACTCACCATACACGGGCAATGCTGCCAACGACGTGATCAGACCCCTCTTCATCGCCGCAGTAAACAGCGTTGCTATCCGATCCCGCCTCCCGCGACCAGAAAGCGATCAGGCGTTTTGACAAAGTCATCCTTGCATTCCTGCGAACAAAACATGTGCGTCTTGCCCTCGTAAGCAACGGTGTATTCAGTCGTCTCCGCCAGCTCGGCTTCACAAACCGGGCAGTAAGGTTTGTCAGCCGTGCTGACTGGTCGCTGTGCAAATTCCGCATTGCTATCGGGGTACCATCCAGCCTTGGCCCCGATATTCGAGCTGTCTTGCCGTCTTTTTGGCGGCCGCGCGCCCAAAATAGCGTTCGACGACACGCATAGCGAGATCTTGGCCCGACGTGAGCCCTCCGGAGGTTGCAAGACGGCCGTCTTCGACCCAACGCTTACCCCTTATGACGTTTACGGCCGGGAACATGGCGCGCAACATCCCGAAGCCTCTATGGTGCGCGGTCGCTGTCCGCCCGTCCAGCAAACCCGCCTTGGCCAGCACGTAGGAGCCGTTGCAGACCGACATCGTGACCTGCGTCGTCTTGTGAACCTCGCGCAGCCAGTCGAGTACCGTCGGCCCCACCTGATCGATGTCCATGGCGGGAATAACAACAATGTCCGGACGTGGTGCATCGGCGACGGAGTAGTTCGGCACAGCGTCACGAAATTCGAACAGATCGTTAGGCGTGATTTCGCCGATGCCGACGTCGCCGATATAGCTCTTGAAATAGCGCAAGGCCGTTTTCATCGCGGCCTGCGCTTTGAGCGTCGGCTTCCGCGCCGCGATCCATCTGGCTTCGAGGGCGTCGAGCTTCATGTCCGGCTGGAGGCGGCTGGAGTTTGCGCGGCGCCGGGCCGAGGGAAGCACGGCAATTTGTTCGCGGACTTGCGCCGAACCCAGCGCATCAGCCAATGCATCGGCAAGCGGTTCGTCGATCCCGCGATTGGCCTCCTCGGGTAGTTTTAGTTCACGTTTTATTTTCGCGACGGCGAAGCTGAGCAGGGGACGCCAACGGCGGCGCGGTACCCGTTTCTGAAAGCTGAACCACAGCTCGCCAGGGTCTCGATGGACCGAAGCATGGTGAGCCTCGATTCGAGCGAGTGTTTCGGGAGAAAACTCATCGTCGTGATCGCTTCCCGCCAAGTTTTTGCGATAGGCGATCCATTCGGCGGGACCCATGTCTTGTGCGGTGGACCGATGGTCTCCCGCCTGATCCGCGACGGCGTCGTCGAGTTCCTTGAGGAAGAAGACGACATCCATAGCGCCGCTCGCAAACCCGTTAGCGGATCGGGCGGTGAGGAGGCGGTCGACCAGGACGCGTGCCTCGTCGGAGGTGAATGATCCTGCGACACCGTTTGCGAGCGTGGCGCGAAACTGATCGCACTTCTGCTCAAATTCACCATTGGCTATCGCCAGCTTGCGTTCTGCATCACGTGGATCGGCGGTGCCGAGGCTCACCTTGTAGAGTTGGCCGCAATCGAATGCGCTTTGCAACGGCAGCGGAATGCGGCGGCGGAGGTAAAAGATGCCGCTGCGAGGATCGCGCCAGAGTCCCTTCGGATGCATGATTGTTCGTCCTTTGTGTACTCATTTGGTGTGCCCACCGAGTCACTAACGAACAGAAAACCGAGACTTCTGCGCCTTACAGGCGATTTGGTGACCCCTACGGGACCAGATGCACTAGAGTCAAATATATGAAAAAATTGGTATAATTCTCATTGAAATGCGATTTCTACCATCATTTATACCATCAATTTTTTCTTCTGGAAGATTATCGCGGTTCGGGTTCCGGATAGGCACCCGATGTCGATTCAAACGGCATTCGACGATGGTGAACTCTGACCGGTTTAGGTTCGGCTTGCTCAATGATCGGTACCCATATTTGCCAGTTCGCCGTACGGAAAACGTACGGAAAACACGGTGAGATTTAGTGGGTTTCATGAGACAGCTGATTGAGCAAATCCAATCACTTAGTGTCTCATAAGTTCTTGTAAAAACGTGGTTTTTCTCGCTCCGAAGGCAGAGGCCAGGGGTTCGAATCCCTTCGGGTGCGCCATTTTTCACCCATCGACATTCATTCCACGCGCCGGGCGGTATTCACGCGGCCGCCGCCTCGTGGCGCGCGCGCGTTCCTTTGTCCGCCGGGTCGCAAACGGCGCTGGCGATCAGCACGCTTTCGCGCAGTTTTGCGGTGATTATGGCAGCTGTTTGCGCATCGAGATCGTCCAGCGCGACTTCGATATTGAAAAGGCCGCCGCGTAGCTGCGCCGACACCATCGAAGGGATCAGCGATCGTTGCGCAAAGATTCCGGCGATGCGCGGCAGCGTTTGCGGGTCGGGAACCGCGACGATCCGGAAATAATGGCTCACGCCGCGAGCTGCCCTGCGGTCGCGATCAGCCGTTCTGCGGTTTCGTCGGCAACGGTGGCGGGGGAGAGGCCACGGCGCGCTGCTTCTTCCAGAATCGCGGTGACGCGCGGGCCGATCTGGGCGACACGGCTCGCCACGCTGGCGGCGCTCTCGCCCAGATATTCGGCCGAGACGCTGATGATGCCGCCCGCGTTGGCGACATAGTCGGGTACGTAGGTGATGCCGCGGTCGCGCAGCATGTCCGCGATTTCAGGTGTCGCGAGCTGGTTGTTGGCGCCGCCGCACACCAGCCGCGCCTGCATCGCCGCGACGGTCGGTTCGTCGAGCACGCCGCCGAGCGCGCAGGGGACAAAGATGTCGGCGTCGACCGATGCAATTACATCGGCGCCGACGACGCGCGCGCCGAGGATCGTGGCGAGCCGGTCGCGGCGCCCGGGCCCAACATCGGCGATGACCAGCCGCGCCCCAGCATCGGCAAGGCGGCGGCACAGTTCGGCGCCGACGTTGCCGGTCCCCTGTACGGCCACGGTGAGCCCTTTCAAATCCGATCCCAGCGCGAAGGCGGCGCCCGCCTCGATCGCGCCAAACACGCCTTGCGCGGTCCATGGCGACGGATCGCCGCCCGCCGCCGCGCCGACCGCGGCCAGTCCGGCGACATGGCGCGTCTGGCTGGCGACCTCGTGCATGTCGGCAACGCTGGTGCCGACGTCCTCGGCGGTGACGTAGCGCCCGTTCAGCGCCGCGACCGCTTGGCCAAAAGCACGGAACAGCGCGGCGCGGTCGAACGGGCCGTCGGGACGGCGCAGCACCGCCTTGGCGCCGCCAAAGGGCAGGCCCGCCATCGCGTTTTTGTAGCTCATCCCTTCGGCGAGCCGGAAGGCGTCGGTGAACGCCTGGTCGAGATCGGGGTAGTACCACAGGCGGCAGCCCCCGGCACCCGGCCCCAATGTCGTCGAATGGACGACGATGATGCCGTCGAGTCCGGCGCTCTTGTCCTCCAGGCGGACGGTTTCGAGGGCGGGCAAACGACCCGAAAATTGCAATACCATGACGGCCTCCTGTTCTGTGCCGCTTATCGCAGAGGGACAGAGGTCAATCTTGCTCGATATTTCGACTTTTTGCAGCTATTCCGGTCAGTATAACTCACAAATTCGCTTATTGAGGTGGAAATGACCGATCTGGATCCGTTCGAGAAGAATATCATTCGCGAGCTGCAACGCGATGCCAGCCTGACCACCGCCGAGCTGGCCGAGCGCGTCGGGCTGTCGCCGTCGCCCTGCTGGCGGCGCATCGATCGGCTCGAACGCGACGGCTATATCAAGGGGCGGGTCGCAGTGATCGACCGGCGCAAGGTCGGTCTGCACGCGCATATTTTTGCGCAGGTTAAACTCAACGCGCACGGCCGCGCCAACCTCGACGAGTTCAGCGACGCAATCGCCGCCTTTCCCGAGGTGCTCGGCGCCTATGTGTTGATGGGCAATATGGACTTCATGCTGCGCATCGTGGCGAAGGACATCGACGCCTATGAGGCGTTTTTCTTCGACAAGCTGAGCAAGCTGCCCGGGGTGCAGGAAATCAACTCGACGGTGGCGCTGTCCGAAATCAAGTCGACGAACGAATTGCCGATTATCTAGGGTCCGATAGGCGCTGCAGCCACGGCGACCGGTTTGACTCGCGCCGCGGGGTAAGCCAGATGCCCCGACGTAAAGGTTTCGGCGACGTAGCGGAGGGGATCAGCATCAGATGTATGACTTGCTGACCGGCCTGTCGGTAATCGAAGCTTCGTCCTTCGTCGCCTCGCCCACCGCCGGGCTCTATTGCGCGCAAATGGGCGCTGAGGTGATCCGCGTCGACCAGATCGGCGGCGGTCCCGATTTTCGCCGCTGGCCGGTGACCACGGATAATGACTCGCTCTACTGGGAAAATCTCAACCGCGCCAAAAAGTCGGTCGCGCTTGATTTAAGTCGGCCCGAGGGGCGCGAACTGTTGCAGGCGCTGGTGCGCGCAACGGGCCAGTTCATCACCAATTTCCCGGTCGGCGGCTTCTTGTCGCATGAAGAGCTGGCCGCGGGGCGCGCTGACCTGATCACCGTCCGCATCATGGGCTGGGCCGACGGCTCGCCCGCGCTCGATTACACGGTCAACAACAGCGTCGGCTATCCGATGCTCACCGGTACCGGCCCCGAACCGGTCAACCATGTGCTGCCCGCGTGGGATTTGCTCAGCGGTGCTTATGCCGCCTTTGCGCTGCTCGCCGCGATCCAGCGGCGCAGCACGACGGGCGCGGGCGGCGAGGTGAGAATCCCGCTGTCCGATGTCGCGATCGGCACCGTTGCCAATCTCGGCGGGGTGGCCGAGGTGCTTTACAGCGGCGCGAACCGGCCGCGGCTCGGCAATGCGGTCTATGGCCTGTTCGGACGCGATTTCGTCACCGCCGATGACCAGCGGACAATGATCGTCGTCGTAACGCCGCGGCAATGGGCCAATCTGGTCGCAGCGCTCGGTCTGGACGAAGCGATTGCCGCGGTCGAGGCGGCGCGCGGGGTGTCTTTTGCGAGCGACGACGGGCTGCGCTTCACCCATCGCGACGCGTTGTATCCGCTTTTCGAGGCAGCCATTGCTCGCCGCAGTCATGCCGATCTGGCGGCTGCGTTCGACGCCGGTGGGATCGTTCATTCGCCCTATCGCACGATGTTCGACGCGGTGCAGGATCCGGCGCTGGTCGCGGATAACCCGATCTTTGGCGCCGCGGACAACCCCAGCGGTTTCGCCTATCCCGCGGCGGGAGCCTTTGCGACCTTGCCGCAGGACGCGCGCCAGCCGCCGCGCCCTGCGCCGCGCAATGGCGAACATAGCGAAGAAATTTTGGCGGACCGGCTGTCGCTGCCGTCGGGTGAGATTGCCCGGCTGATCGATGCCGGTATCGTCGGCATTGCCTGAAACCTGGAGAATGACATGACCCTGCGCCGCGCCGCCATCGTTGCCCCGATCCGTACCGCCGTCGGAAAATTCGGCGGCGCGCTCGCCAGCCTCGATGCCGGGCAGCTCGGCGCGGTGGTGCTGAAGGCACTGATAGAGCGCACCGCGATCGACCCGGCGCGCGTCGACGATGTCGTCTTTTCGCAAGGCTATGGCAATGGCGAGGCGCCGAGCATCGGCCATTGGTCTTGGCTCGCCGCCGGGCTGCCGCTCGAAGTGCCGGGGTACCAGCTCGACCGCCGCTGCGGATCGGGGCTGCAGGCGATCGCCAACGCCGCGATGATGGTTCAGACCGGGATGTCCGACGTTGTCGTCGCGGGCGGGGTCGAATCGATGTCGAACGTCGAACATTACAGCATCGATGTGCGCAAGGGCGTGCGCGCCGGCAATCTGGTGCTCCACGACCGGCTGACCCGCGGACGGTTGATGTCGCAGCCGATCGAGCGTTTCGGGGTAATCAGCGGAATGATCGAGACCGCCGAAAATCTGGCGAAGGATTATGACATCACGCGCGAAGCCGCCGACGCCTATGCGGTGCAGAGCCATCAGCGCGCCGCCGCGGCGTGGGCCAAGGGGCTGTTCGACGACGAGTTGGTCCCGGTCGCGGTGCCGCAGCGCAAGGGCGATCCGGTGATCTTTGCCCATGACGAGGGCTATCGCGCCGATGCGACGCTCGAATCGCTTGGCGCGCTGCGCGCGATCGAGGCGAAGACTATTCCGGGGGCGGTGGTGACCGCGGGCAATGCCAGCCAGCAGAATGATGCCGCCGCCGCGTGCCTCGTCGTGGCCGAGGACAAGCTCGACGAACTTGGGCTCGAACCGATCGCCTGGTTCCACAGCTGGGCCGCGGCGGGCTGTGACCCCAGCCGGATGGGCATCGGTCCGGTTCCCGCGGTCGAACGGCTGTTCGCGCGCACCGGACTCGGCTGGGGCGACATCGATCTGGTTGAATTGAACGAGGCTTTCGCGCCGCAGGTGCTCGCCTGCCTGAAAGGCTGGGGCTGGGCGGAGGACGACAGCCGCCGCGACATGCTCAACGTCAACGGCTCGGGCATTTCGCTCGGGCATCCGATCGGCGCGACCGGCGGGCGCATCTTGGCCAACCTGACGCGCGAGCTGGTGCGCCGCGATGGGCGCTACGGGCTCGAGACGATGTGTATCGGCGGCGGGCAGGGCATCGCGGCGATTTTCGAGCGCGCCGCCTGATGGATTTGCGGCAAGCGCTGCAAGCGGCGGACATCTATCGCGCCGCCGCGGCGGATGCGCTCGCCGCCCGGTTGGCCGAGCGGCAGATCGACCGCGAGCAGCGCGCCGCGCATGGCTTTGCGTGGGTCGCAACGACGGTCGCGGCGCTGGGCGCGGTGCTGGATTGGTGCCAAGCCGGGCAGGGCTCCAATCCGCTCGACGCAAAGATTGCGACGCTCGCTTTCGCCGAGGGGATCGGCCAGCTCGTTGGCGGCTTGCCGATGGGGCAGAACGAGATATTTCGCCCCGCCGACCTGGGCATCGGCGCGGCGGCGCGGACGCTGGCCGATTTGTGCGGCGACTTGCTCAACGTTGACCATGCCGCGCTACGGGCGGAGGTTACCGCGGCGCTCGCTGGCGGCGACTGGCCCAGCGAAACGCTGCACGATGCCGATCTCGACGCGATCCGCGACCAGTTTCGCCGCTTCACCGACGCCGAAATCTTGCCGCACGCGCATGGCTGGCACCTTGCCAACGCGCTGATCCCCGATGAAACGGTGCGCGCAATGGCCGACCTCGGCGCCTTCGGCGTCTGCATCCCCGAGGCGTTCGGTGGACTGGGCCTGTCGAAGCTGGTGATGTGCATCGTCACCGAGGAATTGTCGCGCGGCTGGATCGGCGCGGGATCGCTGGGTACGCGATCGGAGATCGCGGGCGAACTGATTGCGATGGGCGGTACCGACGCGCAAAAGGCCGACTGGCTGCCACGGATCGCGAGCGGCGAGGTGCTGCCGACCGCGGTGTTCACCGAACCTGATGTCGGATCCGACCTCGGCTCGCTCCAGACGCGCGCGCGCCGAAATGACGACGGGGCGTGGATCATCGACGGCGCGAAGACATGGATCACCCACGCCGCGCGGTCAGACCTGATGACTCTGCTCGCGCGCACCTTGCCCGCCGCGAAAGGCTATGGCGGACTGTCGATGCTGCTTGTCCCCAAGCCGCGCGGGACTGAAGCCAATCCTTTCCCCGCTGACGGCATGACCGGCAGCGAGATCGAGGTGCTCGGTTATCGCGGGATGCGCGAATATGCGCTGCAATTCGATACGATGACCGCGCCCGCCGACGCGCTGCTCGGCGGCGAAGAGGGGCAGGGGTTCAAGCAGTTGATGCGCACCTTCGAGGGCGCGCGCATTCAGACCGCGGCGCGCGCGGTCGGGGTGGCGCGGCGCGCGCTCGAACTGGGGCTGGATTATGCGCTCAGCCGCAAACAATTCGGCCAGGCGATTGTCACCTTCCCCCGCGTCGCCGACAAGTTGGCGATGAGCCTGGTCGATTTCATCACCGCGCGCGAGCTAAGCTATGCCGCGGCGCGGGCGAAGGATAGTGGCAAGCGTTGCGACATCGAAGCGGGGATGGCGAAATTGCTTGCCGCGCGCGCCGCCTGGTCAAACGCCGACGCCAGCCTGCAAATCCACGGCGGCAACGGTTATGCGCTCGAATATGAGATCAGCCGGGTGCTGTGCGATGCGCGCATCCTCAACATTTTTGAAGGCGCGGCGGAAATTCAGGCGCAAGTGATCGCGCGCGGATTGATCGAACGGCGCAACTGATCCGCGGTTGGACGCGACGCGGCACTTTTTTGCGGTGCTTCGAAATAAAATTTGCCTCATAACAGGGTTAATGCGAAGGGCGCCAATCGCCGCGAAGCGAGCCTTTTTTGGGGGGAATCGTACGTTTCGGTCGAGCGATGCGCGGCCGTGTGTTCCGCCACCAAACTTGATTTCGACTCGTGATGCTCTATTCCAAACCCGTGCACGGCGACCCCGACAATTACATCAGCCTGCTGTCTGTCGCGCAGATTGAAACGCTGCGGCACGTTTACGAGCACAAAAATTCCAAACAGATCGCGCGCCTGATGAATGTTTCGCCGCATACAGTGGACGAACGGGTGCGACGATCGTTAAAAAAACTCAATGCTTCCAATCGGATAGAGGCGGCTCGTATATTGGCGGTTAACGGTGTCTTCGACAATGTTACCCCTTATCAGCCTTTGACATATCAATTGATCGACCTAGGCGACTCCCCGGCCGCCCCCGATGCCGAGCCGGGGCGCAGTTCGTTGCGGCGACTATTCGACATCGGTTTGCCATTTCCAACCGCGTCCCAGCCGGCCAACCGGCATGGGTTGATGGAAAGGATTATCTGGCCAATTTTGATCGCATTTGCGACGATTCTGGCTTTCTCCGCTCTTTATTCGATCCTTGTCGGACTTGGTCGGGTGATGACCTGACGTTCGAACCGAATGCTGCGGGGGGGAAACCGGTAGCATTCTTTTTCAAGGAAAAAGAAAATGCTGAATGAACGAGTTTCGGCCGCCAAAAAGATCGCAGCCGACCTGCACCAGGCCGAAGATGCCATCGACGAAGCAATGATCCGCATCGCGCAGCTCGCTGCCACCCTGCCCACCGCGCGCCGCGACACCAACATGTCGGCGATCGTCGGTCAGACCGCGATGTCCAAGGTCGCCAACGCGCTTGCCGCCGCCGGCGAAGTGCGCCAACTGCTCACCGACGCGCATCTCGCGCTGACGGTAACGCAGAAGGAAGTTGGCCTGGGAACGCGCATGTTCGGTGCCGGTGTCAAACCGCCTGCCGCCAAGCTGGTCGATGAAGGCAGCAATGATCAGGCGGATGCCGAAGTCGCTGCCCTGCCGTTCGCGCAGGCCGTTTGATCATTAGGAAGGGTTAACAGCCACAATGTGGTCCGTGGCGATCTACTATTTGGTACTGCTCATCACCGTGGCCGTCGCGATCAGATGCGGCGGCCCCTTTGAGCGGTGGGCGGCCTATACCGCCCTGATCGCCTCGGTCCTCACCAGCGTTGTAACGCCGTTCCCCGCCTGGACCGATATCGAACTGAATATCTTTGTGATCGACCTTCTGGTTCTGCTCAGCTTCTGGTTCATTGCCTTGAAGACGCAGGATTTCTGGCCCTACTGGATCACCGGGTGGCAATTAATCGCCATTTTCGGCCATCTGCAGAAGTTCCTGTTCGCAGAGATACTGGCGCGGCCCTATTGGATGCTTTCAGTCTATATCTCTTACCCGATACTGCTGCTGATCATCTATGCAGCGGGATCGTCCAGCCGGAAGCGTGACGTTACAGCCTGATCATTGTGGTACCCCATGGGGTTTCCGCGCATGCAGCAATTTTCGAACCAAGAAGTTGCCGAGCTAAAATCGCGTATCGACGAGATCCACGACCTGCTCGCGGGCCGCAGCGGCGAATTGCCGGCGCCCCCGACCTATCGCAACGGGGGCGGCGAGGTTTCGCCCCAATCGGTGCTGCTGAACCAGCTGTCGCTCAGCATCCAGATGCGGCGCATTCGTCGTAACCATTTCGGCAGCGCCGAACTGGCCGGGCCGATCTGGGACATGATGCTCGACCTGATGCTCGCCGAAAGCCATGATCGCGTGCTCAGCGCCAGCGATCTGGCGACCGGCGCCGGGGTGCCGCTGTCGTCGGGGCTGCGGATGATCACCACACTCGAACGACTTGGGCTCGTACAGCGCTCCATCGACGCGCGCGACCGGCGGCGGACGATCGTCCGGCTGACCGAAAGCGGCGCCGAGCGCATGGCGAGCTATTTCGAAAAAATCGGCGTGGCCGCGCAGAACAACCGGACGCTCGCCGCCTGACCCCCTCCCCCCGACCGGGTGTGGCGACCGAGCGGGTCGCACGCACACGCCGCA
Source organism: Alphaproteobacteria bacterium (assembly GCA_018823905.1). Lineage (GTDB taxonomy): Bacteria > Pseudomonadota > Alphaproteobacteria > Sphingomonadales > Sphingomonadaceae > Sphingopyxis. The sequence continues at coordinate 24,074 of JAHJHL010000001.1, forward strand.
CCCGGTCACCCCTTCGATCATATTATTAGTCGGTCATCTGGCGCATCATGCGATCGACCTTGGCCATCGCCTCGCGCTTGATCTGGCATATCCGCGCCGCGCTGACGTCGAGGGTCAGGCCGATCTCGTGCAGATTGAGCTCCTCAAAGAAATAGAGTTGCAATACCATCTGTTCGCGATCCGACAGACAGGCGATGCACTGACGCAGTGCCGCCATCAGATCGGTCTGTTCGCATTGCTCGCCCGCGCCGACGCCGTCGTCGGGGAGCAGGAAGGCGCCAACATCGACCAGTTCGTCGAGTGAGGTTGAGCGGCCGTGCGTCGCATTGCGTTCGAGCGCGAAATAGTCCTCGGGTGACATATCCAGCGCTGCGGCCATTTCGGTCGCCGCGGGCGCGCGCATCAATTGCTGTTCCAGCGCCGCGCGCGTCGCCTGGACGCGTTTCGCCGCGACCATGGCCGAGCGGCCTACATCGGCCTCGCGACGCAGCTGGTCGATCATCGCGCCGCGGATGCGCGTCGTCGCATAGGTGGCAAAGGCAAAGCCGCGCTCTTCATAATTCTGGCTCGCCTCAATCAGCGCGATCAGCCCGGTCTGGATCAGATCATCAAGCTCGCTTGTCCGCGAAACGCGCGAAAACACCTGCCAGGCGATCTTGCGGACCAGCGGCGCATATTCGTCGACCAGCGCCTCGACGCTTTCGCCATAGCCGCGGGCGCGCGGGGCGCGGGCCGTTGGCGCCGCGAATTGCTCGGCGGGCTCAATTCTCATGCACTTGGTCCTCCATATGGGCGTCCGGCCCGGTCGCGAGGCGCGGCACGTCGGCCCCGATCGTCGCGACGATTTCGGTTTGTTTGCTCGCCGGGATCTCGAGGTAGGAAATCACGGCGACATCGGGGAAAGTGGCGCGGATCAGCCGCGACAGCGCCGAACGGCAGATCGGCGAGGCGACCAGCGCAAAGCTGCGCGTTTGCAGCAGCAGCGGCTCGACCGCTTGCCCGACCTGTTCGATGATTTTCATCGCCATGCCATGTTCGAACGGCCATTCGGCCCCCGGATTGGCGCGCACCGACTGGTTGAGCAGCACTTCGATTTCGGGGCTGAAGGTGACGACGGGCAGCGGCATGCGGCTCGGCACGATCGTCTGGACGATCAGCGCGCCGATACGCTGGCGCACCGCTTCGACCAGATCGACTTCGCCCAGCTGCTGCGCCGCGGTCGCGACCATCGCTTCGGCAATCTTGCGAAAATCGCGCAGCGGCACGCGCTCGATGAGCAAAGATTTGCACAGGCTGGCGACGCGCGGCAGCGGATAGCCTTGCGGGCTGAGGTTCTGCGCGAGCTGCGGATAATGGATCTTGAGATTGTCGATCAGCGACTGCGCGTCGTCGATCCCGAACAGGTCGGCGGCGGCGCCGACGATGCTGTTGTTGAGATGGGTGGCAACAACGGTCGCCGGATCAACGACGGTATAGCCCGCCGCAATCGCGTCATTTTGGGTTGCTTTCGGAATCCATAGCGCGTCGAGGCCGAAGGTCGGATCCTTGCACGGCCGCCCGATGACCTTGGTCACCAGGTCGCCCGAATCGAGCGCGAGCATTTCGTTGGGGAACACCTCGTCTTCGCCGACGATCACCCCGGCGACCGAGATGCGATAAACGTTGCCCGGCAGCGACAGATCGTCGCTGACCTTGACCGGCGGCACGACGAAGCCGAGTTCTTTCGACAACTGGCGGCGGATGCCGGTGATCCGCGTCATCAAGGGTGCGCCCTTGCGGTCGTCGACCAGGCTGACCAGCGCATAGCCGATTTCGAGTTGGCAAGCGCTCGCGTCGCTGACGTCGCCCCATTCGATCAACGACGGATCGGGCGCGATGGCGACCGGCGGCGGCGCGTCGGCGATGGCGGCGGCGCTGCGGCGCAATTGCCAGCCGACGGCCAAGGACAGCGCGGCGGCGGGCAGCACCAGCAGCTGCGGCATGGCCGGAACCATGCCGAGGATGAAGAGGATGCCACCGACCGCCATCCACACCGACGGCGCGGCAAACTGGCTGCTGATCTGACCGCTCAGATTGAACGGTGAGGCGACGCGGGTGACGATCGCCGCGGCGGCGATCGACAGCAGCAGCGCGGGGATCTGCGCCACCAGTGCGTCGCCGATCGCGAGGGTAACATAGGTGCTACCGGCTTCGGAAAAGCTGAGGCCGTGGCTGAACATGCCAAGGATCAGGCCGCCAACGATGTTGACGAACAGGATCAACAGCCCGGCGATCGCATCGCCCTTTACGAACTTCGAGGCGCCGTCCATCGAGCCGTAGAAATCGGCTTCGGTCGCGACTTCGACGCGGCGCGCCTTGGCCTCTTCGGGGCTGAGCAGTCCGGCGTTGAGATCGGCGTCGATCGCCATCTGTTTGCCGGGCAACGCGTCGAGGGTGAAGCGCGCCGACACTTCGGATACGCGTCCGGCGCCCTTGGTGATCACCACCATGTTGATGATCATCAGGACGAAGAAGACGAACAGGCCGACGACATAATCGCCGCCGATCAGCACTTCGCCAAAGGCCTCAATGACATGCCCCGCCGCCGCGGTACCCTCATGCCCGTGGACGAGCACAACGCGCGTCGAGGCGACGTTGAGCGCGAGGCGGAACAGCGTGGCGAGTAGCAACACGGTGGGGAAGGACGAAAAGTCGAGCGGCTTGGCCGCCGACAGCGCAACCATCAGGATCGCAAGGCTGATCATGATATTGGCGACAAAGCTGATGTCGAGGATCAACGGCGTGACCGGGATGACCATCAGCCCGACAAGGATCAACATCCCGACGGGCAGCGCGGAAGCGCCCGCCATCCGGCCGATATTGCCGAGGGTCAGGCCGCCGATCATGCCGCGCCGCCCGTCATCGAAGCGAGCCGCCGATAGGCATCGGCGGCAAAGCCCATCGAAAGTTTGCGCGGCATCGGCTGGATTTCCATCATCTGCAACGGGGGACGTCCCCCCCCGCCCGCCAGCCCGCTCGAACTGCTCGCCGAAGCGTGCCAGCCAGCGGGGGCGAAGGGTTTCATATTTTCGATCTTGCCGCCGTTCTCGAGCTTGGTGCGAAAGCGGTCGCGGATCTCGGCCAGGCTGCGCATGCTGCCGTCGGGAGCGTAAAAGACCGCGCGGTTGGCGGCGGCCGCCTCGGGCATCATCGTCGCGCCCGGCTGGTCGGGATTGGCATCGAGTGCGGTCAGAAATTTGGCGGCGCCGCCGCTGCCCAGAAAATGCGCGAGATACAGATCGACGGGTTCGGCGCCGCGGCCGATCCGGCTTTCCAGATAGTCGCGATTGTCGCCGGTCAGCGCCGCGGCCATCGTCGATGCCGCGGTCGGATCGTCGCGCAGGTCGAAAATCTGTTGGCGCAGCGTCGGGTCGGTGACGGTCAGCCGTCCCGAAGCATCGCGGCCGATCGCGTCGGCGGCCCACGCCATGCCATGATTGGCGCCGTGGCGGTCGAGCGTGGCGAGCCAGGTTTGCTTGGTGAACTGATACAGCCCGCGCGCCGAAGAGGTCGATGCCTTGGCGGTCGGATTATAGCCGCTTTCGACGCGGGCGACGTCGACCAGATAGTCGAAATCGACGCCCGTGCGGACCGACGCGTTCTGCATCGCATCCATCACGGGTGCGGCGACGCGGCGCGGGGCTTGGGGATTGTTGATTGCGTTCATAATCTGGTTCCGCTGATGCAGCAGGGCTGTCTCAGCAAACCAAAAGCAATCATCGTGCCATTTACGGTTAACGGCAGAAACCTATGGGATAATCAATAGCTTAATGCCGCTCCGCGCGGATGGGTGCCGCGGATGTCGTGGTTCCTGTCAATCCGCTGACGCGTCCAGTCTTTCAGGACATTGACGCGGATCGCCGCGGCTTCGAGCTGGCGCAGCGTCTTGCCGATCAGCAGCTCGGCGCGCTGTTCGCTGCCGCGCGGAACGCCTGCGCCGCGAAACAGGATCACCGCGGTTGCCAGCTCTTCGGTGGCGGCGATGATCGCCCCGGCGTCATGGCCGTCGAGCGCGCCGACCAGCGTATCGAGCCGTGATTGGACGTCTTCGAGCATCATTCGACCCCGCCGGTGTGGAAATCGATCATCGCGCTGGCGATGATCGCGGGGTGGACGCCATAGCTGCCGTTCGCGATCGCATTGCGCAGCGATGCGACGCGCGCGACATCGACCGGCGGCGCCTGGGTCGCGAGGCTGCCGGCGAGGCGGATCAGCCGCGCGGCGGGCAGGCTGTCCGGCGCAGCGGCAAGCTGCGTCGCTGCGTGCGCCGCCCGCGCCGCGGTTTCGCTGGTGGCGCTGCGCAGCGGGGTCGTGCGGACAATGCCGCCGACGGGTCCGATCTTGCTGCTGTCACCCGACATAATGGCCTCCATCCGATGCCGTCAGAAAAGTGACGGCGCGGTTCACGAAGGCTTTAACGGACGCAGAACGGGGCGATTAAGTCAGCTTGCCGCAAAAAAGACAAAAGAAAGGCCCGGTGACGTCGGAAAGCCGACAGTCACCGGGCCAGTGGGCAGGGTAAGCTGGGGTAGAGGGTGGGGATCAGTCGTCGAGGCGGGCGCGGCCGGGGCCGATCACCCTCGCGCTCAGCGAAGATTTGGCATCGTTGCCGCGCAGCGCGATCGTCTCGCCGATCCGGCCATCCTCGGCGGCGACCGCGGCATAGCTGACCGAAAAGCTCTCGGTGTCGATCGTGACGCGGACATTGTCGCCGCGGCGAATGACCGGGGCGCTGGCCGTGGGCCGCGCAAAGCCTGCGGCGGCGGGCGCCGCGTTCGCTGGCCCCGACATCGGCACGCGCAGGCGCCAGCCGAGCGAGGCGCAGCGCACCGCGAGCGCATTGGCATCGATCGCGGTCACCGACGCCTGTTCGGGGCAGCGCGCCAGCTTGATGCGGCGGTCGACCGGGGTCGCGGTGCGGCCCAGCGCGCTGGCGACCATCGCGGTCAGTACGTCGATCGTCTGCCAATCTTCATGGGCCTGTTGGGCAACAGCAGGATTGGTGGTGGCGGTAAAGGCGACGAGGCCAAGCGCCAGGCGGGCGGTGATATTGCGGGACACGATCCATCTCCTTCGGTCCAAAATGGTCACCCGCCATTTTGCAGGAAGCGTGCCAGTCGCGGATTGCGGCGCGATTGGCGTCCGTGCCGCGTTGCGTTGTCGGTTTTTTGACGAGGGTCGCGAGCGGCGATGGCCTAATCTTTCTAAGTAACGCAAATACAAAGGAAAAACGGGTTTGGCACGGCGATTGCATCGTTCTTTGTGTTTTCCGCGCGTTCGTGTCGCAACTTGGCCCGGACCCCGGTGAAAGGAATTTGATGATGGCATCCGAGAAACTCTTTGGCCTGCACGCGACGGCGCTTCAGCTGCGCAGCCAGCGCATGATGATGCTCGCGTCGAACATCGCCAATGCTGCGACGCCGGGATATAAGGCGCGCGACCTCGACTTTTCGAAAGCGCTCGATCTGGCGCAGCAGGGCGGCTCGACCGCCAATGCCATCGAGGGCGCGATGGCCTATCGCGTCCCGGTGCAGGCGTCGCTCGACGGCAACACCGTCGAAATGGCGACCGAGCAGACGGCGTTTGCCGAAAATGCGCTCGCCTATCGTTCCAGCCTTTCGTTCCTCAGCGGCCGCGTCAACACGCTGACCCGCGCGATCAAGGGCGAATGACGATGGCCAGCAATTTCTCGGTCTTCGACATCAGCGGCCGCGCGATGTCGGCGCAGCTCGTCCGGCTCAACACCACCGCCTCGAACCTCGCCAACGCCGGGACGATCGCGGGCAGCGAAGCCGAAGCCTTTCGCTCGCTCAAACCCGTGTTCCGCACCGTGATGGACGACCATGGCCGCGCGACGGTCCAGGTCGATCAGGTGACGACGTCGAAAATGGCCCCGTCGAAACGCCACGATCCGTCGAACCCGCTCGCCGACAAGGATGGCAACGTCTGGCAGGCGGCGGTCGATAGCGCCGCCGAGATGGTCGAGATGGTCGAGACCGCGCGCCAATATCAAAACAATGTCCAGGTCCTCGAAACCGCCAAGGGCCTGATCAACGAAACTCTCAGGATGGGACAATAAAATGGCCGTCAACAACGTCACCAACGCCAACAATGTCGTGCTCCAGCCCAAGGGCGCCGGACAGCAGATGGGGCAAAGCGATTTCCTGCGCCTGATGACCGCGCAGCTGTCGCAGCAGGATCCGTTCAACCCGGTCGATAACCAGCAGATGGTTGCGCAGATGGCGCAATTTTCCAGCCTCGCCGGGATCAGCGAGACCAACACGACGCTTCAGAAAATTTCCGAGCAGCTGACCGCGCAAACCCAGCTGCTCAAAGACATCAAGGCCGCCACCCCGGCGCCGACTCCCACCACCGCAGAAGGATAAAGCCATGTCATTCTATACCTCGCTTTCGGGCCTCAAGGGCGCCCAGACCGACATGTCGGTCATCTCGAACAACATCGCCAACGCGGGATCGATCGGGTTCAAGCGCAGCAAAGCGCAGTTCGGCGACATTTTCGCCGCCTCGCCGACCCAATCGACCAAGATGGTCGCGGGGCAGGGCACGCGCCTCAACGGCATCACCCAGCAGTTCACGCAGGGCTCGTATGAATCGAGCGAAAAGACGCTCGATATGGCGATCGTCGGCGAAGGTATGTTTGTCGTGAAGGGCGAACCGCCGCGCGAGCAGGTGACATACACCCGCAACGGTGCCTTTACCGCGACCCCCGATCGCAATGTGATCGATTCGACGGGGCAGAAGCTGCAACTTTTGCCCGTCGACGCCAACGGTAACGTCACCAACAACACGCTGGCCGGGGCGTTCGACTTCGTCCTGCCGCCGGGCGCGCCGAGCGATCCCACTGCGCAGCTGGTCAATGTCTCGATCGGCCTCGACGGGCTGGTCTCGGCGACTTTTGCCAATGGCGAAGCGCAGGTGCTCGGCAAAGTCGCAATGGCGACCTTCCCTGCGATGGAGGGGCTGCGCCCCGTCGGCGACGCGCATTGGCAGTCGTCGGGCGAAAGCGGCCCGCCGACGATCGACGCCGCGACCAACGGTCCGATGGGCGCGATCCGCTCGGGCGCGCTCGAACGCTCGAACGTCGATATCACCGAAGAACTGGTGATGCTGATCGGTGCGCAGCGCAATTTTCAGGCGAACGCCAAGGCGATCGAGGGAGCGTCGCAGCTGTCGCAAACCATCATCAACATGCGCTGATCAGGCGCATTTAGCCGACTGCCGGGAGCTTCCCAATGGACCGCCTCATCTACACCAGCCTTACCGCGATGCGGGGCAGTCAGGCCCGGCAGACGGCGATCGCCAACAATCTGGCGAACGCCCAGACGCCCGGGTTTCGCGCCGACATGGCCGAGGCGCAGGCGCTGTGGCTGAACGGCAGCGGGACCGGTGCGCGCGCCATGGCGTCCGAAGAGGTGCTGGGCGCCGATATGCGCGCCGGGACCGTTACCGCGACGGGACGCGATCTCGACATCGCGGTGCAGGGCGACGCGCTGCTCGTGGTGCAGGCGAAGGACGGCAGCGAGGCCTATACACGGCGCGGCGATTTGCAGGTTTCGCCGAGCGGGCTTTTGACCACCGGCGACGGCCACCCCGTCCAGGGCGGTCAGGGTCCGGTGACCATCCCGCCCGCCGACGCCGTTACGATCGACGTCGAGGGCCGGGTGTGGATAGTGCCCGCGGGCGGCGATGCCGAAAATCCGCAGGAGGTCGATAGGCTCCGGCTCGCCACTCCGACCGGGTCGGACATCGCCAAGGGTCTGGACGGCCTGTTCCGCGTCAAGGGCGAGGGCATTTTGCCCGACGATCCCGAGGCGCGACTGATCACCCGCTCGATCGAAGGATCGAACGTCGCCGCCACCACCGCGCTGGTCGACATGATCGAGGCGAGCCGCAGCTGGGACACCCAGCTCAAGCTGGTCAGCGACGCGCGCGACATGGACAGCGCGACCGCCAATCTGATGCAGCTTCCGCGTTAAGGAGAATATGAAATGAGCTTCGGTGCCTTGCACGTCGCGCGAACCGGTCTGGATGCCCAGGGCTTCCGGATGCAGGTGATCGCCAACAACCTCGCCAACGTGAACACCACGGGCTTCAAGCGCGACCGCGCCAGCTTCGAAACTTTGAGCTATCAGATGATGACCGCTCCCGGCGCGCCGTCGTCGGCGGAAAATCGCTATGCGACCGGGCTCAACCTCGGCACCGGGGTGTCGCTCGGCGGTACGTCGCGGATCGACACGCAGGGGACGTTCGCCACCACCGGCAACGCGCTCGACATGGCGATCGACGGCGCCGGCTATTTTCAGGTCGAAATGCCCGACGGGCGCACCGGCTACACCCGCGCGGGCAATTTCGGCCGCTCGCCCGACGGCACGATCGTGACCTCGGACGGCAAGCCGCTGACCCCCGCGATCCAGATTCCCGAAGACAGCACCAATGTGTCGATCGGCGCCGACGGCACCGTGTCGGCGACCGGCGCCGACGGCACCCTCACCGAACTCGGCCGCATCGAACTGGCACGCTTTGCCAATCCGGCGGGATTGCAGGCGATCGGCGACAATATGCTCGTCGAAACCGCCGCCTCGGGCGCGCCGCAGGTTGGCGCTGCCGGGCTGGAAGGTCGCGGCAGTTTGCGCGGCGGGATGCTCGAGGGATCGAACGTCAATGTCGTCGAGGAACTCGTCGACATGATCGAGACGCAGCGCGCCTATGAGGTCAATTCGAAGATGATCCAGGCCACCGACGAGATGATGAAAAATGCCGCGCAGACGCTCTAATCTGTCGGTCGGCGTGGCCTTTGCCCTCGCGCTCGTGCCGTTCGGCGCGGCGGCGAAGGACAAATTGCCGCCCGACGCCTTTGCCGCGGCAACGCCGGTTCCCCCGGCACCGCTGCCCGGCAATGGCTCGATCTTTCAGGGCAGCTATGTGCCGCTGACGTCGGGCGGTCGCGCCGGACAGGTCGGTGACATTCTGACCATCCAGCTCGTCGAGCGCACCGCTGCGACCAAAAGCAATGCCGCGGGAACGCAGCGCGACGGCAATATCGGCCTGACGCCGCCCTCCACCGGGCCGCTGTCGCTGTTCAACCCCAGCGACATCGCGATGGGCGGCGGGCAGGCATTCAAGGGCAAAGGCGACGCGTCGCAATCGAACGCCTTGTCGGGCGAGGTCAGCGTGACGATCGCCGCGGTCTATCCCAATGGCACGATGCTGGTGCGCGGCGAAAAGCTGCTGACGCTCAATCGCGGCGACGAACGCGTCCAGATTTCGGGCATCGTCCGCGCGATGGATATCAGCCCCGACAACCGCATCCTGTCGACCCGCGTCGCCGACGCCAACATCCGGTACGTCGGCAAGGGCGAGATCGCGCGCGCCAGCAAGCAAGGCTGGTTGCAGCGTTTCTTCTCGATCATCAGCCCGTTCTGAAAAGGATCATAAAGTGTTCCAGCGTCCCACCCTGTTTGCCCTGATCGCGCTCCTGATCGCCAGCCTGACCTTTGCGGCACCGGTGCAGGCGCAGCGCATCAAGGATATGGGCCAGTTTCAGGGGCTGCGCGCCAACCAGCTCACCGGCTACGGCATCGTGGTCGGACTCGCGGGGACGGGCGACGACAGCCTCGATTATTCGACGCTGGGGATGAAGGGCGCGATCTCGCGCTTTGGCCTGACCTTGCCGCCGGGGGTCAATCCGGCGCTGAAGAATGCCGCGGCGGTGATGATCACCGCCGAACTGCCGCCCTTTGCCAAGCCCGGCCAGCGCCTTGACGTGACCGTGTCGGCGATCGGCAAAGCCAAAAGCCTGCGCGGCGGCACGCTGGTGCTCGCGCCGCTTTATGGCGCCGACGGTCAGATCTACGCGATGGTCCAGGGCAACCTGGTCATCGGCGGGCTCGGGGTCGATGCCGCCGACGGATCGAAAGTGACGGTCAACGTCCCGTCGAGCGGCCGCATCGCCAACGGTGCAACGGTCGAACGCGCGGTCGATACCGGCTTTGCCACCGGCGACTGGCTGACCTTCAACCTCCACCAGTTTGATGCCACCAACGCCAAGCGCGTCGCCGACGCGATCAATGCGGCGATCCCGGGCAGCGCGTCGATGATCGACGGCGCCAGCATCGCGATCCGCTCCGGCGGCAATGGCGACGACCGGATGCGGCTGATGTCGCAGATCGAAAATCTCGGCGTCCAGCGCTCCGAACCCTCGGCCAAGGTGATCGTCAACGCGCGCACCGGCACCGTGGTGATCAACGGCGCGGTCCGCGTCGGCACCGCCGCGGTCAGCCACGGCAAGCTCACCGTCTCGATCAAGGAATCGCCGACGGTGGTTCAGCCCGCGCCGTTCAGCCGCGGCGAAACCGCGATCGAGCCGTCGAGCGAGATCGACGTCGCCGAGGACGTCCGACCTGCCTTTTTGATGAAACCCAACGCTTCGCTCTCCGAACTCGTCGACTCGATCAACCGTCTGGGCGTGTCGCCCGGCGATCTGGTCGCGATCCTTGAGGCGCTGAGCCAAGCGGGTGCCCTCACAGCAGAATTGGTGATCATATGACGACGCCCATTTCTTCGACCCCCGCAACGCGGTCGTTCGTTCCGGCTTCGGCCACCCCGACGCTTGGCGGTGGGGGCGACGACGGCGGGCTGCGTAAAGCGGCCGAACAGTTTGAGGCGGTGATCCTGCGCCAGCTGCTCGCGTCGATGCGGCAGGCGAAGCTTGGTGACGACATGATGGGATCGAGCGCGACCGACAATTTCCGCGAAATGGCCGACGCGCGCACCGCCGATTCCATCGCCGCGATGCGCCAGTTCGGCATCGCCGACATGGTCGAACGTCAGTTCCGCGGGCGGCTCGGCAATGCGGCGGGAGGTATCCAATGAGCGATCTTCTCGGCATCGGGTACAGCGGGCTCAAGGCCTATTCGCGCGCGCTGTCGACGATTGGCGACAATATCGCCAACGCGCAGACCCCCGGTTATGCGCGGCGGCGGCTCGAAATGATGGAGCCGGTCAGCGGCAGCGATTCGGTCTTTTACCGCGGCAGCGTGAACCCCGCGGGAGTCGAAATTCGCGGGGTCAGCCGCTCGGTCGATGCCTGGCTGATCGAAGATTCGCGCCTCTCGTCGGGCGATTCCGAACGCGCGGCGACCAAGCTCGGCTGGCTGGGCAAGGTTGAAGGCGCGCTCAGCGACGAGAGCAACGGGATCAAGACCGGGCTGACCAAGCTGTTCACCACCGCCGATCAGCTGACTTCTGATCCGGCGAACAAGACGCTGCGTAGCCAGTTCCTCCAATCGGCCGACGACATCGCGTCGGGCTTTCGCACCGCAGCGGGCCAGCTCGACAAGATGTCGGACGGGATCGAAGGCGCGGCGGCGAGCACGATCGAAGATTTCAACGCCAATCTGAACGCGCTCGAACAGATCAACATCGGGCTGCGCAAGGCGCGGCCGGGGTCGACCAACCAGGCGAGCCTGATGGACGAACGCGACCGGCTGCTCGACAAATTATCGTCGCAGGCGGGGGTCAGCGCGACATTCGAGAATAACGGATCGGTGACGTTGCGCGCCGCGGGGTCGGGCGACTTGCTCGTCGGCGGCGGCGCGGTCAATCCGATCGCGGTGACCGCGGCGCCCGACGGCCGCCTGTCGTATAGCGTTGGTGGTTCGCCGCTGACGGTGACGACGGGCTCGCTGGCCGGGCAAGCCGAGGCAGCGAACCATGTCGCCGATCAGCGCGCCGGGCTCGATACGATGGCAACGTCGTTCGCAGCGCAGCTCAACGCGGCGCATCAGGCGGGTACCGATGCCAATGGCAATCCGGGCGCGCCGCTGTTCACCGGCACCAGCGCCGCGACGATGACCGCGAGCGCGCTCGCGCCCGAACAGGTCGCCGCCGCCAACGCATCGGGCAGCAACGGCAATATGCTGGCGCTCGGCACCTTGCGCGGCGCGGGCGATCCCGAAGCGCGCTGGTCGGGACATCTCGCGACACAGGCACAGACGACCGCATCGGCGCGCGCGCTGGATGCCGCCGCGATGACCCGCGCCGACGCCGCCGCAGCGGCGCGCGACGGAGTGAGCGAGGTCGATCTCGACAAGGAAGCCGCCGAATTGTTGCGTTTCCAGCAAGCCTATCAGGCCGCGGCGCGCACGATCCAGGTCGCGCGCGAAACCATGCAAACGCTCTTGAGTTCGATCTAGGAAGGCGACTACGATGATTAACGCCGTGGGCAATCGCATGACGCGCGAGATCGCGCGCCAGCAGAAACTCGCCGACCAGATCGAGCGGACGCAGATCCAGATTTCGAGCGGCAAGCGGCTGCAACGCATGTCGGACGACCCGGTGTCGGCGCGGCGGATCGCGACGATCGGCACGGCGCAGGCCAGCCTCACCGCGTGGAACAGCAATATCAATAGCGCGACAGCGCTGGTGTCGCAGGCCGACGCGGCGCTGAAATCGGTGAGCAACCTGATGACGCGCGCGCGCGAACTGACGGTTGCCGCGGCGAACGATACGACCAGCCCCGCCGACCGTGCAACGATCGCCGCCGAACTCGGTACGATCGCCGACGAAATCGACAGCCTGGCCGCAACGCGCGATTCAAACGGCGAACCGGTATTCGCGAGCGGCACCGCGCGCGTCATGCGCTTCGATGGCGACATCAGCTTTGCGCCGGTTCCGGCCGCCGCCGATGTGTTTGTCATCGCCGGCAACAGCCTGTCGACCGGCATCCGCGATGCCGCGACCGCGGTCGCCGCGGGCAACAAACCGGCGATGGGGGCCGCCCTGACCGCGCTCAACACCGCGATCGGTCACGTCGCCGACCGCCATGCCGCGCTTGGCCTGTCGGCGGGGCGGCTCGAACGCATCGGCGACGGTCTTGCCGCGCGCAGCATCACGCTGAAGGACGAACGCTCGTCGGTCGAGGACACCGACCTGTCGGTCGCGATCGCCGAGCTCAACGCCCAGGATCTGACCCTCGGCGCGGCGCAGGCGGCCTTTGCCAAGATCAACCGCCAGACCTTGTTCGATATTTTGAACTGATCGCGCTCAATTTGGCGGCGCTGCTGCCGTTAAGCATGAAGACGCATTTTGAATTTGGGGCTTTCGGCCCGGATGGAGTTACCCCCGCATGTTTCCCGTAATCGGCATCGTTGTCCTGCTGCTGCTGGTTTTCGGGGGCTTTGCGCTGACCGGTGGCAACCTCGGCCCCGTCATGCACGCCTTGCCGCACGAGATGCTGATCATCGGCGGCGCCGCGGTCGGGTCGCTGATCATCGGCAATTCGGGCGCCGACCTAAAGGCGCTCGGCGGCGGGCTCGCCAAAGTGTTCAAGGGACCGCAGTATAAGAAGCAGGACTATCTCGACTGCATCCTGCTCGTCTCGACGCTGATGAAGATGATGCGGACCGAAGGACCGGTGGCGGTCGAACCGCATATCGAGGATCCGAAAAACTCGACCCTGTTCCAGCAATATCCCAAATTGCTCAAGGACGACACGCTGATCCACCTGATCTGCGACACGCTGCGGCTGGTCGTCGTATCGTCGGGGACGCTCGACCCGCACGCGGTCGAGGATGTGATGGACGCGGCGCTCAAGAACCATCACCACCACGCGATCAAGCCCGCTGACGGCTTGCAGAATCTCGCCGACGCGCTCCCCGCGCTCGGCATCGTCGCCGCGGTGCTTGGCGTCGTGAAAACGATGGGGTCGATCGACCAGCCGCCCGCGATCCTGGGCGGGATGATCGGGTCGGCGCTGGTCGGCACCTTCCTCGGCGTGCTCCTCGCCTATGGCCTCGTCGGCCCGTTCGCGACGCGCGCGCGCACCGTGATTGAGGGCGACGGCGCCATCTATCACACGGTGAAGCAGCTGATCATCGCGTCGCTGCACGGCCATCCGCAG
>JAHJHL010000023.1 GCA_018823905.1 Alphaproteobacteria bacterium
GCGTTCTCGACCTTCTTCACCAGCGTGCGGATGCGCGAGACGCGATTCTTGTTCACGACGGTGCGCGCGGTGTTGCGGCGGATGCGCTTTTTTGCCTGCGGCGTATTGGCCATAAATTCCTCGGTTTCCAAACGGTCTAAGTCAGTCGGAGCGCAGCGTCACCGGAGCAGCCGAATCGCGCGAAACGAGCGAATCAATGTCCGGATACGGCCGGTTCCGGTAACCCGGACCCTGCTCGAAGGGTGCGCGCATAGCCAGACAGCCCCGGTTGGTCAATCATTTTTGCAGCAAATGCGTGCGTCACCGCTGGCATTTGGGGCAATAAAAGGTCGATCGCCCGCTCTGGACGATCCGCGCGATCGTGGTGCCGCATGCGCACGCGTCGCCCTCGCGGCCATAGACGCGCCAGTCCTTGGCAAAATAACCAAGTTCGCCGTCGGGCTGCTTGTAATCGCGCAGGGTCGAGCCGCCCGCCGCGATCGATGCTTCGAGCACCGCCTTGATTGCGGGCACCAGCGCCGCGAGCTTGGCGCGCGAGACATCGGCCGCGGGCTTCGTAGGGTGGATGCGCGCCATGTTCAGCGCCTCGCACACATAGATGTTGCCCAGCCCCGCGACGATCGTCTGGTCGAGCAGCATCGCCTTGATCGGCGCGCGACGCCCCGCCAGCACCAGTCCCAGATATGCCGCGTCGAACGCGCCCGACAAGGGTTCGGGACCGAGGGAGACAAACGCCGGAAAGCCGGTCAGCGGATCGCCCGCGACCAGATCGACCGAGCCGAAGCGGCGGGGATCGTGGAGCATCAGCCGCTGCCCCGCCGCGGTGTCGATCAGCAGATGGTCGTGCTTGCCGGGCTCAGCGTTGCCGATCCGCCAGCTGCCCGACATGCCAAGGTGAAAGATCATATGGTCGCCGCGGTCGGTGGCGATGATCCCATATTTGGCGCGGCGCGACAGCCCGGTAACGATCGATCCGGTCAGCCGCTGCGCCAGATCGACCGGGAACGGACGGCGCAAGTCGGGACGCAGCGTCGACACGCGCATCAGCCGCTGGCCGGTGAGGTGCGGCGTCAGGCCGCGGACGGTGGTTTCAACTTCGGGTAGCTCGGGCATATCGCGCATCGGGCTACGCGCCATTTGCCTGCGCTTCAACCCTTGGCTAAAGGCCGGTGCGACTTCGTTTCTCCCCGCATCAAGGCGCGACTCCATGAGCACCCCCGATACTGTCAGCTTTGGCTATGAACAGGTTCCGGCGACCGAAAAAACCGCCAAGGTTGGCGAGGTGTTCAGCCGCGTCGCGCGCAAATATGACATCATGAACGATGCGATGTCGGGAGGCATGCACCGCCTTTGGAAAGACCGCTTTGTACGCCGGGTCAAACCGCGCGCGGACGAAGCGATTCTCGACATGGCGGGCGGCACCGGCGACATCGCGTTTCGCATGGAGCCGTTTGGCGCCAGCATCACGGTGGCCGACATTAACCCCGATATGCTGGGCGTCGGCATGGAACGGGCGGCGGAGCGCGGCGTGGATTCGCTCGTGTGGAGCGAACAGAATGCCGAGACCCTGTCGTTCCCCGACCAGTTTTTCGATGCCTATACGATCGCGTTCGGTATCCGCAACGTCACCGACATTCCCGCGGCGCTGAAGGAAGCGCATCGCGTGCTGCGCTATGGCGGGCGCTTTTTTTGTCTGGAGTTTTCGACCAACGAATGGCCGGGCTTCGCGCAGGCCTATGACGCCTATTCGCATCACCTGGTCCCCAAGCTCGGCAAGCTGATCGCGCAGGACGAGGATAGCTATCGCTATCTGATCGAATCGATCCGCCGCTTTCCGCCGATGCCCGAATTCGCCAGGATGATCGGCGCGGCGGGCTTCACGTCGGTAAAGGTCGAGCCGATCATGGGCGGGCTGGTCGCGATTCACAGCGGGTGGAAAGCTTGACCCGTCCCGTCACCCATATCCTGCGCCTGCTGAAATGGGGCCGCATCCTCGCGCGCCACGGGGCGCTGCGCGGGATCGAAACCGCGCCGCAGACCCCGCCGGGGGTCAAGCGATTGTGCCGGATTGCGCGCTTCGGCACGGTGCAGCCGAAAATTCCCGACTATGCCGCGGCTTTCCAGGCGATCGGCCCCGCCGCGGTCAAGCTGGGCCAGACGCTCGCGACGCGTCCCGATCTGGTTGGCGAAGACGCCGCGCGCAACTTGCTGAGTTTGCAGGACGCGCTCGCGCCCGTCGCCTTCGAGCGCATTCGCCAAGAGATAGAGGCGACGTTTGAGGTGCCGCTCGAAAGCCTGTATCGCGAATTCGACCCCGAACCCGTCGGCTCGGCGTCGATCGCGCAGGTTCACCGCGCGGTGACGACCGAGGGCCGCAAGGTCGCGGTCAAGGTGCGCCGCCCCGGCATCGACAAGCAGTTCGCGCGCGACATCGAAACCTATGAATGGGCGGCCGCGCATCTGGAGGCGCTCGGCGGCGAAGCGACACGGCTGCGGCCGCGACAGGTCATCGCCAATTTCCGCCGCTGGACCTTGCGCGAGCTCGACCTGCGCCGCGAGGCGGCGTCGGCGTCCGAGCTGAAAGACGCGATGGTCGGGGTGCCGACCTATGAAGTCCCCGCGATCGACTGGGACCGCACGACGAGCAAGGTGATGACGCTCGACTGGATCGACGGCATCAAGATTTCAAACCGCGACGCACTGATCGCGGCCGGGCATGACATGGAAAAGCTCGCGGGAAACCTTGTCCACGCCTTCCTGCGTCAGGCGATCGCCGAGGGTTTTTTCCACGCCGACATGCATCAGGGCAATCTGTTCGTGAAGGCCGACGGCACGATCGCTGCGGTCGATTTCGGCATCATGGGGCGGATCAACCGGCAGGCGCGCTACTGGCTCGCCGAAATCCTCTACGGCCTGACCACAGGCAATTACCGCCGCGTCGCCGAGATTCATTTCGAGGCGCAATATGTGCCCAATTATCATAATGTCGAGGAATTCGCGACGGCGCTGCGCGCGGTGGGCGAGCCGATGCGCGGCAAGCCGGTGAGCGAGCTGAGCGTCGGCCAGATGCTCGACGGCCTGTTCGCGATCACCCGCGATTTCGACATGCAGACCCAGCCACACCTGCTGCTGCTGCAAAAGACGATGGTGATGGTCGAGGGGGTGGCGACGATGCTGAACCCCAGGATCAATATGTGGGACGTGTCGGGGCCGTTCGTGAAGGAATGGATCCGCGACGAACTCGGCCCCGAAGCCGCGCTTGCTGACGGCATTCGCGAACAGGGCAAGACGCTGGCGCTGATCCCCGACATCATCCGCCGCCTCGACGCGCAATTGCCGCGAAAAGGCGCCGCCCCGCCCGCACCGCCGCTGCCCGAAATCCCGCTGATGTGGGAGAAGGGCGAGAAACGGCGCTGGTGGCGTTATGCGCTGACGGCGGTGGTTGGCGCGGCGGGTGGGGCTGCATTGATGGTCTGGTTTGGATGATGTTGCGATTGCTCCTTCGCCCAATCGGGCTAACATTTTCTGATGACCACCAGCTCGAAAGAACCGCGACGTAAACGCCCCACCAAAGTGACCCTTATGCGGAGCTGCTCGGCGAAGCAAAAAGGCTGGGGATAAACGTCAGCGCAGCTTGCGAGCGCGGCCTTCGGGAACGAGTCGATCAACGATTGGACGAGTTGAGCCGTCGATAAAGGAACCTCGACCGCCCGCTATTGCGTTGGGGGCGCGTTGCGTGAAAATAGCTCACTATGACGGGCTGTGATAACCGAGATTATGAACGCTTTCTGCGGTTCGCGATAGAGGCCGCCGACGCCGTACCCGATACGGGCCAATTCACCGCAACGCGCGAGATGTCGGCATGGATGGAATACACAGCGTGTCGAGAGGCATTGGATTGGTTGAGTCGGGAAAAAGGCTGGCCTCACCCGATCGCTGCAATGCAGCCCGACCCACCTGACGTTGTCTTCCAGTTCGCAGATGGCGAAACGAGAGCTTTCGAGTTTGCGCGCGTGGTGCACGCCAAAACGATCGAGACTATTAAACATCGCCGGTCAAAGGGTGACCAACAAGCATATTATCAAAACTGGACGCCCCATGTCTTTCAGGTGCAGGTGGACCATATTGTTCGGCAAAAGGAGGCAATTTTCCGAACCCATCTAGCGCATGGGCGCTGCACAAAGCCGCTGGTTCTGGTCTTGGGGAGTGACGGGATTGGTTCTCGTCCCCATTTGATTGAGGGCTTTCAGATTTCATCGGATGTCTTTTCCGAGATTCTGCTGCATCTCGGATATCCAGGCAACCCCGACAATAGAGGGAATGCAACAGACCCCATGGCTTTTCCCAGCTTGTTTGATATTCGCTCACAATGACCAACCCTCGCATCCTGCTCATCATCGGCGGCGGTATCGCCGCTTACAAGAGCATCGAACTCGTGCGCCTGCTGCGCAAGGCGGGCTATGTCGTGCGCTGTGTCATCACCCGCGCGGGCGAGCAGTTTGTTACGCCGCTGACGCTAGCGGCATTGAGCGAGAACAAGGTCTATACCAATCTCTTCGACCTGAAGGACGAGGTCGAGATGGGACATATTCAGCTGTCACGCGAGGCCGATTTGGTCGTCGTCGCGCCTGCAACCGCCGATTTGCTGGCGAAGATGGCGGCGGGCATCGCCGACGATCTGGCGACCACCCTGCTGCTCGCGACCGACAAGCCGGTGCTTACCGCGCCCGCGATGAATGTCCGCATGTGGCTCCACCCCGCGACGCAGCGCAATATCGCGACCTTGCGCGGCGACGGGGTGACGGTGATGGCGCCCGACGAGGGCGAGATGGCGTGCGGTGAGTTTGGGCCGGGACGCTTGCCCGAACCGGCGGCGATCAAGAACGCAATCGATGCCGCGCTGGCCGCTGCACCTGCGGTCACCGCGATGGTCGGCCAGCCCGATTTCGCGCCCGCCAATCATCGCCCGTTGTACGGGCGCCGCATCCTGATCACCGCGGGGCCGACGCACGAGCCGATTGACCCGGTGCGCTACATCGCCAACCGGTCAAGCGGCAAACAGGGCTTTGCGATCGCCGAGGCCGCCGCAGCGGCGGGGGCCGAGGTGCTGCTGATCGCCGGACCCGTGCCGCTGCCGACCCCGCCCGGCGTGATCCGCGTCGATGTCGAGACCGCGGTCGAAATGGCCGACGAAGTACGGCAAGGGCTGCCCGTCGATGCCGCGATCATGGTTGCCGCGGTCGCCGACTGGCGGGCCGCCGACCCCGCGGGGCAGAAGATCAAGAAAGACGGCAGCGGCGCCGTGCCGCCGCTCGCGCTAGCCGAGAATCCCGATATACTCGCGGGAGTCGCCAAGAGCGCCGAGCGCCCCACGCTGCTGATCGGCTTTGCCGCCGAAACCAACGACGTCATCGCGCATGCTGAGGCGAAGCTGGCACGCAAGGGCTGCGACTGGATCGTCGCCAACGATGTCGCCGCCGACCCGATGGGCGGCGAAAGCAACCGGGTGCATATCGTTAGCAAAACCGGGATAGACAGCTGGGACCGACTGCCAAAGGCGGCCGTCGCCCGCAAATTGATGGAAAAGATTGCCGATGAGCTCGATGCGCGTAGCCCCTGCCAGTCCGATTGAAATTCGCATCCAACGGCTGCCCAACGGCGGCGGCCTGCCCTTGCCCGCCTATGCCAGCGACGGCGCGGCGGGGATGGATGTCGTTGCGGCGGAAAGCCTGACGATTCGCCCGGGCACGCGCCACGCGGTCGCGACGGGGTTCGCGATGGCGATCCCCGCGGGCTACGAAGTGCAGGTGCGCCCGCGCTCGGGGCTCGCGCTCAAGCATGGCGTTACCTGCCTCAACACGCCGGGGACGATCGACAGCGACTATCGCGGCGAGGTCAAGGTGATCCTCGCCAATCTGGGCGAGGATAATTTCGACATCAAGCGCGGCGACCGGATCGCGCAGCTGGTCCCGGCGCCGGTCCAACGCGCGAGCTTTGCCGAGGTGGCGGCGCTCGACGAGACGGTGCGCGGCGCGGGCGGATTCGGATCGACCGGGGTCGAAAGCGACCCCTTCGACGAAACCGCCGACGCCGCGGGACTGGCCTCGCTGTCGGGGATCAAGACCCGCCGATCGAGCGAGTAATTGCTGACCGACGCCGAACTCGACCGCTATGCGCGCCAGATCATCCTGCCCGCATTCGGCGGTGCCGGGCAGGCGAAGCTGAAGGCCGCGCATGTCGCGATCGTCGGCGCGGGCGGCATCGGCTGTCCGGCGATCACCTATCTGGCGGCGGCGGGGGTCGGCAAGCTGACGATCATCGACGATGATGTCGTCGAATTGTCGAACCTGCAGCGCCAGCCGTTGTTCACCGATGCCGACATCGGCGAGCGCAAGGCCGTCGTGGCGGCGGACGCGGCGCGACGGATCAACCCGCATGTTAAAGCGGTCGCGGTGGCCGCGCGGCTGGGCGGCGCAAACGCCGCGACGCTTCTGGCGGGCGCGAACTTTATCCTCGATGGCTGCGACAATTTCACTACCCGGCTCGCGGTCAACCGCGCTGCTGTAGCGTTGCACATCCCGCTGCTGAGCGCCGCGATCGGGGCGTTCGAAGGACAGGTCGCGCTGTACGAAGGTTGGCGTGCGGGAAGTCCCTGTTACGCGTGTTTGGTCGGCGACGATCCGAACCAAGAGGGGCTCAATTGCGCCGAGACCGGGGTGATGGGCGCGCTTGCGGGCATGATCGGGACGATGGCGGCGCTGGAAGCGGTGCGCGCGCTGACCGAATGGGGTTCGCCGCTGATCGGGCGGCTGGCGATCGTCGACATGCTCGACCGGCGCTGGCGCGAGGTCGCGGTCGCCAAGGATCCAGAATGTCCGATATGCCGGGGCTGAGCATCATCATCGCATCGACAGATGGCGAGCGCTTCTACGCCGCGCTCGAGACGGCGGCCGCGGCCGCAGCGCTCGGGCGATCGGCACGTATATTCCTGCAAGGACCGGCGGCGGCGCTGCTGCGCACGCCCGTCGCCTTTGCGGGCGATGCGGCGCGGCGCGCGGCAGGGCAGCCCGATCTGGTGTCGCTGATCGCAGAGGCGATGGCGATGGATGTAAAGCTGGTCGTCTGCCAGTCGGGCATGGCGCTCACCGGCATGACCGCGAGCGAATTGGTGCCGCAGGTGCGGACGGGCGGGCTCGTGAGCTTCATGGCGGAGGTCGGCGATAGCGACCGGTTGGTAGTGTATTGAGAACACCGTCGCTCCCGCGAAGGCGGGAGCCGCTGTCGGTTTACGCAGCCCGAGTCGGAAAGACCGCTAGCGGCCCCCGCCTTCGCGGGGGCAACGATTGACTCACGGATTGTCGCACACTGTGATCGCATCCGGCTCCGGGCGTTTCCCTTCGGGCACGAACCGCGCCAGATACCCCCCGGCATGCTGTTTGTCATCGTAGGACACCAGCTTGTACCCCACCGCCTGAAACTCGCAGACGAGCAGGCGGAACGGCGTGCCATGGTCGGCGATCGGGCGGTCGCCGTCGACGACGATCAC
>JAHJHL010000024.1 GCA_018823905.1 Alphaproteobacteria bacterium
ATCAGCGCCGCAGCGCTCGAGGCTGGCCACGTTAGCAAAGATGAAGTCGGAAGAATCTATCGAGCCATGATCGACGCCGCGATGATCCACCAAGTGCCGACCGCAGGCAAAGCCGAGCGGTAGGAAAAGCAGAACTGGCCGTAAGCGGAATGGCAGCTTCTGATCCGCTGATAAGGATCGCGGCCATTATCTCCGCGACACCATATCAATGATCGAGATTAAAAATTATGGGGCGCGAACGCAGTACGAATTGCTTCAGCGACACCAGACTGAGCCTCGATCATAACCAGCCGGCCGCTCTGCCCGGATTCTCGACATCGGCAAAGAAGGCCATCGCCGTTCGATCCCCTTGTTGCGCTGCCGCACGGGCCGGAAGCTCGAAGCTGCTGGTCGGCTGGTCGGCGGGAATGCCGCCGCGCCCCGCCGCTTTTACATCGTCGAGAGTCAGGATGGGAGATCGATCGCCTTGTATCACTTGCTCCTTGAAATTGCCCAGAGCAAGACGCCGTGCGCTGGTAATTCGCTTCCTCTCAGGTCGCCGAGCACCAGCCTTCCTTTCGCTGGCAGCGTCACCACAACCGGAACATCGTTGTGATTAATCAGGATGAGGTAGCGCGTCCGCGCATCTTGGCGCTCCATCACTTCCAGGCCGGCGACCGGCGCGATCACCGGCCCCGACACCCCCGCGCGCGCCGTCATCCACGCGGTCAACTGCTCCTGGCCATCGACATCGAGCATCGCGCCGACATAGGTGATCGAGCCGCGACCCGCGGGGCGCGACACGATCGCCGGTCGCCCCGTCAGCCAGCCACTGCCACCGGTATAGCGTGCCACCGTCTTTACGTCGGGCGCTCGCGGATCGAGAACTTCGGCCCAGGTATTGACCGTGGCCACGCCGACATCCCCGTGGATCCTTTCGGGCTCGTCGAGTGGGTAATAATAATCGACGCGCGCACCCAACAAGCCAGACAGCGGCCCCGGCTGACGTTGGCGCCACAGTCCGTTATCGCGATCCTTCATACCGGATCGAGGGCCGAGCACCAGTTGCCCGCCGCTGCGCACGTAGGTCTCAAGCCATGCGGCCGTCGCTTCGTCCAGTAGGTTGAGATTGGGTGCCAGCACCAACCGGTATCCCGACAGGTCCGCGCTCGGAGACAGCACGTCGACCGCACGACCAGCCGCAGCGAAGGGCCGATACCAGTCTTTCAGGGCCGCGACCGGATCATAATCGCGACTGTGCCGCTCATTCTCGATCGCCCAACGGCTCTCCTGTGAGTAGATCAGCGCGATCTCGGCGCGCGGAACGATCGTGCCGGCGAGATGCCGTCCCGCCGCCGCGAACTCGGCGCCGGTTCGCGCGATCTCTTCATAGATGGGCATAGGCTCGCCATCGGGGCCCAGCAGGGTGCCGTGATATTGTTCCTGCCCGTTGAATGCGCTGCGCCATTGCCAATAGACGATCGCGTCGCCGCCATGCCCGACCGCCTGCCACGCGATCTCGCGCACCTGACCCGGTTCGAGCGAGCGGTTGAGCGATGCCCAATCGACGCGGCCCGGCTGCGCCTCCATCACCCAGAAATTGCGGTTCTTGTACCCGCGCACCAGATCATGGTGGAGCGCGTTGGCGGCCCAGTCCGGCCGCCCGTTCGGTACGTAATCGTCCCACGCCGCGATATCGAGATCGCGGTGGACCAGATACTGGTCGAAATTGTTGTTCCACGATGTCGAGTTGGTGGTGACGAACTGTCGCCGGTCTGCGTGCGCGCGGATTGCGGCGGCCTGGACCCCGACATAATCCGCCCAAACGGTGCTGACAAAGCGACGGAAATCGAGCATCAGGGCGGGATTGTGCGGCCCGCGCGATTTGAGCGGCACCTGATCGAAACGATCATAGCGCTGGCTCCAATATTCGGTGGTCCAACGGCGGTTCAGCGCGTCGATCGTGCCATAGCGCGCCGCCAGCCACAGCGCCCATTGCGCCTTCGCTTCACGATCGAACGAGGGCACGCCGATTTCGTTGTCGATCTGCCACCCGACGACCGCCGGGTTGCGGCCATATCGGCGGGCAAGCTCCCCGGCGATGCGCGTCGCGTAGCGGCGATAGGTCGCACTGGCGAATGAGAATTGGCGGCGCTCGCCATGCCCTTCGACGCTGCCATCCTCGTTGACGCGCAGCACATCAGGATACGCCTCGGTCAACCAGATCGGTGGCGCGGCGGTCGGCGTACCGATCACCACGCGGATGCCGTGCCGTGCCGCCGCCGCGATCGCCCGGTCGAGCCAGGCGAAATCGAACCGGCCATCGCGCGGCTCGAGCCGCGACCAGGCAAACTCGCCCACTCGCACGACGGTGAAGTTGGCGCGCCGCATCAATGCCAGATCGGTGTCCCACCGCGCTTCCGGCCATTGTTCGGGATACCAGGACGCGCCGATCGCCGGGATCGGCGCGGTGTAGGGATCGGGTGCGGCGGCAGCTTCAGCCGCCGAGAGGTAAAGAAGCGCTGCGGCGAGCGCCGTCAGGAGAGCCCGTATCATTTCACCGCGTCGGGCGCAGGCCGCTTCCCGGTTTCGGCCCAATTATACAGCGCGCGCCAGGCCGTCGCCCCCTGCTCCGTGCTGAACCCGCAATGGGTGTATCCTTCGAGGCCGCCGACGGGCAGCGGTGCCTTGGTGGCGGGGACCTCGAACTGGACCAAGCGGCGCTCGTTGCGGGCCTTGCGGACGATCCCGCCCAGCGCAACGGCTTGCGAATAGGGCACGAGCGAGTCGATCCGGTTGTGCATTGTAACCAACGGCACGCGGAAGCGGCCTGTCGCCTGATGCCAAAGGCGCGCATTCGTCACTGCAGCGCGGTCGGCACGAATACGCTGGACCCCCGCGTTGAACACCGCTTGTTCCGCCGCGGTCATCTCCGGCAGCACATAGGTCTTGTTGCTGTTGTCGAAGATCTGGCCGCCGAACGTCTCGGCAAGGTCGTCCGCGCCAAGTGTGCCGGTGACCAGGGGAAAGGCGACCGACGACGGCTCGGCTTCGAACCCGCCAACCGCCGCGACCTGCCGCGCGATGCGCGCCTCTGGTCCGGCCGGATTAGCGGCAGCTGCCTTGAACAGTGAGAGGACCGGCAGCGCGATCTTGCTGACCTGACCCCAGCGATAGGCTTCGGCATTGGTGGCATCGCCGGCCGGGGGCGAGGTTGGCAAGGCATTGCGGGTCGCATCCTGCTCACCAGGCAAAGCGTAGGGCGTGCCGCGCGTCAGATAATTATAGGTGATCCGCATATCGATCAGTTGGCCGAATAGCGACTCCCAGCCATTGGTGACGCCGCATACGGCCAGACCACCGGCAAAGGCGCGCGGATACTGTTCGATCAGCGACAGGACAATATTGCCACCCATCGACGCCCCGCTGATATAAGTGCGCTTCGTGCCGAGCTTGGTGAGGAAATTACGCAGGCGTAGCGTGTTTTCGGTCGCGGTTTGCACGCCCATGCCCGCTTTATCGTAGGCCGAATGACCGGCGGCGAGCCCGTCTTCATAGGCCGCAGATAGCATGCCGCCCGCGCCGGTTCCTTTACCGATCGGATCTTCCGAAACTGCGATCGGCGAGCCGGGCGTCGAATAGCCGTGCGCGAACAACAGCGCATTGCCGTTCCAGTTCGCGGGGAATGCGACGGCGAACTGGTCGCCGTCGAGCTTTCCGCCAAGAATGAAGCCGCCCTGGGGGGCTGGCTGGGTCCTAATGTCGGTCGCACCCAGGCGGTTTGCCCGGGCAACGAGATCAGCCTGAACCACGGTCAGCGCCGCGGTCTGTTCGCTCGTAGCCGTCGCAGATAGTGGCATGGAAACCGGGGCGGCGGTCAGCAGCAACGTGCCCGCCCAGCGGGCCATGGTGGCGGTCCTTGAAGTTCGCATTTCCGTCGCTCCCTTAATCATGATGCCTTACGCGTTTCGATCCGATCGCTTTTGGCGGTCGCCAGCAATTCGAGCGTCACGCCATTGGTCCAGCCAAACCCGGTCTCGGTCCCATATTCGCCGCCACCGCCCGCGCCGCTACGCTCGACATCATATTTTTCGAACATCTGACCAGTGATGCGATATTGTTCCTGCACCATCGTCAGCCAGCGATCGGCGATGGTATCGGCTAGGTCCGTTTCGCCATATCGCCGCAAACCGGCGATCGCGATCCACTGCAACGGTGCCCACCCGTTCGGCGCATCCCATTGCTCACCTGTCCGGCACAGCGTCGTCAGCAGCCCGCCGGCGCGCAGCAACCGGGTGAGCGCCTCTGCCGAGCGGCGCGCGCGCACGGCATCTGCGATACCGGCGAATAGCGGAAAGGCAGCGGCGGCGGTCAAGTGACCATGCCCAAGGTTCGTATCGAGCGAGAGATCGACATAATGGCCGTCGACCTCATTCCATAAATGCGTGTCGATCGCCGTATGACGGTCAGCGGCCAGCGCCTCGAACTGGTCAGCCGTCGCGTGATCGCCCAGCAGCGCCGCCTCATGCGCGATCGACCGCTCGAGCCCGTGCAACAAGCAATTAAGATCGATCGGCACGAACCGTGTGGTTCGGATCGTCGCGAGCGATGTCCCGTCCGCTAACCAGCGCGAGCTGAAATCCCAGCCGCTTTCGGCGGCAGCACGCAAGTCACGCCACAGTTCGGCGGCGGGTCGCATGCTCGTCGCGGCGAGGGCGACATCCTCTCGCCAGGATTCGTCGCGCGGCGTCTCGCTATCGTCCCAATAGCGATTGAGGATGCTGCCATCCTTAAGCCGCACCGCGCGTCGCATTTGGTCGCCGGGCGCGAGGTCGTCGGCACCTGCCATCCAGAATGCGTGTTCGATCCGCATCCACGAAAGCCTGCGTGTTCGAGCCGGTTCCGATCGATCCTGCGACATATCTGCCATGAGGTAGAACATCGGCGGATGCGAGCGCGACAGATAATAGCTTCGCGTTCCGTTGGGGATATGCCCGAAGCGATCGAGCAGGCTACCGAAATTGGCGATCATCGCTTCGACCAGATCCTGCCGTTCCGAGCGCGCGAGGCCCAGCATCGTGAAATAGCTGTCCCAGTAATATAACTCGCGAAACCGCCCGCCCGGCACGACAAACGGCTCGGGCAAAGCCAGTTCCGACGATCCCGGCGCGCCCGACGCGGACCTGGTCAACACGGACCACAGGGCGGCAATATGCTGCGGCAAGGCGCGGCCATCCGGCCTGGCCTCGCCGCCCTCCGCCGGAAGGTCGAAATGCGCCGCGACGAAGGCGGACAGCGCGGCGTTGTCGGCCGGTTCCGCAGCGTGCCAGGCGGCAAGGATGGTGTCCGGCGCACTGCGCGGCACGGCGTCGGCGAATGTCTTGGAATCGACGAACAAGCCGCGCTCCTGAATCGAGGCGAAGAGCATCCCGAAAGCCTGCGAAGGTGTGGTGACCCCCCTCATGCTGCCGCGCCCTGAGCCTGACGTGCGCGGATCGCGGGAAGGAGGAAAGCGATCAGGGTGACGGGTAACAGCACGAAGTAGAATGCCAACGCGCCGGACAGATGTTCGAACAGCATGCCGGTCAGGAACGATCCGATCGTGCCACCTAGAGCGGAGAAGATCACGATCAGCCCGACCATCGGCGGATGGCGGTGACGTGGCAAAGCACTCAGCGCGACCGAACAGATTGTCGGGTAAATCGGCGCCAAGAAGAAGCCTAGTAGCGGAAACAGATAGGCCGCGAGCGGCATGTCGGCCCAGCCGAGACCGGTGCCCGGTTCGACCTGACGGGCGAGCGGAAGCGTGGCGATGACGATCAACGCAATCGCGGCGAGGCAGCCGAGCAGCACCGGCAGCCACTCGACCCGGCGCAGCACGATGCCCGAAGCCAGCCGACCGAGCGCCAGTGCCGCCAGAAAGATGCTCGACATCTGCACGCTGATCGCCGCAGGCAAATGCAGCACTTCGCTGTTGAAGGTCGGAAGCCAGGTGCCGATGCCCTGTTCGACCAACACATAGAGAAACAAGCCGAGCAGGATCGCCACGGTTGCCGGTAGCAGCCCGAGCCGCGCCATCTCGCGCCATCCTGCCGCAGGTTCCGATCCCTGCGCCACCGCCTCACGCTCATCGAGCGTGACGGTCAGCCACAACAAGGCGGCGGTGATGCACAAACCAGCAAGCAGCCAATAGACCCTCAGCCAACCCCCACCTTGCTCGTCGGCCCCGATGAACCAGCCGAACAGCCATGCCCCGACCAGCACGCCGATCATGAACACCCCCTCGATCGTGCCGGTGATGCTGGCATGGTCGGCGGAATCCCGAGCCAGCAGCCCGATCGTCGAATAGGTCGCGATCTTGGCCACGCCAAAGCCAAGGCCGGTAATCACGAACAGCAGCTGCATCGCCACGAAGCTTTCCGCGAACGACGCGGCAAGGCAGGCGGCGGCCATCGTGGCAAGCACCGCAATCAAGGCCCGTCGATAGCCGAATGCGGGCACGCGCGTCGCCAGCAGGAACGACGCGGCGACCACCGACAGATCCTTGCACGCCTCCAGACTAGACCCCATCATCCGGGTCGCGTCGAGGTGACGGATCGATTGCAGGATCACCGCGCCGACGCTGTTCATCAGGATGCCGAGCAGCGCATAGGTGAGCGCCAACGCGACGATGGTTCGCACCCGCATCAGCGCGCACGCCTTCCCAGATGCCGGTCGAAGAACCCGGCGATGATTCCATAGGTCTCAGTCGATTCGGGCATGTCCGGCCACATGAAAAAGGCATGCGGCAACCCGTCGAACAGATAGAGTTCCGCCGGAACCCCGGCCGCCGCCAGCTTGCGATGCGCCCGCGTTAGCGCGCTCACCGCGAAATCGCGTCCGCCGGCCAGCAACAGGGTCGGCGGCATGTTTTTTATCTCATCCGCATTTTCCAGCGGATATGCCGCCGCGTCATCGGCAACGACGCCCGCCATATAGGCCGTGGGCAGCACCCAGGGCAGTGGTCCGGCGATCATCGGCGGTTTACCTTCGACGGGTCCAGACAGATAGGCGCTGTCCCCGCTATAGGGCGCACCGGTGCCGCACAGCGTACCGATGGCGCCTGGGCTCGGTAGTCCCTGGCGACGCATCCACGCGACCGACTGAGCGGTGATGACGCCCCCGGCCGAGCAGCCATAGATGCCGATATTCTCAGGCCGGTATTGCTTCAGCAATTCGCGATAGACGGCGGCCACGTCCTGCGATGCGGCCGGATATTCGTGCTCGGGCGCAAGACGATAATCGACCGTCACCACCTTGATACCCATCATCGCGGCGATCGGGACCGCCTCGACCAGCGCACCGCTGCCCGATCCCCACAGAAACGCGCCGCCATGAATGTTGATCAGCACGCGGCGCGCATTGGTGCGCGCTATGCCCTTTCCCGGCGTGACGACATCGACGGGGACGCCGCCCATGATCACCCGCGCCTCGCGTGTCGCGAAATGCCGACGCATTTCCAAGAGGCGGTCGTCGTTCCACTTGCCATAGAAGGCGCGTGACGCAGCAAGATCGCCCTTCAGATCAGGCGCCCTCGCCGCGTCCATCCGCACCAGCACCTGCCGCGCCTCCGGGCTCAACTGGTTCGACGTCGGCAGCGTGAAAGCGGGCACCTGCACCGGCGCCTTTTCCTGCGCCGCCGCCGTCCAGGCGCAAAGGGTCGCCATGATCGTCAAGGCTTGGCGGATCATTGTTGAACTCCCGAATGGCGCTTGAGGAAACGCGCCATCATCACAAAGGCCGCATCGCTTTCGGGTGCCTCCACATAGGCCCAGAAGGCATGCGGCAGGCCATCGAACAGATGCAGCGTCGCTGCCCCGCCCGCTACATCCAGCGCACGGCACAGCGACGCGGTCGCGCCCAACAGGAAATCGCGACCACTAGTCAAGCACAGCGTTGGCGGCCAACCGTTGAGTTCACTGTAAAGCGGCGACACGGCCGGGTCGGTCAGAGCATGCTTTCCGGCGTACATTTTCGCCACATCGGTCATGCCAGACCCGCCGAACAGCTGCATCGCATCGTCCGCCGCCGCCAGATCGGCGGTGCCGGAGAAGAAGCCGACCGATGCGGGGAGCGGAACCTCCCGCGCCTTCAGCCGCGCGACGAGTTCGGCGGTCAGGATCGCCCCGGCGGAGGTGCCATAGACACCAAAGCGCCGCCCATCCATCTCCGTCAGCAGCGCACGGTACACCGCCTCGGCATCATCGAGCGCGGCCGGGAATTGATGCTCCGGCGAGAGTCGATAAAGCACGGCGACGACGCGATGGCCGGTTAGCGCGGCGATCGGCACGTTTTCAGTGCGCGATCCGGAATCGACGACGAAGCCGCCGCCATGCAGGTTCATCAGCATCGCCCCGCCCGGCTTCCACCCGCTAGGCGTGAAAATCCGTACCGGAACGTCCGCGATCACGTCCTGTTCCATTGTCACGGCATAGCGCGCGAGCATGCGACCGCCGATTTCCTGCTGGATCGCCTCGATCCTCGCACGGCGCTCCGTCAGGCTCGGTCCCGCCGCCGGACGCGCGGCATCGGCAGCCAGCGATGCCCGCGCCTCCGCACTGATCCCCGCCGCCGGTGGCAAGCTGACCTGGGCAAAGGCGGTTGCGGAGACTGCGAGTGCGATGAGGCAAAGGGTCGCGCGCATCATGCCGCCCTGCGCACCAGATCGGCATAGACACGCGCGCTGGGCTTAGGCGTACGGGTGAAGCTATGCCGGTCCACCGCCACGAGCCCGAATTGCTGAGTGTAGCCCCGCCGCCATTCGAAATTGTCGAGCAGCGACCAGTGAAGATAACCCAGCACCGGCACGCCGTTTCGCCGCACAGCCTGCAAAGAGGCCAGCGCGGCGGGAATGTAGCGCGCCCGCTGCGCGTCACTGGCGGCGGCGATACCATTTTCCGTAACGAAGACGGGCTTGCCGCTCTCGCGATGGGCATGCGTTATGGCAGCGCCCAGCGCCTGGGGGTAAAACTCGTCGCCCGACTGAGTGCGTTCCGCATCGCTCGCCGGTGGCACGACCCCATTGTCGCCCAGCAACAGCCGTCCATAGGTTTGGACCCCGACGAAATCATCCTCACGCGCAGCCTCGAAGAACGGGGCCTCGGCATGGCGGCGATAGGCGTCGACCCCAGCCTGGGTGCCGACGCCCTGCGTGTCCGGAATGGCCAGGCTCAAGCCGACAGGCGTTGTGGGCCGCACCCGCTTCCACGCCGCACGCGCCGCGCGGTGTCCAGCCAGCAACGTGTCGAGATGCTCACCGCGTGAATAGACCCACACATCGTAGCGATCCGATCCGCATGCGCGCGCGGCGGCGGTCAGCATCGCCTCCAGCCCAGTGCGAACCGGATCGGCAATCGGCGTCGCGCTCCATTTGCCCATCAATGGCAGGTTCGGTTCGTTAAAAGTCACGACATGGCTGGCAAATGCGCCCAGTGCTTGGGCAACGCGGTCGGCGAACCGGGCGAAGAGTCCCGGTGCCTGCGGGTTGCTCCAGCCGCCCGCTGCGGCAAACCAGCGCGGCGAGGTAAAATGGCTGAGCGTCACGACCGGGGCGATCCCGGCATCGTGACAGGCCGCCGCGATCCGCGCATAATAGTCCAGCCACGCTTGACTGAATTGTCCTTCTGCCGGCTCGATCCGCGACCATTCGGTAGAGAAGCGATACGCATTGAGACCCAGTGACCGGACAATCGCAACGTCTTCTGACCAACGGTTGAGGCTGTCGCAGGCATCGCCGGAGCGTTCGACGAATGACGTGCCCGGCACCTGTTCGAGCAGCCAGATATCGGCGTTGACATTATTGCCCTCGACCTGATGCCCCGCCGTCGCGCTACCCCACAAAAATGTCACCGCACGCCACCAGCCTTGGCGATCCGGCCCAGCACATGCGCGCTGGGCTTGGGCGTCCGCTTGAAGCTCCTGCGATCGACCGCCACCAGCCCGAATTTTGGACCATAGCCCGAAAACCACTCAAAATTGTCGAGCAGCGACCAGTGGATATAACCGAGCACCGGCACCCCGTCGCGCATCGCCGCCTGCACCGACGCGACGGCTTCGGGAATGAAGCGCTGGCGCGTCGCATCGTCAGACGCGTCCAGACCGTTTTCAGTGACCAACACCGGTTTGCCAGTGGCCTTGTGCACGTAGCGCAGGACATTGCCGATCGCGGCTGGAAACCATTCCTTGCCGTCCGCACCGCGCGGCGCGCTCGCCGGAGCCTCGACATCCCGGTCGCGCCCGACATAGGCCTGACCATAGGTCTGGACACCGACGAAATCGTCCTTGTCCATCACGTCGAAGAACGGCCCATAGATTTCGGCGCGCTTGCGCTCGATCCCGCTGTCGCTGCCGACCGCGACATTGTCCGGGATCGCCAGGCTCATGCCGATCGGCAAGTCGCCTCGCGCCGAGCGAATAGCCTCGCGTGCCTTCACATGCGAAGCGGTCACGCCCGGAATCATTGGGACGGGATCGCCGCCGTTGAGCAGGGAGAAGCGGTTCGACCCGCTTGCCTTGGCTGCCGCGGCGACACTCGCCGCCATCTTGTCGAAGAACGCCTGCGGCGGCGGTTTGGCGGCCCAGCTTCCGCCCAGCGCCAGATTGGGTTCGTTGAAGGTCAGCGCATGGCTTATCCCCGCACCCATCGCGCGCGCCACCCGATCGCAATATCGCGCGAACAGGTCCGGCGCGTCCTTGTTCTCCCAGCCGCCAGCGGCGGCAAACCAGCGCGGACAAGTGAAGTGGTTGAACGTGACCACCGGCGCGAGGCCAAGGGAGCGGCAATGATCGACGATGCGAGTATAGTGATCGAGATAGGCCTGGCTGAACTGGCCCGGCGACGGCTCGATCCGCGACCATTCGACCGAGAAGCGGTAGCAGTTGAGGCCGAGCGCCTTGACGATCGCGACATCCTCCCGCCAGCGATTGAGGCTGTCACAGGCGTCGCCCGACGGCTCGGCGAAAACGGTGGGGGTGACCTGTTCCAGCAGCCAGATATCGGCGTTGACATTGTTGCCTTCGACCTGATGCCCGGCAGTCGCTGCGCCCCACAAGAACGGCGCGCGACGCGCGGCCTGTGCGGGCATCGCCGCCGCAATTGCCGTTCCGGCGCCCAGCCCTAGCACGCCGCGTCGATCAATCCCGTCGTTCATTGCACTGCCTCCGGTCCCGGCCGCTTGCCGGTCGTCACCCAATTCCGCATCGCCTCGAACGCGGCGACGTTCTGCGCCGGGGTAAAGCCGCAATGCGAATAGCCCTCCAGTCCGCCGGGAAGCGGGAATTTCGTCGGCGGCACCGCATATTGCGCAATCCTCGCACCGTTGCCCGCCTTGGCGACGATCCGCCCGAGCGCTTCCGACTGCGAATAGGGGACGAGCGAGTCGATCGTCTGGTGAACGGTCACCAGAGGGACCCGGAACCGGCCAATCGACTGGTGCCAGTCGCGGGCATAGGCGATGGCCGCCGGATCGGCATCATAACGCTGCATACGGCGGTTGAAGTCGGCGGCTTCGTCCGGCGTCATTTCGGGCGGCGCATAGACGCGATCGCGGTTGCCGATTGGAATGCCGCCCATCGTCGCGACAATGTCGTCCATTCCGAGCGCAGCCGAATAGAGCGGCGCACCGATTGCCGCGGGGTCGGGCGCGAAACCGCCAACCGCGGCGATCTGCCGAATGATTTTGGCTTCCCGGCCCTGCGGGTCCTTCTTCGCCGCCTGGAACAGCGCGAGCACCGGCGCGATCAGCTTGAACTTCTGTTGTTCGCGAAAGGCGTCGCCCGTCACGCTGCTCCCGGCCGGAGGAACCGTCGGCAGCGCCGATCGCGTCAAATCCTTGTCGCCGGGAATCGCATAAGGCGTGCCCGCCGTCAGAATGTCATAGGCACCCCGGGTATCGGTGAGTTGCTGGACGAGCGGGACCCACCCTTCAGTGACCCCGCACATCGCCACCGCTCCCGAAAACGCTTTCGGGAAGCGCTCGATCAGCGTCATCACGATACTGCCGCCCATCGAACCGCCCAGTGCATAGAAGCGGCGGGCGCCCATTTTCCCCGACAGTGCGCGCAGCCGCATCGCGTTCAGCGCGCCGCTCTGCGTGGCGACGCCCGACTTGTCGAACGCCGCGATCCCGAACGCGATGTCCTTGCCATAGAGATGGCGGAAGGTGCCGCCGCTTGGGTCCTCTGTCAGCGGGTCAGCGGGAACGGTCGGCGTGGAGCCGGGTGTGCCATAGCCCTGGCCGAACAGCGCGATCTCCCCGTTCCAGCCGATCGGCAGCCCCAGGACAAACCGTCGCCCCTCGATCGTGCCGTTCAGGATCATGCCGCCATCCGGCCCGGCCGTCGCCACCAGATCCTTGCCGCCACCCCGCCGGGCACGCTCCAGCATCGCGGCCTGCGCGCGAGTGGGCGCGAATACCGGTGCCGGCTGAACGACCGCGGTGGCGCGAACGGGCGCGGTCTGGGCCGCCGCCCCGCTCGCCAGGAGCAGCGCGGCGGGCAGAACGGCGAGCGCTGTCATGGCTTTCACAGTCAGAACCGGTAGCGAAGCTGAACGCCGTACTGTCCAGGCTCGCCATAGATCGAGTTGGAGAAGCCGGAATTGTTGTAGCCGGTGTTTGCCGTCACCCTATATTCCTTGCCCAACACATTGGTGCCGAATACGGCGACGTCGAACGGCATGCCGTAAACGCTGTTCCATTCCGCGCGCAGGTTCAGCAGGCCATAAGGCGCGATCGTGTCGAAGGGCTGCGGATCGGACGCGACCCGCTGACGCGACTGCCACGAATAGGTTGCCCGCACCGCAAGCTCACCCGCGCTTTCGGCAATCGGCACGCCGATCCGCGCGTCGAGGCTGAACTTGTGCTTGGCGACGAAGGTAAAGGGCGTGTTCGCAAGATTACGCGAGGGCTGGGCCGGGGTCAGTGCCGACGGGATCGCTGGAATCGCGATCGTGGTGTACTCGGAATATTTCGCGTCGTTGAACGAATAGGTGCCGCCCAGCGTGACCCACTTGCTGGGCATCAGCAGCCCTTCGAACTCCAGCCCGATTACCCGGGCCTTCTGAGCGTTCGCCAGGATGTCGGCACCGGCGATCGCCGCGCGCTGAATCACCTGAACATCGTTGAACCAGGTGTAGAAGGCAGCGATGTTGGTGCGCGCCTTGGCGCCCCCGCCCAGTTCCCAGTCGCGCTTCAAACCGATCTCCGCGTCGGTCACCTTCTCCGGACGGACAGCGGCAAGCGGGTAGCTGTCTCCCAGAAACAGCGTGACGATTGGATTGTTCGCGCCGGATTTATAGCCACGCCGCGACACCGCATAGAGCAGCGTGTCGGCATCGGCCTGCCAGTCGAGACCGAGCTGCCATGTCGGCCCCTCGCTTTGCCCGTTGAACGTCGGCTTGGTGCAGTTCGGGTTCTTCAGCGTGGGCAAACCGCCCGCCGCCACGGCGAGAAACGCGTCATAGACGCACAAATCGGCATTCAGCCCGATTACCTGCGCCGCCTGCGCCGGCGATACGACGCCCAGCGCGGCCAGCTGGTTGAACACCTGATAGCCTGCCGCATCCTGATAGGATGTGATGTCGCCGCCGAACTTGTCCCACGTCCAGCGGAAACCGGCCGTAGCGGTCAACTCCGGCGTCAGCTGATATTGCGCCTGCGCATAGAGCGCCTTGCTTCGTGCATAAACCGACGCGTCCGGCTGTAAGCTGAGCGCCGGGAGAAGGGGTCCGTCAACACCCAATGCCGCCTGCAGTGCGGGTGGCAAGATGATCGGACCACCGCCCAATATGCCGCCAGCCTGAAGTGGATTGCGCGTGATGAACGTCAGGGGCTGCGGGTTCTTTTCGGTCAGGTAAAAGCCGCCCACCTGCAAGCGCAGTGGACCGCTTTCATAGCGTAGCTGAAGCTCTTCGGTGATGGTGCGCAGATTGTTGTTGTAGCTTCCGGGATAGGCTCCGAGCAGATCGGCGATCGGCAATGGCGTAGAGTCGCGATCGGTCGCCGCAGTCCCGCGAGTGCGAGCGTAGCTGAACACGTTCTTGATCGTGAGCGAGTCGCTCAGTTGGATCTCTGTGTTGTTCAGGGCGAGGAACGTCTTCGCCTTCTCGAAGGTCGGAGTGCTGAGCGCTGTCTTACGTGGACCACGCGCCTGCTGCTGCGCCAGATAGGGCTGAAGCAACGCGGCATAGGTGCTGCCGGGGCGAACCGCGAGCAGGATGCTGCCCCCGCCATTCTCATCGACGTCGATATAGTTCACCGCGGTGTAGCTGCTTATGCTCTCGGTCGGGTTGAACTGGATGCCGAGGCGCAGCGAATAGTTGTTGCGGTTGAGATAATCGACCCCGCTCACCACGTCGCGGACATAGCCGTCGCGCTTGTCTAGCTGACCGGCCACGCGGATTGCCAGCACATCCTCAACAATCGGAATATTCAGCGCCCCCTGCACGCCCCGCCGCTTGAGGTTACCCAGCGTTACATCGAGATAACCCTCGGTCACATTCATTTTCGGTCGGGCCGGTTCGAGCAGGACGGCACCACCCGTGCTGTTGCGGCCGAACAACGTCCCCTGCGGCCCTTTCAGCACCTGAAGCGACGCAAGGTCATAGAAATTGCCGGGGCCGCTCGCGGTCGTCGGGACTTCGGCGAAATAACCGACAACACCGGGGCCGCTGCCGGTGCCAGCGCCGCCGCTGCCACCAAGGCCGCGGATGGTATACGTCTCCTGATTACGCCGAACGTCGCCGATCACAGTCAGCGACGGCGTGAAGTTTTGGAGATCGGTTGCCGAGTTGATGCCCTTCGCACGGATCGTCTCCTGCGAAAACGCGGTCAACGAGATCGGCACGTCCTGCGCTCGCTCCGTTTCGCGTCGGGCGGTCACCACGATTTCGTCGATCGAACTTTCAGATGCAGCGGAATCCGGTTGCGCGGGGGAAGTCTGGGCAAAGACCGGAATCCCGCTGGCCAACGCGATGACCGCGGTACCGACTGACAGCGACCGATAAAGATTACGCGCAGTGCTCACAAACCCTCTCCCCTTTTGATGCCGACTTTGCCGGCTGATTGAGGAGAGGCTATCGCGTTATGAAATGCATTTCAATAACTGTTTCATGAAATCCTCTTGGCGATTGATTGTCGGCGCCTTCACACCTACCACCCTGTAATGACGCGACGCGCCGACACCCCTTCGCCCAAACGCCGCGCGCGTCCGACCATGGAAGACGTGGCACGGGCAGCCAATGTCTCAAAACCGACCGTTTCGCGAGTGCTGAGCAACAGTCCGCTGGTCACAGCGGAGACCCGCGAACGCGTGCTGTCCGCCGCGCGAGCGCAGGGTTATGCGGTTAATCGTAACGCCCAGAAGCTGCGGCAGGAACGCGCCAACACGATCGCGGTCGTGCTCGATTTCGAGTCGCACCGCCATGGCGCGATCGGCGATCCGTTCATCTTTGAACTGCTGGCTGGCGTGTCCGAAGCGCTGTCGGTGCGGGAAATCGACTTGTTGTTGTCACCGGCCGGTCTCGATTCGGTGGAAGGGTTCGTCGAGCTTCATCGCGCACGCGGCGCCGATGGTTTCATAGTGCTGGGCCAGGGCACGCGCGAAACCATGCTGATCAATGTCGCGCGGGCCGGCGTGCCGATCGTCGTTTGGGGTGCGGTACACGCGGTTTCTGACTATTGCGCTGTCGGCACCGACAATTTCCTGGGCGGCCAGTTGGCCGGAGAGCGTTTTCTCGCTCATTGCCGAACCCGCTGGCTGTTCGTCGGGGATATCGCGCACGAGGAACTGCGGCTGCGCCACCAAGGGCTGGCAGCGATGGCGGCGTCGAATAGCGTCGTCCAGCTCGATCAGCTTCCGATCGAATCGCTGGCCTTCACCTCAGTCCAGGCAGCCGCCGAACGCTATGTCGAGACGTCCGGCCTCCCGGACGCCGTGTTCGCATTCTCGGACACTGCGGCAATGGCAGTGATCGGCGCATTTGCCCGGTGTGGCCACCAAACCCCGCGGGATTATTCGCTCGTTGGATATAACGATATCCCGCCAGCAGCCCATTTTACCCCGGCGCTTACCACGATCGAGCAGCCGACCGGGGTTGCGGGCGCGATGATGGTGGAGAAGCTGATTCAGCTCCTCGACGGTCGCCGCCCGAAATCCGTAATGCTGCCGACGCGCCTCGTCGAGCGAACGACTTAGCATCCCTCGCCCATTAATGCCTGCCGCCCGTGCGGCTTACCATAGCGTCGTGATGGACGATGGAGCCTGTGCGCCCGAGTAACTCACCGAGCAAACTTCCGTCATGCAAAAATGACCGCTTTCAGCACCGGTTAGCCTTCCCGCGAATGGCTGATTTCAGGCGCAAAGCCGACATACAAAAAAGGCGGCCTAAAAGGCCGCCAAAGTTGAATGGAGGAGCCCTCCATTTGGGTCGCATCGGGGCGCATACAGCAGCAAAAAATGCACGCCATCGAAATCAGTATTCCGTAACGGAATTACGCGTGACTGATGCATTGGCGCAACACAAAATCACTTTAGCCAGAGTTCTGACACGTATCTTGCATCGCCCCCCCCCCGCCATCGGTTAACGACCGTCGCAGCAACTCTTCACCATACGCGCGATGCGGATCGAATTTCCCCGACTATCGCAGCTCCCGTTCGACAAGCAATTTCGTCGCTGGTTTGCGCCGCAGCGCCACGATCAACGCACCGAGCATTGCCAGCCCGCCGCCGATAGCCATCCGCATATCGAAATGATCGTGGGTGATCAGCACACCGAGCCCGATCGTCGCGAGCGGCGTCATCAATGTCAGCGGTGCGAGCAAGTTCGCTTCATAGCGGTCGATGAGGTGGTAATAGACGGAGTGCGCACCGACCGACACGATCAGCGCCGTGAATACGACAGCGGCGACAAGCGGCCGTCCAGTGGTCGTCGCCGCCGTCCATTGACCGTCTTCAAGCAAGATCGAAGCGAGTGTCAGAACGGTCGCCGACACCAGTCCCACCCAGGCCTGAAAGCGGAACGGTTTGACGCCATCAACCTGCTTCATCAGCACCGCGCCAGCGGCGCCGGCGAAGGCGCTGGCGGCGACGAACCAGAGCCCCGTCGAAAGCGAAAGTCCACCGGGCCGCCAGGTCACGATCAGCACGCCGACCAATGTCAGCGCGATGCCCAGTCCGCGGCGCTAGTAGATACGCTCGCCGAGCACCAGCACCGAGAGCAGCATGGTAAAGGGGACACCGAGCTGCAGAATAATCGCGGCCTCAGAAGGTGAGACAGTCTGCAAACCGACGAAAAGTAGTGAAAAGCTTCCGCCGCCCAGGCACAGGGCGATGACAACAATCCGCCATGCCGGCCGCGGCATCGGCAGCAACCATGGCCACATGACCATCGCGACGACCGCAAAGCGTAGCGCCGCATAGAAAAGCGGCGGGACCGCCCAGTCCGTTACTATAATCTTGCTCAGGACATTGTTGAATGCCCAGATCAGGCACACGGCGACGAGAAGGAAGAAGTCACGAACGCGCATGTGCCGGGTCTACTCCGGAGCCTGCACAGCTTCTTCAAGGTTCGCTATCCGTTCAGAGCAGATGGCATGCACGGCGCGGCCCAGCTCCTCCACGCGTCCAGCCAGCCAGAGCAATTCTTCTTCGCTGATTCGATAATGTTTGGAGTAGCGAGCCTTCACATAGGCTTCCTTGAGCTTCTCGAAGCGCGCGCGGTCTGCCTTCACCTCGCGCGGCCAAACATCGACAAGCCGCATGTTTAATCGCTCGGCTTGCGTGCGCAAAAATCCCAGGTTGTGGACGTGGGGCGTGTAAAAATTGCAGACCAAGAGCACGCAATGATAGAGAAACTCACTGCTCTGATGGAGGTCAAACGCGGCGGGCTTCAGAAACCCTTTTTCGCGGCCCATCTTGGACAGCTCGAACCGCTGCATGGCGAGCGGAAACCACTCGTCGAAATATTCCTGCGCCATCGCCAGCGCCTGCTCGGGCGTCTTGGGCTTCGGCTTGTGCAATTCCTTGTCGTCATATTCGTAGAGCGCGATCCCGTCGCCCGCGACGTCCATGAAGAAATAGCGGCCGTGAGCCAGCCCATCGTTCACTTCCTGCAGCGTGTGGACGATGAAGTTGACCGGCGTGTGCAGCGTCTTGTCGATCGCAAGCTCGCGGGTCAGCCGGTCGTCGAGCTTCGACCAGAAGTCGATCTTGTCGGTCAACCGCTTGTCGTTGACGATGATCAGGAGATCGAAGTCCGAACGATAGCCCTTTGCGGTGTGCGGCTCGTCGACCCAGCCACCGCGCGCATAGCTGCCGTAGAGGATGACCTTGTCGATCCGACCCTTCTTTTTCCAGCCCATGGTGCCGAGCGCGATCGCATCCTCGAATTCTTCGAAGATGATCGCCTTCACACGTTCGAGCTCGCGCTGCTTGTTCGCCGGAAGATGATCGAGATCGGTTTTCATTGATTTTCATCCTGTAATCCTGCTCGCCGGATGGCAAGCGCCGTCAGATCCAAATCGACAACTCAGGCTTCCTTGAGCCGAAAATCCCAGACCGGAATGCCGAACGCCCGCGCCTTGTCGACAAGATTGTCCTGGATGCCGGTGCCCGAAAAGACGACCAGCCCGGCGGGCATCGCATCGATCAGCCGCTCGTTGCGCTTGAACGGCGCCGCTTTCTTGTGCCGGTTCCAGTCGGGCCGGAACGCTACCTGCGGCACGCCGCGCGCATCGGCCCAGCAGGCCGCAGCGCGCTCGGCGCCGGTTGGCGTCGCACCATGCATCAGCACCATGTCGGCATGACGCGCATGAACCTTGTCGAGCGCCGACCAGATGTGGCGGTGATCGTTGCACGCCGGTCCGCCGCTGAAGGCGATGCGCGTTCCCTCGGGGATCAGGGCCTGGGCCTTTTCGCGGAGGCGTTTGTCCATGAAGTCGCGGCTGTCGATCATCGCCGCGGTCATCGTCTTGTGACGGACGCGCGACCCAGTGCGCGGGGTCCAGGCCTTGCGGGCATGGATGCGGAACTGCTCGGCGGCGCATTCGCGGAAAAATTCCATCGTGTCGCGCCGCTCGATCATCGTGATGCCCTCGGCGATCGCGCGCTCGAGTTCGACCGAGCGAATTTCGCTGCCATCCTGCTCGCGCTGGAGTTCGCGCTGCGCCTGTTCGTTGCGGTCGAGCTCGCGCTGGACGCGCTCGCCGGCGCGGTGGAAGATATTGACGATGCCCCAGAGCAGATCCTCCAGATCGGGCTCGATGCGGGTATCGACGAGGCAGCCCGCCAATGCGTCGAAGATATCGGCGACGGCGCCGCCAGCGAGCCGGTCGCAAGGGAGCGGCCGTGCGTCGGGTTCATCCTCATAGGGCCGATGACCGTAAAGCTGCATTTCCTGGAGCAGGTAAGCGCTGGCGCCGGGCTCATACGGTTCGCCGCGCTCGGGAAGGTCGGACAGGTCGATCATGTCGTGTTCCTTGTCTGGGGCCGCGCCTCTCGCGGCCTTCGCGGCGACACCTCGGCGGCGGCGGGTGCGGGTTCGCACCGCGCGGCACCCCGCGCGGCCGAAGCGCCAGCGAAGGATGGCGGGCTCGCGGCTATTTTGTTTCGCGATGCAAAGGGGCGCCAGCCCCGGCGGAAAATAGCCGCGAGCAGAGCCATTGCACGGCCCGCGCACGCTGCCGCAGTCGCCCTCCAGCGAAGGCCGAGGCGCGGCCTCCCGAGAACAGGCTGATCGGGCTTCCCCTTCCCGGACCGGCTTGATCCGATCCCCGCGGCGAGGTGACACACCGCTTTCCGAAACAACTATGGGATTTCGGGCATCATGAGGATGGTGCGCGCGATTGCGACGTCCCAATTCGCCGCCGCGCTGCTGGAGGCGTTGCGCCGCTGGCGCCAGGCGCGATCAGGCTGCATCGAGCATCCGCTCGGCATCGACGACGTGCATCTGCGGGGCGATCGAAGCGACGAGCTGCGAATGGCCCATCTGCATAAGATCGCTGTTCAGATCGTCCAGCGCCGGATCGAGCGGCAGGATATCGATCCCTAGCTGGACGGCTCGCTCGGCAAGAGCGGCGAATGCAGCGCGTCCGGCTGCATCCCGTTCGCGGGCAACATAGAGGCGGCGAAGCGGCGCAGGAAATTCCAGCGCCGCGAGATGGGCGGCCGACAGCCCGGCGATGAGCGGTAGTGCCGGGGCGATTTCGCGCAGCGAGAGCATGGTTTCGATGCCCTCACCGAATGCCATGACCTCGCCCGAGAGCCCGAAGCGGACGCCATGACCCAACAAATGCCCCATCGCGCGCCGCGGATAAGCCACGGGCGCCTTGGTCGATTGGTGCGGATCAAGCCATGTGCGATGAACGCCCATGAGCGAGCCGCCGAGGTCGGTCACCGCAGCGATCATCGCCGGATAGGCCGACTTGACCGACGGGCCATCCTCCTCCGACCGGCGATAATAGCAGTGCGGGTGGCATCGCAGCGCGGGCACATCGCCGACGTGCCGAAGCGCACGGCCCGCCAGATAGGTGCGCACAGGTGTCCCAGCGATGGGCTTCGACGCCGCCCAAAGCCGCGCTGCCGCCTCCGGGCTGCCAGCGGGCGCCCGGCGCGGACGCGGACGCGGCCCCTGCGTGCCCGCGTCGGATGGAGGCAAGCTCAGAAATCGCCGCGCCTCGGCGAGCGTTTCAGCGAGGTTCGTATGCGCGCAGCTGGCGGCGATGATGTCGAGCAGGTCACCATGATCGCCAGTCGCGG
>JAHJHL010000025.1 GCA_018823905.1 Alphaproteobacteria bacterium
AGCGAAGTCGAGACACCCATCGGGGCAAAGCGAGGCCGAGGGGTGTCTCGACTTCGCTCGACACGAACGGGAATTTGATTCAGCCTAGAATCACAGCGCTCTAGGAAGCAGTTGGCAACATCACCACGGCATCCAGCCCACCGCCGTCGCGATTGCTCAGCGTCAGTGTCCCGCCCTCGCCCTCGGCAATATCGCGCGCGATCGACAGCCCCAGCCCCGACCCACCCGTCGCGCGGTTGCGCGATTGTTCGCCGCGCGCGAACGGTTCGATCAGCGTCCGGATCTGTTCATCGGTCAGGCCGGGTCCGTCATCCGACACGATAATCCGCACCTCACCCTGCCCCCGTTCGACCGACAGCCGCGCGCGCTGGCCATAAGCCGCAGCATTGTCGATCAGGTTGCGCAGCGCGCGGCGCAGCAGCAACGGGCGCGCCATCACCGCTGCATCGACAGCGGCGGCAACCGTCACGTCCTTGCCGCGCTCGCGATAATCGGCGGCGAGTTCCTCGACCAGCCCACGCAAGGCCACGGGCTCGCGACCCTCGGTTCCCGCGCCCGATCGCGCCAGCGCCAAAATGTCGGTCAGCATCGCCGCCATTTCTTCGATCGACGCGATCATTTTGTCGCGTAGCGCGTCGTCCTCGACCTGCTCGACGCGTACCCGCAGACTGGCGAGCGGCGTCCGCAGGTCGTGACCGACCGCCCCGAGCATCCGGTCCTTGTCCGACAACATCGTCGCAATCCGCCCGCGATAGGCATTGAAGGCGATGATCAGGTCGCGGACGTCCGACGGCCCCTCCTCCTCCAGCGGCGTGGCGTCGCGCAGCGCCGGATTGGACCGCGCCGCACGGGTCAGATCGCGCAGCGGCGCCGCGGCGCGCCAGGCGATGACCATGATCGGAATGAGCAAGAGCAGGTAGAGCGACAGTGTCTGCCAGACCAGAAAGCCTTGCAGCCGGTTGCCGCCGGTCTGGATCCGGCTGCGCACCGCATAATAGCGGCCGTCGATCTGCGCCGAAACGATCACGGTCCGACCGGGGAAATTCGCCCGCAGCCGCGGCCGCTGCGGCAGCGCCCAGGCCGCAACGGCCTGCGGCTGCATGTCGGCTTCGTTTAGCAGGTCGGCCACATAATCGGCCAGCTCGGGAAGCCGCACCGCACCGGTCGCCACGGCGATCGGGCGGTCCGAAATCACCAGCTTCTTGGGATTTTCGCGCTCGTCCGGCCCACCGCGATGCTCGCCGGGCCGTTCGCGAAAATCGCCGCGCCGGTCGCGATCGACCGCATCGATGATCCGCGCCACCGCCATGCCGCCGCCGTGCGCCAGCGTCTGCTGTTTCTGACCGCGCACGAGCAAGGCAAAATTCACCGCCTGCGCGACGAACAGCATCACCGCGACGGCAAAGACGAGCTGGCCGATCAGGCTGCGTGGCCACAAACGGAACTTCACGCCGCGGGTCCCATCCGCTTCACTTCGCACGCCAGCGTATAACCGCCGCCCCACACCGTCTTGACGATCTGCGGATGCGCGGCATCGACCTCGATCTTCTTGCGCAGGCGGCTGACCAGATTGTCGATCGCGCGGTCGAAAATTTCGGCCTCGCGCCCGCGCACCAGATCGAGCAGCCGGTCGCGGCTCATCACCTGCCGCGGATGTCGCACCAGCGCGTGGAGCAGATGATATTCGCCCGACGACAGCGCGACCTCATTGCCCTCGCTATCGACCAAAACGCGCTCGACCTCGCGCAGCACCCAATCGGCAAAGGCATAGCTGGTGCCGCCCGGATCGAGCGCGCGACCACCCTGCTGCGTGCGGCGCAGCACGGTGCGGATGCGCGCCACCAGTTCGCGCGGGTTGAACGGTTTGACGACATAATCGTCGGCGCCGATCTCCAGCCCGATGATCCGTTCGGTATCCTCCGCGCGCGCCGTCAGCAGGATGACGGGAATCGCGCTCGTCTCGCGCAAATGGCGGGTCAGCGACAAGCCGTCCTCGCCGGGCATCATGATGTCGCTGACGACCAGGTCGATCGACTGCGCGCGCAGCACC
Source organism: Alphaproteobacteria bacterium (assembly GCA_018823905.1). GTDB lineage: Bacteria > Pseudomonadota > Alphaproteobacteria > Sphingomonadales > Sphingomonadaceae > Sphingopyxis. The sequence continues at coordinate 2,051 of JAHJHL010000025.1, forward strand.
GACCGCGCCTCGGCAGCACTCGCCGCCGCGGTCACCGCAAAGCCCTGCGCAGTCAGATATTCAGACAGCGGCTCGCGGATCGACGGTTCGTCGTCGATCAGCAGGATGCGCGGGGTATCATTGTCGGTCATTGTCGATCCGCTGAAAACGCTAGTTCGCCCACCGGTCGGAGGACCGATGGGCGATAGCTGGCAGGGACCAGCAGCAAAGGCAATGCCGGGAGGGGGAAGAAAGCCTGCCCGTCGCCGCCGATCCCTGCCAAATGCTTATTGCGCAGCCGGAGCGGCGGGCGCCGTGCGCTTTGCACGCCATTCGCCGCGCTGGGCCTTGCGTTCTTCAGCGGTCACCTGACCATCCTTATTGGCGTCCGCCGCATCGAAGCGGGCGAGCGCCGCAGTCTGGAATTCGGCCTGGCTGATCGCCTTGTCGCCATTGGTGTCGGCCTTGCCCATCATGCCGCCGTGCATGCCATGATGGCCACCGCGCTTGCCGGGACCGCGCATGGCGTGGCGTTTGCCTTCGCGCGTTTCGCCAGCAGCGGCGCGCTTTTCCATCCGCTCGGCGCGCTTGGCCGCACGTTCGGCGCCCTGATTGTTCCATTCGGCCTGACTGATGCTGCCATTGCCGTCGGCGTCGAGGCTGGTGAACTTATTGGCCTGCATCTCGGCGCGCTTGGCGGTGCGGTCGGCGGCGTCGATCTTGCCGTCCTTGTTAAAGTCCATTTTGGCGAACCGCTGCGTGGCATGCGCCTGCGCTTCGGTGCGGGTCAGTGTGCCGTTGCCGTCGGTGTCGGCTTTGGCGCCGCCGGGAGCGGCAAGGACGGGAACGGCGATCAACGCGGCACCCAATGCGAAAAGCGAGATTTTCTTGTTCATGGTACGAACTCCTTCAGGGGATGATCCGGGGGAAGGACCGGATCCCGATGAAGAGGTTCTAGGCGCCATTTGTCCCAGCCGCTTGCCGGATCGGCGCAAAATTGTCGCAAAATGTCGCAGATCGGCGCTGTCGTTCATCTTGACGCAAAGCGCAGGCGCCTCGCCGCATCATCAAACGAACGGGTGCGAACACTAGGCGGTGCTCGCACCCGTTCTGATCACAACCCAGCGAATTACGGACTGACCGGCGAATCCTCATCATCGTCGGAAATCAGGACGATCGCGGTGATACCGGCAAGCAGGCCGACCAGACCGATGATCCAGCTCGAATTACCTTCGAGTTCACTCTCGCCAGCGACCGACGACGCCGCGCGCGCGCCAACAGCGGCAGACGCCGCGACCGGCGCCATTACGGCGGACGTTGCCGCCAGCGCGATCACAAGCTTTTTGGCCATGTGCATATCATTCTCCATCGATTGAGCAGAAGGGGGAACCCGAACAACGACCGAGCGGTGCCGGTCGATCCCGCTCGGCGCGGCATTCGTCGCGTTATTCGGACGGGTCGGCGGAGCACCCCCGTGCAAAATGGGATTGCGCTCGCACGCGCGTCCGCGTTTATGCGACGGCATGAAAACAGGAGTGACCATGCCCGCGACCCTATCCCATCGCCTGCTGCTGACGACCGCCAGCTTGGGCCTTTTCCTGCCCGCCGCGCTTGCCGCCGAACCCACTCAGGGGACCGCGTGGCTGAACCGCCAGATGGCCGCCCTCGCCGAGCGCCATGGCGCCGAAGGATGGCACGTGACGCCCAGCGGACTGCGCTGGCGCCGCATCGCCGGCGACGGCAGCGGCGCGCGCCCCGGCCCGACCGACTTCGTCACCGTCCATTATGTCGGCACCCTCGCCGACGGCACCGAATTCGACAGCTCGATCAAGCGCGGCGAACCGACCAGTTTTCCGCTCAATCGTGTGATCAAGGGCTGGCAGGAAGGCGTCGCGCTGATGGGCGTCGGCGATAAGGTCGAACTCGCGATCCCTTACCGGCTCGCTTATGGCGCCGAAGGCAAAGGCCCGATCCCGGGCGCCGCGACGTTGCTGTTCACGGTTGAGCTACTGGGTATCGAACCGGCGGGATGAGATCGGGAAGGACCTGGAGCGGGTAGCGGGAATCGAACCCGCCTAGCTAGCTTGGAAGGCTAGAGCATTACCACTATGCTATACCCGCTCACCAAGGTCGGCGGCGATTGCCATTTTGCCCCATCGCCGTCAAGCCCGCGTTGCGCGCGCCATTGAGAACATCGTGGCAACATGCTAGGCTGCGCGCGTGGAAGACGTCGCAGACCTCGCCCCTGACACGCCGACGGACGCTCTCGTTCGCAAGATAATCCATGTCGACATGGATGCCTTTTATGCGTCAGTCGAACAGCGCGACGATCCTTCGCTGCGCGGCAAGCCCGTCGCGGTCGGTGGGTCGTCGCGGCGCGGGGTGGTCGCCGCGGCCAGCTATGAAGCGCGCAAGTTCGGGGTGCGTTCGGCCATGCCCAGCATCACCGCCAAACGCCAATGTCCCGAGCTGATTTTTGTGCCGCCGCGCTTCGACGCCTATCGCGAGGTCTCGCACCAGATCCGCGCAATTTTCCACGACTATGCCGACGAAGTCGAGCCGCTGTCGCTCGACGAAGCCTATCTCGACGTCAGCGCCGACAAGGCCGGGCTGGGTAGCGCGACCGCGACCGCCAAGCTGATCCGCCGCCGCATCCGCGAGGAAACCGGCCTGACCGCCTCAGCCGGGGTGTCGTACAACAAGTTCATCGCCAAGCTCGCGTCGGACCAGAACAAGCCCGACGGGCTCACCGTCATTCCGCCCGGCAAGGGCGCTGATTTTGTCCAGACATTGTCGATCCGCCGTTTCCACGGCATCGGCCCGGTGACTTCGGCGAAGATGGAGGGGCTCGGCGTGTTTTCGGGCGCCGATCTCGCGGGCAAAGACCCGCTGTGGCTTGCCGAGAACTTTGGCAACAGCGCCGAATGGTTGTTCAACCTCGCGCGCGGCATCGATCATCGCCGCGTCAAATCACACCGGCCGCTCAAATCGCTGGGCGGCGAGCGCACCTTTTTTAACGACCTGATCACCGACACCGAAATCCGCGAGGCGCTCGCGCATGTCTGCGCCGTGGTGTGGGACAGGGCGGCGAAAAAAGGCGCGCGCGGGCGGACGGTGACGCTAAAGCTGCGCTACGCCGATTTCCGCACGATCACGCGGGCGAAATCGGTGCCTTTTCCGATCACCGACGGCGCGTCGCTACTGGCAGCGGGCGAAGCGATCTTGGCGCCGCTGCTCCCGACCGAACAGGGCATCCGCTTGCTCGGGCTGACGCTCAGCAAATTCGAAGGCGAAGAGGACGACGACGAAGCCGACGCCGCGGCGCCCGCCGATCTGCTCAGCCTTATTTAGCCGCCGCGGGCGCATGGCGCCTGATCGCGGCCTGCATCCTGGGCGATAGCGTCGGCAAGGCACAGCGGATGAGTGGTTCGTCCGACACCTGGATCTCCTCGCGAAACGGCGCACCAACGCGATAGAGCGCGCGGTCGGTGCCGGTCGCCTTGACCCGAAAATAGCCTGCACCATCATAGCCGTCGAACTGCATCTGGGTGAAACCACCCTCCACCACCCGCGTCTGCGTGATCGGGCGCAATTCGGCGGCGGGGCCAAGATTACCGGTCGGCCCATAGAAATAGAGCGAGCCCCACCGCGTTCCGTCAAAGACATAACCATAGCGCACCGTCGCGCATTTCTGGTTGTCGTTGGTCCATAACCCCTTCGCGATCGGCAATTTTATGGTCGGCTGCGCCATCGCAGGCACACAGCTGGCGATCGCCGCCAGTGTCAGCATTGCTATCCGCATCGTCATCCTCCCGTCGGCCCGAAGCGGCGTCATGGTGGCGGACCTGGCGCGCGCGATCAACCCGGCACGGGCAGGCTATTCGGCCAATGCCCCCAACCGCCGCTCTTTGGTGGCGGTAAAGCGGATGTCAGGATTGCGCTGGGTGATGTAGCCGACTTCCCAGCCGTCCTTGGCCATGAACACCGGCGCGCCATCGCGGTCGGTGGCGCTGGCGCCGCGGTGTTCGGACTGGAAGGCCTTGAGCTTCGCCGGGTCGTCGCTGGCGATCCAGCGCGCGGTTTCCCACGGCGACTGCTCCAGCTTCGCCTCGACCTTATATTCGGCGTCGAGACGGCTGATCAGCACCTCCAGCTGCAATTGCCCGACAACCCCGACGATCATGTTCGCACCGATTTCGGGATAGAAGACCTGGATGATCCCCTCCTCGGCCATGTCGTCGAGCGCCTTGCGCAGCTTCTTGGTCTGCGTCGGATCGACGAGCGCAACGCGGCGCAGCAGTTCGGGGGCGAAATTCGGCAGCCCGGTGATCGTGATGTCGGTGCGTTCGGACAAGGTATCGCCGACGCGCAGCGTGCCGTGGTTGGGAATGCCGATGATGTCGCCGGGAAAAGCCTCCTCGGCCATTTCGCGATCCTGCGCCAGAAACAGCATCGGGCGGCTGATCGCGATCGCCTTGCCGGTCCCGCCCTGCATCAGCCGCATCCCGCGCTCGAACTTGCCCGAACATAGCCGCATGAAGGCGATGCGGTCGCGGTGCGCGGGGTTCATGTTCGCCTGCACCTTAAACACAAAGCCTGTGACGGCGTCGTCGGTCGGCTGAACCGGCGTGGGTTCGGCGGGCTGCGGCTGCGGCCCCGGCGCGTGCTGCGCGAGCGCGGTGAGCAAATCGATGATGCCAAATTCTTTCAGCGCCGACCCGAAATAGACCGGAGCGAGGTCGCCATTGCGATACGCGGCAACGTCGAAGGGCGCGTAACAGGCCGACGCCAGCTCAGTCTCTTCCTTCAGCAGCGCCAGCGCGCGATCGGACAGCTCGGCGCCCAGCGCGGGGTCATCGAGCCCCGATACTTTGGCGCGGTGTCCTTCGTACATGCGTGACGCTTCGCCGCCCGGCTTCATGATCGCGGGATCGACCAGATCATAAATCCCCTCAAATTGCCCGCCCATCCCGGCTGGCCAGTTCATCGGACACACGTCGAGCGCCAGCCGCTCGGCGATCTCGTCGAGCAGTTCGAACGGCGGCAATCCTTCGCGGTCGACCTTGTTGATAAAGGCGATGATCGGCACCGAGCGCAACCGGCACACCTCGAACAGCTTGAGCGTCTGCGGCTCGATACCCTTAGCCGCGTCGATCACCATCACCGCGCTGTCGACCGCGGTCAGGGTGCGATAGGTATCCTCGCTGAAATCTTCATGTCCCGGCGTGTCGAGCAGGTTGAAGACCAGCCCCGCATGTTCGAACGTCATCACCGACGAGGTCACCGAAATCCCGCGCTGCTGTTCGATCTTCATCCAGTCGGAGCGCGCGCGCCGCGCCTGCCCGCGTGCTTTCACTTCGCCCGCGATATGGATCGCGCCGCCGGCCACGAGCAATTTTTCGGTCAGCGTCGTTTTGCCCGCGTCGGGATGCGAGATGATGGCAAAGGTGCGGCGGTCGGGATGCGTCTGGGACATGGCGCGGGCGGTTAGCAGGTGGGGCGGGATGTGGAAAGGGCTGGCGTCCGCACCCCGGCGGACGCATGATCGGATCATGCGAACCCTTCTCCTCGCCGCCGCCCTGATCGCCGCCCCCGCCGCGGCGCAGGACTCCCCGTTCGTCGGCGAATACAGCCTCGCCGAGGGGCCGGACGTCGGCGGCGGACTTCTGATCCGCAACGATGGCCGCTTCCAATATATGCTCGCCGCGGGAGCGCTCGACGAACGCGCCGAAGGGCGATGGGAAGCGCGCGGCGACCTGATCTGCCTGACCACCGATCCGAAACCGGTGCCGCCGACCATGGAGAAAGGCGCGCTGCTGGAAGTCGAGGGCGTGGTTCCTACGTTGCTCGTCACTTGGCCCAACGGGCGAGGCATCCCCGGCGTCGACTTCACAATCGGGTTCGACAGCGGCAATCCCGTCGAGGATTACACCCAGGCTGATGGCTGGACGATGCCCGAAGAAGACCAGCGCATCCCGCGCTGGATCGAATTGCGCGAAGCGATCTACGACATCACTGCGCCGCGCTTTGAACTGACCGAAGCCGATGGCGGCAAGCTGCGCGCGATTATCGTTCCCAACGACATTGGCGTTGTCGATTTCGACGCGGCGTGCGCTGAAAAAACCGAGCGCGGGCTGACACTGCACCGCGCTGAGGGCGATATGCGGTTTGTCCGGCTGGACGCGGAGTAGCTCTCGCCAGGGGCTGGGTGCTGCCATTGCCGTCGTCGGTTATCCCGAGCCGGAGTCTGCGATCCGTTCGGCGCGGGAGCTGCATATTCATGCCAAAGTTCAGTAAAGTTCAGCCTCGTGCAACTCCCGGTTTGTCGCATTCGGTGGGTCGCCGTCACCGGTTTCTGCCCGGATCCGGTAACCGGGTCGTGACCGCTTTTTTCAACAGATTGAAAGAGCTGAGACGAAGGCTGGCACAGCCGAATAATGTAGGAAAGCGTTTTTTCGCGCGGCGGGTGTCCCGGATGGGGTGGGAAGCTGCCGTTTCTGATCCTCCCCATCGACTTGCGATGGGGAGGGGGACCGCCGCCGCAGGCGG
>JAHJHL010000026.1 GCA_018823905.1 Alphaproteobacteria bacterium
CCCCGCTGCGACTAGGCAGCAAGCTGCCAAGTCTCGCTACCCCTCCCCTGAAGGGGCGGGGCTTTATCGTCGCTATTCTCGCACTCACCCTCGCCGCCCCCGCGCACGCCGACACGCTGGTCGATAACGTCAACGGCATCACCCTCGACAAGGACGGCAAGCTTGTCCGCTTCACCGGGCTGGTCATCGACAAGGATGGCAAGGTCAAGGATCTGCTGGACCGCAAGGACAAGCGCCCCGAACGCCCCGATTTCAAGGAAGACGGCAAGGGCCGCACCCTGATCCCCGGGCTGATCGACGCACACGGCCATGTCATGGGGCTGGGCTTTCAGCTGATGCTGCTCGACCTCTCGGGCACCAATTCGCTCGCCGAAGCGCAGGCGGCGATCCGCAAATATGCCGCCGACAATCCCGAAATGCCGTGGATCATCGGTTCGGGCTGGAATCAGGAAAAATGGGGTCTGGGCCGCTTCCCGACCGCCGCCGATCTTGACGCCGCGGTGCCGAACCGCCCGGTCTGGCTCGAACGCGTCGATGGCCATGCGGGCTGGGCCAACACCGCCGCGATGACCGCTGCGAAAGTCACCGCCGCGAGCAAGTCGCCCGAGGGCGGCCGCATCGAAATGGCGGGCGGCAAGCCGAGCGGCGTGTTCGTCGATGCGGCGATGAGCCTGGTCGACGGCGCCAAGCCCAAGCCGCTGGCGCGCGATCTCGACCGCGCGCTCTATCTGGCGCAACAAAAGCTGCTCGAACAGGGGATCACCGCGATCGCTGACATGGGGACATCGATCCTCGACTGGCAGGCGTTTCGCCGCGCCGGCGACAAGAAACAGCTGGCGGTGCGGATTCTCAGCTATGGCGGCGACATCGACAATATGGCGATGATCGCGGGCGGCGAACCGACGCCGTGGCTGTACGACGACCGGCTGCGCATGGTCGGGGTGAAGCTCTACCTTGACGGCGCGCTCGGTTCGCGCGGCGCATGGCTCAAGGCGCCGTATAGCGACGCCCCTGGGCAGACCGGCCTGCCGCTGCTCACCCCCGCGCAGCTCCGCAACAAGATGGTCCGCGCGTCGATGGACAAATTCCAGGTGACGATCCACGCGATCGGCGATGCTGCCAATGCCGAAGCGCTCGACGCGATCGCCGACCTTACCGCCGACCTGCCCGGTGAGCGCCGCTGGCGGATCGAACATGCGCAGATCATCGACCCCGCCGACATCGCGCGCTTCGCCAGCCTGAAAGTCATTGCGTCGATGCAGCCCGTCCACCAGACCAGCGACCGTCTGATGGCCGAAGCGCGGCTCGGCCCCGATCGCCTCAAGGGCGCCTATGCGTGGCGCAGCCTTCAGGCCGCGGGCGCCCGTATCGCCTTTGGCTCCGACGTGCCGGTCGAAAGCGCCAATCCCTTTCCCGGGCTTGCCGCGGCAATCTCGCGCACCGATGCCAAGGGCGAACCCTTTGGCGGTTGGCGCCCCGAGGAAGCGGTCAGCCGCGAAACCGCGCTCGACGGCTTCACGCGCACCGCCGCCTATGCGGGTTTCGCCGAGGATCGCATCGGCACCTTGATGCCCGGCATGCGCGCCGACTTCCTGATCGTCGATGCCGACCCGATGCTCGCCAGCCCCGACGAGATCCGCCGCATGACCCCGCTCGAAACCTGGATCGGCGGTTATCGCTATTACAAGAAAGATGCGTCCGGTGGCGGGCGGTAACACCCCCAGCCGCCGCGCGCTGCTAACCGGCCTCGCCGCACTGCCCGTCGCGGCGACCGCGGCGGCGGCCGAGCGCAAGTCAAAGAAACGCAAACCCGCCAAACCCAAGGTCCAGCATGTCGATGTCGCGATCATCGGCGCCGGGGTGTTCGGCGCCTGGACCGCATGGCATCTGCTGCGCGCGGGCAAGACGGTGCGCCTGTTCGACGCCTATGGCGCAGGCCATGTCCGCGCGTCGTCGGGCGGCGAGAGCCGCGTTATCCGCATGGGGTACGGCGCCGACACCATCTATTCGGAGATGGCGCGCGAATCCTTGCCCTATTGGAAGGCGCTTTCCGATACGGCCAGCGCGCCTATCTTGCACAACACTGGAGTCTTATGGTTCGGGCCAGCGGGCGATGCCTACACCGCGCAGTCGCTCGCGTGGCTTCAGGCGAATCGCGTCGGCCACGAGCATGGCGACGTTGCTTGGCTGCAAAACAAGTACCGCCAGATGCAATTTTACCAGGGCGAAACCGGCGTCCTCGAAACCGAAAGCGGCGCGCTGATCGCCGGGCGCGGGGTGCAGGAAGTGATCGCCGACGCGCAGATCGCGGTCGAGCGCGTGGTGATGCCCGCGCCCCTGCTGTCGAAACGGATCAAGCGCCACAGCCTGCCCGACGGCGGCACCGCCGATCATCTCGTCTATGCGCTCGGCCCCTGGCTCGCCGAGCTGTTCCCGCAGCAGCTCATGAACAAGATCGTCGCGACACGGCAGGAGGTCTATCATTTCGGCGCGCCGCAAGGCGACACGCGCTTCGCCCCACCCGAACTGCCGGTGTGGGCGGACAACAGCAACAACGGCATCTTCTACGGCATCCCCGATCTTGAGGGCGCCGGGTTCAAGATTGCGATCGACCGCCACGGCCCGGTGGTCGACCCCGACACGATGGACCGCAGCCTGACCCCGGCGGGGATCGCCGAGGCGCGCGCCTATATCGCGCGCCGCTTTCCCGCGCTCGCGGCGGCGCCGCTGATCGGCGGGCGCGTCTGCCAATATGAGAATAGCTCGAACGGCGACTATCTGATCGACCGCTTTCCGGGGCAGGAGCGCGTCTGGCTGGTCGGCGGCGGATCGGGGCACGGGTTCAAAAACGGCCCCGCGGTGGGCAAGCGCGTCGCGGCGCATATCCTCGATCCGAAGCTGGCGGTGGAACCGCGCTTCAGCTTTGCGACCAAGGGGGCGGTCGCGGCGCGGACGGTTTTTTGATGCCCGGCGCGAACCTCGCTTCCCGTTCGTGTCGAGCGAAGTCGAGACACGCCGCGTTTGCGCACGCCTTCGCG
>JAHJHL010000027.1 GCA_018823905.1 Alphaproteobacteria bacterium
CGGCAATGTGCCGTTCCTGACCCGCGCGCCGACGCAGCCGATCCGCATGGTCGACCTGCTGCGCCACACGTCGGGGCTCACTTACGGGTTTCAGGAGCGCACCCCGGTTGACGCCGCGTATCGCAAAATGCGGATCGACGATTTCGATGCCAATTATACGATGGACAGCTTCATCGCCGATCTGGCGAAAATCCCGTTGCAGTTCGACCCCGGCGCGCACTGGAATTATTCGATGGCGACCGACGTGCTCGGCGCGGTGGTCGAGCGCATCGAGGGCAAGCCGTTTGCGCAGGTTTTACAGGAGCGCATCTTTGGCCCGCTCGGCATGGTCGATACCGGGTTCAAGGTGCCCGCCGACCAGCAGCACCGGCTGACCGACTGCTATATGTTCGACGCGCAGGCGAAGATGAAGCCCTTTGACGGGGGCGACAAGAGCCGCTGGGCGAAGGACCGCAGCTTTCATTCGGGCGGCGGCGGGCTGGTTTCGACCTTGGCCGACTATCACCGTTTCTGCCTGATGCTGCTCGGTGGTGGCGCGCTCGATGGTGTCCGCATTATCAGCCGCAAGACGCTGGAACTGATGACCGCGAACCATCTCGTCGGGGGCGGCGACCTGGTCCAGCATAGCGTCGGTATCTTTTCGGAGGCCGAAAATGCCGGGGTCGGCTTCGGGCTCGGCTTTGCGGTGAACGAAAGCCCGGCGCAGACGATGACCCCCGGGTCGGTCGGCGACTATTATTGGGGCGGCATGTTCTCGACCGGATTCTTCGTCGACCCGGTCGAGCAGATTTGCATGGTGTTCATGACCCAGCTGATGCCCTCCTCCACCTATCCCGTGCGGCGCGAGGTCAAGACATTGGTCCACGCCGCGATCGATGACTGATACAACAACCCACCCACCGTTCGTGTCGAGCGCAGTCGAGACACGCGAAGCGCAGCGCTAGACGCTTCTCGACTTCGCTCGAAGCGAACGGAATCTTTTAAGGAGCCTGAAATGTCCGAAGAAACCCCCGTTTCCGTCACGATGGAAAAGGATGGCGATGTCGCCGTCATCATCGTCAACAATCCTCCCGTCAACGCGCTGAGCTGGCACGTCCGGCAGGGGCTCGAAGACAATTTCGCCGCCGCGCTCGCCGACGACAGCGTCAAGGCGATCGTGCTGCGCTGCGCCGGGGCGACCTTTATCGCCGGCGCCGACATCAGCGAATTCGGCAAGCCGCCGCGCGGTCCCGATTTTAATGCGGTGCTGAACAGCATCGAAGCGGCATCGAAGCCGGTGGTCGCCGCGATCCACGGCACCGCGCTCGGTGGCGGTCTGGAAACCGCGCTCGTCTGCCATTACCGTATCGCCGTCCCGTCGGCGAAGCTCGGCGTTCCCGAAGTGAAGCTCGGCCTGCTGCCCGGCGCGGGTGGCACGCAGCGCCTGCCGCGCGTCGTCGGCGTCGAAGCCGCGGCGACGATGACCTCGACCGGCGATCCGCTGCCCGCCGCCAAGGCGAAAGAACTCGGCCTCGTCGACGAACTGGCGGGCGAAGACAGCCTCGCCGCCGATGCGATCGCCTTCGCGCGCGCCAAGATCGCCGACGGCCCGCGTCCGACACGCGAACGCCCGGTGTTCGGCGACGTTGCGGTGATCGAAGAGCTGAAGGCGAAGAACGCCAAGCGCTGGCGCGGTTTCGAGGCGCCTTATGCCAACCTCGCCTGCGTCGAAGCCGCCACGCGGCTGCCCTTCGAGGAAGGCCTCGCCTTCGAGCGCGAGCAGTTCATGAAGCTGATGTTCGGCAGCCAGTCGGCGGCGCAGCGCCACATCTTTTTCGCCGAGCGTCAGGCCGCGAAGATCGACGGCCTGCCCAAGGACACCCAGCTGCGCGACATCAAAAAGGTCGGCGTGATCGGCGCCGGCACGATGGGCGGCGGGATTTCGATGAACTTCCTCCAGAAGGGCATCCCCGTCACGATCGTCGAAATGCAGCAGGACGCGCTCGATCGCGGCGTCGGAGTGATCCGCAAAAATTACGATGCGTCGGCCGCCAAGGGCCGCTTCAAGCCCGAACAGGTCGAGCAGATGATGGGCATATTGACCCCGACGCTCAGCCTCGACGATCTCGCTGACTGCGACCTGATCATCGAGGCGGTCTATGAGAATATGGACGTCAAAAAGGACATCTTCGGCAAGCTCGACAAAATCGCCAAACCCGGCGCGATCCTGGCGTCGAACACCAGCTATCTGGATGTCGACGAGATCGCGACCGCGACGAGCCGCCCCGGCGACGTGCTCGGCATGCATTTCTTCTCGCCCGCCAATGTCATGAAGCTGCTCGAGGTCGTGCGCGGCGAAAAGACCGCGCCCGACGCGCTGGCGACGGCGATGGCGATCGGCAAGAAGATCGGCAAGGTCGCCGTGGTCGCGGGCGTCTGCGACGGCTTTATCGGCAACCGTATGCTCAAGCCGCGCCAGATCGAGGCGATGAACCTGCTGATGGAAGGCGCCACCCCGGCGCAGGTCGACAAGGTCCATGTCGAATTCGGCATGCCGATGGGGCCGTTCCAGATGAGCGACCTGGCCGGGGTCGACATTGGCTGGCACCGCGACCCTAACCGCATCGAAAGCATCCGCGACGCGCTGTGCGCCGAAGGCCGCTGGGGCCAGAAGAAGCAGGCAGGCTTTTACGATTATGACGAGAAACGCCAGCCGTCGGAAAGCGCGCGGGTGGCCGAACTGATCGAGGAGTTTCGCGGCAAGGCCGGGATCGAAAAGCGCGAGATCACCGATCAGGAGATCATCGAACGCACGCTGTACCCGATGGTCAACGAAGGCGCGCTGATTCTCAGCGAAGGCAAGGCGCAGCGCGCGTCGGACATCGATGTCGTGTGGATTTATGGCTATGGCTGGCCGGTCTATCGCGGCGGCCCGATGTTCTGGGCCGGGCTGGAAGGCACCGACAAGATCGTCGCGGCGCTGGAAAAGCACGGGTTCGAGATCGCGCCTTTGCTGAAGGAAAAGGCCGACGCGAAAAGCGGCTTCTAAGCCCGCTTTCGATTATAATCAGCAGGCCGTCTGTCCCACCGCGGGGCAGCCGGCCTTTGCTTTGGCGTGCCGCCGCCGTCGGTGGACACAAATAGTTGCGATTCAGGGTTAAAGCGCTGGTCACACCTGTCGTTACGGCAGAGCATGATTGCCATGTCGTTTCTCGCCCTGTTGCTGCTTACGGGCAGCGTCCCGGTTACCGCGCCACCAGCGCCACCGACGACGAGCGCGGTTGCCATCGCGCGGGCGCGTATCCTGGCGCCCGCCGAGGTGCGGCGCGTCGATGGACGGATCGAGGTCCGGACGGGCGATCGCCGTGCGCCGACGCAGGTGCATCGCGGCGACCGCAAGGATGGCGGCGAGACGGCGGATTTTTACTAGAACGGACCCAAATTCCCGTTCGTGTCGAGCGAAGTCGAGACACGCCAGCACAGCGCCAGACGCATCTCGACTTCGCTCGATGCGAACGGCGTTGGGTGTATGGTCTCAGCCCTGCAACGTCTGGATAATCGCCGAAAAGTCGCGGCCGTCTTGATCCGCCGCAACAAACGCCTCGTACAATTCGCGCGCCTTTGCGCCCATCGGCACATCGGCGTCGACGCTCGCCGCGGCCACCATCGCCAGCCGCAGATCCTTGAGCATCAGCGCCGCCGCGAACCCGCCCTTATAATCATTGTCGGCGGGGGTCGTCGGGCCGACACCGGGCAGCGGCGCGTAGCTGGTCAGCGACCAGCATTGCCCCGATGACACGCTGGCGATGTCGAAGAATTTCTGCGGGTCGAGCCCGAGCTTGAGTGCCAGCGCAAGCGTCTCGCACGTCGCGACCATCGACGCGCCGAGCAGCATGTTGTTGCAGATCTTCGCCGCCTGCCCCGCGCCCGCATCGCCAGCGTGGATCACCGCCTTGCCCATCTGCGCTAGGATCGGCTGCGCGCGGGCAAAGCCGTCGTCGGTGCCTCCGACCATGAAGGTCAGCGTCCCGGCATTCGCCGCGGCGATGCCGCCCGACACGGGGGCATCGACTGCGACGAGGCCAGCATTGGCGGCGGCTTCGACGTTGCTCCGCGACGTTGCAACGTCGATGGTCGAGCAATCGAGCAACAGGGTGCCGTCGGCGGCATGCGGGAAAACGGTTTCCTGATACACAGCTGCGACATGCTTGCCCGCTGGGAGCATCGTCACCACGGCATCAGCGCCGGTCACGGCCTCGGCCGCCGACGCAGCGCGCGTGCAGCCGGACTCGCCCGCGCGCGCGAGCGCCTCTTCGCTAAGGTCGAAGGCGCGGACTTCATGGCCCGCCTTCGCCAGATTCGCGGCCATGCCGCCGCCCATATTGCCGAGTCCGATGAATGCGATCTTCATATCTTGCTCCAACTTCCTCTCCCTTTGGGAGAGGATATGTAGCCTTGTCGGCTTGCCCGACTAGGCGAAGTTGGTGAGGGGGTGGTCGTCACCGATAGCGCACAGCCCCTCACCGACTGCGACTAGGTCCATTCGGACCAAGTCTCCGTTGCCTCTCCCAAAGGGAGAGGATGAAAAGCTATCGCCCCTTCCACACGCCTTCGCGCTTCTCGATAAAGGCGGCCATGCCCTCGGCCTTGTCCTCGGTCGCCGCTAAAATCTGGAACAGGCGGCGTTCGTAGATCAGCCCCTGATCGAGCGTCGTTTCGAACGCGGCGTTGACCATGTCCTTGTTCACCATCGCGGCCATCGGCGGCATCGCGGCGATCACTGTCGCGGTCTTCACGGCTTCATCGACCAGCGTCTCGTGCGGCACGACGCGTGCGACGAGGCCCGAGCGCTCGGCCTCTTCGGCGTCCATCATCCGGCCGGTGAGGCACATTTCCATCGCCTTTGCCTTGCCGACCGCGCGCGTCAGCCGCTGCGACCCGCCCATGCCGGGGGCGACGCCGAGCTTGATTTCGGGCTGGCCGAATTTCGCCTTGTCCGACGCGATGATGAAATCGGCCATCATCGCCAGTTCACAGCCGCCGCCGAGCGAGAAACCGTTGACCGCGGCAATCCACGGCTTGCGGACCTTCTTCACGAAATCGCTCGTCCATTTCGAGAAGAAGTCTTCGAG
>JAHJHL010000028.1 GCA_018823905.1 Alphaproteobacteria bacterium
CTCCACCACTTGCTTCGCAAGCGGTCCCCCTCCCCATCGCTGCGCGACAGGGAGGATTATCGCATCCGCCGCACTGTATTGACACAGCAACACGGCCATGCCATAGCATCCATGGGGCAAGGGGATCGGTCTAACAAGGACGACCCCGATGTATAGTGAAAGCGACCTGCAAGCCGCGGTCGATGCGAAGGTTTTGACGCCGGAGGCCGCGATGGCATTCCGGTCGCATATCGCGTCGGCGCGTTCGGCCCCCGCGGCGGACGAAGAATCCTTCCGCCTGATTACCGGTTTCAATGATATTTTCGTCAGCATCGCCGCTGTGATCCTGCTGATGGCGGTCGGCTGGATCGGCGCATCGATCCACACCGCACTCGGCGGCGCGTTCGTCGCCCTGTCGGCTTGGTTTCTCGCCGAATATTTCACCCGCAAGCGCCGCATGGCGCTGCCCAGCATCGTGCTGGTCCTCGCCTTTTCGGGCGGCGTGTTCGCGACGATGGTCGGCTTCATGGTCGAACATGGCGAGGCCATTTTCGGCCGCGATCCCGGCGAAACCGTCGGTGCAATCATCGTCGGCGCGATGGCGCTGATCACCGCCGCGGCAACCTGGGCGCATTGGCGCCGCTTCATGGTGCCGATCACCGTCGCTGCCGGAACTGCCGCGCTGGCCGCAACCGCGGTGGCGCTGGTGCTGTCGATCACCGGCATGCCCGAACGCCCCGACGCGCTGGTGATGTCGCTGGTGCTGACCGCCGGTATCGGCGTGTTCGCGCTCGCCATGTGGTGGGACCGCAGCGACCGGGTGCGCCAGACACGGCGCAGCGACGTCGCCTTCTGGCTCCACCTGCTCGCCGCGCCGATGATCGCGCATCCGATCTTCCACCTGCTCGGCGTCACCGACGGCAGCGACATCGGTAGCGGGGCGGCAGTGATGGTCGTCGGCATCTATGTGCTGTTCGGGCTGATCGCGCTGGCGATCGACCGCCGCGCGTTGCTGGTATCCGCCCTCGCCTATGTGCTGTTCGCGCTGACCCAGTTGTTCCGCGAATTCGGCGCGGTCGAACTCAATGTTGCGTTGACCGCGTTTGTAATCGGTTCGGCGTTGCTGCTGCTATCGGCCTTCTGGCAGAATGCCCGCACGGTCGTGGTGGGGATGCTGCCCGACAATCTGGCGAACCAGCTGCCCGCGACGACGCGGTCGGTCAGTCCCCAACCAGCTTCATAAGCTTGCGTTCGACGGGGGCGAGCACATTCGCGAGCTCGTCCCCGCGCTTCAAAATCGCCCCGGCTTCGGAGACCAAGGCCCACATGCCCTGGCGGCTCCGCAAGGCGGGGCGTTTTTCAATGCGATATTCGGGACGCTCGGCGGCGCGGCGAAAGGCCGAGAAAATCGCGGCGTCGCGGTGGAAATCCATCGCATAGTCGCGCCAATGCCCCGCCGCGACCATGCGGCCATAAAGGTCGAGGATGCGCATCAATTCGGGGCGTTCGAAACCGGTCTGCTGCGATATGGCCCTGTTCGCGAACGGCAAGGGCGTCACCGTACCCATCAGGCGCTTTTCCGGCTCCCCTTGCGCCGCGGCGCTTCATCGTCGGCATTCGCATCCCGTTCAGCGATCAGCGCCGCGAGCTGTTTCTGCATCTGCTCCAGCTGGCATTGCAGCAATTCGACCTTTTGCGTCGCCGGGTCGAACGTCTCGTTGCATGTGCCATAGGGAACGAATTCGCGCGCATATTCGGCGGCGTCGACCAAGGTCGAACGCGCCGGGATGCCGACCATCACCGCACCCTCGGGCACATCCTTGGTCACCACCGCATTGGCGCCGATGCGCGCGCGCGGGTTGACGGTGATCGGGCCGAGGATCTGCGCCCCCGATCCGACGATAACGTCGTCGGCCAGCGTCGGATGGCGTTTGCCCGCGATTCCATTGGCGGGATCGGTGCCGCCCAGCGTCACGCACTGATAGATGGTGACATTATCGCCGATTTCGGCGGTTTCGCCGATGACGGTGAAGCCATGGTCGATGAACAGGTGGCGGCCGATCTTGGCGCCCGGATGAATGTCAATCGCGGTCATCCAGCGCGACAGATGATTGACGAAGCGCGCGAGGAAAAACAGCCGCGCCTCGAACAGCCAGTGCGCGATGCGGTGCATGCCCACCGCGACGAGACCCGGGTAGAGTAGGATTTCCCAACGCGACCGCGGCGCAGGGTCGCGCGCCTTGATCGAATCGAGATAGGCGATCAGCCCGTTGAACATAAACCGTCCCCTGCGACCCTATTTTGTACCGGACAAGATAGATGTTCGGGCGGCGCATTTCCACCCCCGGCGCATTTTTATCGTCAACGGCCGATCAGGCCGAGCCGCAGCAACAGCAATCCCTCGCTCCGCCAGCGCCGTTCGCCATGGTTCCGGGCGATGGCGCCTGCCCAGCGGTCGAGCATGAGCAGCGCGCGGTTTGCTGCGAAAATGCTGCGCGAAGGCGGCGCACAATCGTGCGCAGCGATGAGCAACTCGCGTGCCTCCTGCGCGCCCGTCTGAACGCTGGCGCCCCACAGCAGCCCCCACCGCCGACCGCCGTCGCCATCGCCGCCCGACAGCGCAAAAAGACGCGCGCCGAAATCTGCGGCGGCGGCGCGGCGGTCGTCGGCATTCTCGGCCAGCAGCATCCCCTCGGCCGCATCGACGAGCGTATCGAGCCCGCCCTGCCCGGCCCATGTCGCAGTCAGTTCGGCGAGCAAGGGTTCGCCCTTGGGCAAGCCCTCGGGATCGCGCGCGAGCATCGCCGTCATGTCGCGCCACCAGGCCAGCTTGATCTGCCCGATCAACGGTTCGCGCGCGTCGTGCAGGAGCCCGGTCAGCCGCTCGGCGAACGCCCACAGCGTCGCGATCGCAGCGCGCCGTTCGCGCGGGACGGCCACCATCACGCGCGGGTCGCGGATGTCGGGGTAGATGGTGGTTTCGGGCGTCCTATCAGCTGTCATGGGCAGGGAGCGCTAACAGCATCGCATCGTCATTGCGAGCGAAGCGAAGCAATCCAGGGGCGGCCTTACACCGCTCTGGATTGCTTCGTCGCTTCGCTCCTCGCAATGACGAGGTAGAACGGATCAGCCGCGATTCCGCACCGCCTTCACCGCCGCGACCACGCGGGGGACGTCGATCAGCGCCGCTTTCTCGAGGTTGGCGGCATAGGGTAGCGGCACATCCTCGTTGCACACGCGTATCACCGGCGCATCGAGGTTGTCGAAGCCCTGCTCCATCGCGACCATCGCCAGTTCGCTGGCGATCGAACAGGTCGGCCAGCCTTCCTCGACGACGACAAGATGATTGGTCTTTTTGAGGCTCGCGAGCACCGTCGCGGTGTCGAGCGGGCGCAACGTGCGCAGATCGATGACCTCGGCGTCGATGCCCTCAGCCGCCAGCTGGTCGGCGGCTTCGAGCGCGAGCCCGACGCCGATCGAATAGCTGACGACGGTAACGTCGTTGCCCGGCCGCATGATCCGCGCCTGACCGATCGGCAGGACGTGATCGGGCAGATCGGGAACATCGAAGCTGCGGCCATAGAGCAGTTCGTTTTCGAGGAAAACGACGGGGTCTTCGGTGCGGATCGCGGCCTTCAGCAACCCCTTGGCATCGGCGGCGTCATAGGGCGCAATCACGATCAGCCCGGGGACGCTGGCATACCACGGCGCGAAATTCTGGCTGTGCTGCGCGCCGACGCGCGACGCGGCGCCGTTCGGGCCGCGGAACACGATCGGACAGCGCATCTGGCCGCCCGACATATAGTTGGTCTTCGCCGCCGAGTTGATGATGTGGTCGATCGCCTGCATCGCGAAGTTGAAGGTCATGAATTCGATGACCGGCTTCAGCCCGCCCATCGCCGCACCCGCGCCCAGCCCGGCAAAGCCATATTCGGTGATCGGGGTGTCGATGACGCGGCGCGCGCCGAATTCGTCGAGCAGCCCCTGCGTGACCTTGTACGCGCCCTGATATTCGGCGACTTCCTCGCCCATCACGAACACCCGGTCGTCGGCGCGCATTTCCTCGGCCATCGCGTCGCGCAATGCTTCGCGGACGGTCAGGCGGACCATCGCGGTGCCTTCGAGGACGGCGGGGTCAGCGACCGCGGCTTTCGCCTTGACGGCGAGTTGTTCGGTGCCGCTTTCGGCTTTCTTGGGCGCGTCCTCCTTGGGCGTATCGGACTTCGGCGCTTCGGCAGCGGGCGCAGGCGCGGGCGTCGGGGCCGCAGCGTCTTCCCCCTCACCCGTAATCGTCGCGATCACGGTGCCGACCTTCACATTGTCGGTGCCTTCGGCGATCAGGATCTGGCCGATCGTGCCTTCGTCGATCGCTTCAAATTCCATCGTCGCCTTGTCGGTTTCGATCTCGGCGAGGATGTCGCCCGATTTGACCGTGTCGCCTTCCTTGACGAGCCATTTGGCGAGCGTGCCTTCTTCCATCGTCGGCGACAGCGCCGGCATCTTCAATTCGATGGCCATCTCAATATTGCTCCACCAGCACGTCGGTATAAAGGTCGGGAAGGTCGGGTTCGGGCGCGCTTTCGGCAAAGTCGGCTGACTCGGCAACGATCGCCCGGATTTCCTTGTCGATATCCTTGAACTTTTCTTCGGTGATGCCCGCGTCGAGCATCACTTTCTTCAGATGTTCAAGCGCGTCGGACTTGTCGCGCACCGCCTGCACTTCCTCGCGGCTGCGATATTTGGCGGGATCGGACATCGAATGGCCGCGGTAGCGATAGGTCTTGAGCTCCATCAGCACTGGCCCCTTGCCTGCGCGGACCCATTCGAGCGCCGCTTCGGCAGCGCCGCGCACCGCGAGCACGTCCATGCCATCAACCTGCATCCCGGGAATGCGGAAACTCTCGCCGCGGCGATAGAGCTGATCCTCGGCCGACGAGCGATTGACCGACGTGCCCATCGCATATTGGTTGTTCTCGATCACAAAGATGATCGGCAGCTTCCACAGCTCGGCCATGTTGAAGCTTTCGTACACCTGCCCCTGGTTCGACGCGCCGTCGCCGAAATAGGACATCGCGACCCCGCCGTCGTCGCGGTACTTGTGGGCAAAGGCCAGCCCGGTGCCCAGCGACACCTGCGCGCCGACGATGCCGTGGCCGCCATAGAATTTATGCTCGACGCTGAACATATGCATCGAGCCGCCCTTGCCGCGCGAGATCCCCGCGGCGCGGCCCGTCAGTTCGGCCATGATCACTTTGGGGTCGATCCCGTAAGCGAGCATATGGCCATGGTCGCGGTACCCGGTAATGACGCTATCCTTGTCGCCGTCGAGCGCCGACTGCAAACCGACCGCGACGGCTTCCTGACCGATATAGAGATGGCAGAATCCGCCGATCAGCCCCAGCCCGTACAGCTGCCCCGCCTTTTCCTCGAAACGGCGGATCAGCAGCATTTCGCGGTAGAATTTCTCCAGCTCCTCGGGCGTCGCGTCATAGGGAACGGGATCGCGCGGTTGCTCGCGATTGGTCGCGGCAGCTGGGGTGGAGGCAGTCTTTTTCGGCGCGGCAGGTTTGCCCGCGGGTGCTTTGGCCAAGGGAGGTTTCCTTTGCATTTAGCCGTTACGGCAAGGCTCCCTATAGGAGCCGCAAAGCAGGTTTGGCAACGCCCGCTTGGGGGCGGCAGCAACGCAAACTTACGTATGCAGCATATCTAAGCCCCTCCCCTTCAGGGGAGGGGTTGGGGTGGGGTCTGTCGGCGTCGTGCAAGGCCGCTGGACCCCACCCGCTGCGACTAAGCCAGCAAGCTGGCAAGTCTCGCTGCCCTCCCCTGAAGGAGAGGGATTTACCTAGGTCAGCGTTTCGCCGCAGGCTCCATCGGAATGATCACCTCATCGGGGTGATAGGCGCCCAGCTTTTCGCGCACATATTCCTCGGCCAGATCGGGATCGACGCGCCGCCGGTCGAGCAGGTTGACGCGGTTCTCCAGCTCGCTTTCTTTCTTCGCCAGTTCGGACAGCACGACGCGCTTCTTCTCGACCGACTGGCTGTAATCGCCCCAGGCATAAAGCCCGGTCGGGCCAAGAATGATGTAACCGATCATCGCCAGAACCGCGATCACCGCGACCGCGGGGCCGACGGCCCGGTTCATCGATTTGCGGAGTTTATGGCGCTGCGTCATTCGAGCCCTTGAATCAGAGTTGATTCATGGCGTCAAGGCGTCTGATGATGGTTTTCTATGAAGTTTTGGTTTTCCGTCAAAGCCACTAAATGACAATTAGGTCGGAAGTGGATCGCAGGTCGGGATATATGAAAAATAATCAAGTCGAAACTGGACTAGCAATAGACCTAAAAGCTGCCGCCACTGCCTTGCAAGCAGAATACGGAATGGTTGCACGCCTCATTCAGCAAACGAGCGACGCTCATTCGATTTACACCGATCTCGCAACCGCGCACGATATGGTGTGCACGCTTCCAAGCATTATTCAAGCGGCCAAGCGTGAAGCTGCCTCACCAAACTGGGCGTCGAACTGCGCGCTAGCCCTACTCAACACTGCCATAATGCTGTATGTTCGGGCCACAAAAACCTCGTCACGACACCGCCGAAGCTTTGACATGCGATCAAAACTCGACGCGGAGCAAAAGATTGTTCACGATAAGCTCTGCGCGCTTCGCGACGATGCGATTGCGCACTTTGGCCCGGGCCATTTGCGGGACAACCTAACTTGGCAGATTGAAGGCATTTTTATCCCTCTTGATCGGCCGGACGATCTGAAAATCATGACCGGCAGCAGGCGAATCTTCCAACAGCAAGAACTGCAGAACGAATTCAAACTTCAGTTGGAGCAGGCCTTGGAGATCGCCAAAGCAGAGGTTAATCGGCGCAATAGCCGACTAGTGGATTCCCTAAACAGCCACATAGGAGACAAGCGGCTGCTCGCAATCTTGCATGAGCACCGTGTAAACCTTCGTGATTTTTTTGAAGGTGATACAGCTAGAGACGAGGCGTTAGGTGGTCTGCGACAAGGCATTGTCTCAGGCCACACTGAGCACCGCTAAACTACGCGAAAATCGCCGCCCCCGGATAACGCGCCATGTCGCCCAGCTCTTCCTCGATGCGGATAAGCTGGTTGTACTTCGCCAGCCGGTCCGACCGGGCGAGGCTGCCGGTCTTGATCTGGCCGCAGTTGGTCGCGACCGCGAGGTCGGCGATCGTCGAATCTTCGGTCTCGCCCGAGCGGTGCGACATCACCGCGGTGTAGCGGGCGCGGTGCGCCATATCGACCGCGTCGAGCGTTTCACTGAGTGTGCCGATCTGGTTGACCTTGACGAGCAGCGAGTTGGCAAGGCCGTCCTTGATCCCCTGTTCCAGGCGCAGCGGGTTGGTGACGAACAGGTCGTCGCCGACGAGCTGGCACCGGTCGCCGACGAGATCGGTGAGCGCCTTCCAGCCCACAAAATCATCTTCGCTCATCCCGTCTTCGATCGACTTGATCGGATAGTCGTTGACGAGCGCGGCGAGATATTCGGCCATCTGCTCGGGGCTCAATGAAAGCCCCTCGCCGCTGATTTCATATTTGCCGTTCTTGAAGAATTCGGTCGCGGCGCAATCGAGCGCGAGCACGACGTCGGTGCCGAGCTTGAAACCCGCCTGATCGACCGACGCGGCAATGAAGTCGAGCGCGGCGCGGGTCGAGGCGAGGTTCGGGGCGAAGCCGCCTTCGTCGCCGACCGCGGTCGCGAGTCCCTTCGATGACAGGCCTTTTTTCAGCGTGTGGAAAATCTCACTGCCCCAGCGCACGGCTTCGGCGATGCTGCCAGCGCCGACGGGCATGATCATGAATTCCTGCACGTCGATCGGATTGTCGGCATGTTCGCCGCCGTTGATGATGTTCATCATCGGCACCGGCAAGGTGCGCGCCGACACGCCGCCGACATAACGATAGAGCGGCAGCCCGCGCGCGTCGGCAGCGGCCTTCGCAGCGGCGAGGCTGACGCCGAGGATCGCGTTGGCGCCGAGGCGGCTCTTGTTCGGCGTGCCGTCGAGGTCGATCATCGTCATGTCGAGTTCGCGCTGGTCCTCGGCATCAAGGCCGATCAGCGCGTCGGCGATGTCGCCGTTGACCGCGGCGACCGCCTTGATCACGCCCTTGCCAAGATACCGCGACTTGTCGCCATCGCGCAGTTCGACCGCTTCATGCGCGCCGGTCGAGGCGCCCGAAGGCACCGCGGCGCGGCCGAAGCTGCCGTCCTCGAGCAGCACATCGACTTCGACGGTGGGGTTGCCGCGGCTGTCGAGGATTTCGCGGCCGTGGATGTCGATGATGGCGGTCATGGGATATGTCCTGCTGGCGGCCAGCGGTAGGCCGGTTGGGAAAGGCGCCCGCCTGTTATCGGCGCGGCGCGGGAATCGCAATAATGCATAGGAATTTTGCTGGCCTATGGAACCAATGGGCGGCTCTTGCTATATATTCAGGCAGGACCAAAGGGATGTTCGCCAATGCGGCGCCCGACAAAAAGAAGAAGAGGACAACGCCATGGCCAAGCCCGCTACTCCCGCGACGACCAAAACCGCCGCCCCGCGCCCCAAGGCCCCCGCAAAGGCTGGCGCTACCAAGTCTGCTCCTGCGCGCAAGCCCGCCACGGTGAAGGCTGCCAAGGATCATCCGATCCGCGATCAGCTGGTCGCTACGCGCGAAACGATAAAGTCGGAAGCGTCGAAGAAAGCCGCTTCGCTCAAGGGTGAAGCGACGACGCTCGCCAACCAGGCATCGGCCAAGGCACGCGACGCCGCGACCAAGGGCAAGGGCAAGGCTGCCGACGCGGTCGGCACCCTCGCCAAGATGCTGGAAGACAG
>JAHJHL010000029.1 GCA_018823905.1 Alphaproteobacteria bacterium
GTATGATTGGGCCGGTTTCCTGCGTGGGCGGCTGCAAACTCCCGGACAGGTGGCCCCCGTCGCCGGGATCGAGCGCGCGGGATATCGGCTGATGTGGCGCGACGCGCCCAACGTCTATGACCGCGACCGCATGGCGCAGGCGAAAAACTACGATCTGACTCATTCGCTGGGGCTGACGATCGACAAGGACGGCATCGCCGGGGCGATCCTGTGGGACAGCCCCGCGTTCAAGGCCGACATCGTCAACGGCACCAAAATCGTCGCGGTCGATGGCAACAGTTACAGCAAGGATCGGCTGGAGGCTGCGATTCGCACCGCGGCCGACGGCAAGACCCCGGTGCGGCTGCTGGTCGAGCGCGGCGGGCGCTATCGCCAGATCGAGCTGGCCTATCATGGCGGGCTGCGCTGGCCGCACCTGGAAAAGGTCGGCGATGGTCCCGACTGGTTCGATCGGCTGCTCGCACCGAAACGGGCTCTGTAACGCCCCACCCTTCAAAGACAGGGCTTAAAGCCTCGACTTTTGGCGCTCTCCGGCGCTAAAGGCGCGCGCAATTTCCAAAAACAAAGGACTCGACTCTCCCATGCGCATCGACCTGATCCCCGCCGGCGACAGCCCGCCCGACAGCCTGAACGTCCTGATCGAGGTGCCGATCGGCGGCGAGCCGGTGAAATATGAGTTCGACAAGGCGTCGGGCGCCCTGTTCGTCGACCGCTTCCTCCACACCCCCATGCGCTACCCCGCCAACTACGGTTTTGTCCCGCACACGCTGGGCGAGGACGGCGATCCGCTCGACGCGCTCGTTGTCGCACGCTCGCCGATCGTCGCGGGTGCGGTGGTCAAGTGCCGTCCGATCGGCGTGCTGTTGATGGAAGACGACGCCGGCGGCGACGAAAAATTGCTGTGCGTCCCGGTCAACAAGACCTTTCCCTATTATGCCGATGTCGCGAGCTACACCGACATGCCGCCGATCGTGCTGCAGCAGATCGAGCATTTCTTCACCCACTACAAAGATCTTGAGCCCGGCAAATGGGCGAAGCTCAACGGCTGGGGCGACGTCGACGAGGCTAAGCGCATCATCGTCGAATGCGTCGAGCGCGCGAAGAAGACCGGTTACTGAGGCGCGTCGCCCCCGCGACGGCGGGGGCCGCTGGCCGCCTTGGGCTTAGCGACGGTCACCGGCCTGGTCGCCGCTTCGGGCAGGTCGCGGACATGCACGTCGCGCTGCGGGAACGGGATTTCGATCCCGGCCTCCTGAAATTTGTCCCAGATGCTCAGGAACACGCCGCCCTTGATGTTACCGACCCCGCCCTCGGGGTCGGTGATCCAGAAGCGCACTTCATGGTCGACACTGCTGTCGCCAAAGCCGGTGATCCAGCAGACCGGGGCGGGTTCTTCGAGCACGCGCTTCGATTCCTTCGCGGCTTCGATCATCAAGCGCTGCGCGAGGCGCAGGTCGGTGTCGTAGGCCACTCCAATCTCGATCTTTACGCGAACCGCGCGGCTGGAATAGCTCCAGTTTTCGACCTCCTGCGTCATCAGATTCTCGTTGGGAATCAGATGTTCCTTGCCTTCGCGCGTGATCACCGACACCGCGCGTACCCCGATCTTGTTCACCCAGCCAAAACTGTCGCCGACGACAATCACGTCGCCCGGCTTGATCGACCGGTCCATCAGCAGGATGATCCCGGCAATCAGGTTGCCGACGGTTTTCTGCAAACCGAAACCGATGGCCAGCCCCAATGCCCCCGAAAACACGGCAAAGGCGGTGAGGTCGATGCCGAGCATGTCGATGCCGACGAAAAACGCCGCGACGATGATCACGACGCCCGCGATTTTTTCGATCAGCAACCGCTGCGTCGGATCGAATTTGTCGCTGCCCTTGATCATCCGGCGCAGCACGCGGTTGGCAACGCGCACAATCGTGAACAGAATGACGACGGTCAGCAGGATGTTGATCGCCGACAGCAACGAGAAATGGCGCGCGCCGACCGAGAAGCCGACGCTGTCCAGCCGTTCTTGCAGCATTTCGAGGCCGCCGACCGCGCGCGACAGCATCACGACGAGCGCGGCAAAAGCACCCGCGAGCGCGATCCCGTCGCCCAGCCCGACCCCGACCAGGATGTTGCGGATCAGCACCGCGATGCTGATCGCGAGCACGATATCGAGCAACAACAGCGCAAAGGGATCCCATGGCCATGCTGCGATGACGATGCCGACGAACAACAGTGCGGCCAGCCAGCCAACCATCGCCGCGGCGCGTGCGGTCAGCGGCCCGGGTGCGCCAAAATCCTGCCCGTGCAGCCAGTCGGCGAGCCGGGTGCCGAGGCGGCGCTTGACCAGCCAGCCAATGCCGAGCGCCAGTGCGCCGAGCGCTGCGGCGGTCGCGAGTTCGACCACTCGCGCGTCGGCGAGCGAAGGAAAGCCCATGCGGGCGGCAAGTTCGTCGATGCTCATCATGGCGCGGTCATGGCGGCGAAGCCCTTTTCGAGATCGGCAATCAGATCGGCGGGATCCTCCAGCCCGATCGACAAGCGGATCAGCAGATCGGGATCGGTGCGCGGCGCCGCGGTGCGGATGGGGTTGCTAGGGACGACGAGGCTTTCATAGCCGCCCCAGCTGAACCCGATGCCGAACAGCGACAGCGCATCGATGAAGCGGGTGCGCGCGGCGATATCGGCGCCCTTCAGCGTGAAGCCGAACAGTCCACTGGTCCCGCTGAAATCGCGCGACCAGATCGTGTGGCCGGGGCCGCGGGGGAGCGCGGGGTGGAGGACACGCGCGACTTCCGGCCGCGCTGCGAGCCAGTTGGCGACCGCCATCCCGTTTTCGCCATGGCGCGCCATCCGCACGTCGAGCGTCCTGAGCCCGCGCAGCATCAGCGCGCAATCGTCGGGCGAAACCGCCTGCCCCAGCTGATACGCCGCGCTGCGCAGCCGTGGCCACACCGCTTTGGTGGCGGTGAGCGATCCCATCATCGCGTCGCTGTGGCCGCCGACATATTTGGTCAGGCTCATCATCGTTACGTCGACCCCGTGCGTCAGCGCGCGAAACAGCAGCGGCGTCGCCCAGGTGTTGTCGAGCATCGTCAACACCCCGCGCTCGCGCGCAACCGCGGTGATCGCCGGAATGTCCTGCACCTCAAAGGTCAGGCTGCCCGGCGATTCGAGGAAGATCAGCTTGGTTTTCGGCGTGATCAGATCGGCGATTCCCGCGCCGACCAGCGGGTCATAATAGGTCGTCGTCACCCCATAACGCTTAAGCAACCCGTCGCAAAAGGCGCGCGTTGGCTCGTAGGCACTGTCGACCATCAGCAAATGATCGCCGGGCGCGAGCAGCGCAAGCAGCCCCGCCGAATTGGCCGCGACCCCCGACGGATAAAGCAACGTCCCCGCCGCCCCCGGCTCCATATCGGTCAGCGCATCGGCGAGCGCCCACACCGTCGGCGTGCCGCGGCGCCCATAATAAAGCTTGTCGTGCGTCGCATGGCCGCGCGCGTCGAGGTCGGCGACACTGTCGTAAAGGATCGTCGAGGCGCGCCACACCGGCGGGTTGACGACGCTGCCGCCCAGCCGCGGATCGCCCGTCCACTCGGGCCGCCGCCCGCCTTGCACCAGCTTGGTGGCAGGGCGGAGGTTCTCTTCATCGCTTTTGCTCATCCAACCTTGTTAGCGGAGCAGGGAGCAAAATCCAGTGGTCGGAAATCAGGCCTGCGCAGCGGGCCTTTCAAATATCTCACACAAAGACACAAAGATGGCAGCTCCCGCGCGCACCGTGCGTGCAAGAACCGCCATCTTTGTGTCTTTGTGTGAGTCAAAATAGCGCTACGCGCGGGGGGAGACCGAGTCCCCCGCGCGTCACGCCACCCGCTTCAGGCCGCGCCGGTTGCCTTCGGCGTCGCCGGGTCCGCGCCCCATTCGGTCCAGCTGCCGTCATAAACCGCGACATCCTCTTTCCCAAGCAGGTGCGCGCCGAACGCGACCACGGTCGCGGTCATGCCGCTGCCGCAGGTGGTGACGAGCGGCTTGTCGAGGTCGATCCCGGCGGCTTCGAACGCGGCCTTCAGATCGTCGCCCCGTTTCCAGGTGCCGTCGGCGTTGAACAGCGCGCTATGCGGCAGACTGCGCGAATTCGGGATATGACCGGGCGCCAGACCCGGGCGCGGATCGCGTTCTTCGCCGGTAAAGCGCGCCGCGGGGCGCGCATCGACGACCTGTTCGGCACCGCTGTCGACATTCGCCAGCATCTGGTCCTTGGTCCGCACCGCCTTGGCATCGCGCCACACGGTGAAGTGACGGTGGCGCAGCGTCTGCTTGCCCATTTCGAGCGCGCGACCCTCGGCCTTCCACTTCGCCAGCCCGCCGTCGAGCAGCGCGACGTCATGCGCGCCGAACAGCTTGAGCAGCCACCAGGCGCGCGCCGCGCTTTTCAGCGGGCTGTCGTCGTACAGCACGATGCGGCTGCCATCGCCCAGGCCGAGCGACTGCATGCGGCTGGCGAATTTTTCGGCCTGCGGCGCCATATTGTCGATGTCGCTCGACGGATCGGTCAGTTCAGCGAGGTCCATGAATACCGCGCCCGGGATGTGCCCCGCTTCATATTCGGCGCGTGCGTCGCGCCCGGAATC
This sequence comes from Alphaproteobacteria bacterium, assembly GCA_018823905.1. Taxonomy (GTDB): domain Bacteria; phylum Pseudomonadota; class Alphaproteobacteria; order Sphingomonadales; family Sphingomonadaceae; genus Sphingopyxis. The sequence goes on from JAHJHL010000029.1 coordinate 4,626, forward strand.
GCCCATGAATTTCGTCGCGTCGACGACCCGCAGGTCCGACGCCCCCAGTTCGCGTTCCAGCCAGTCGGTTGAGACCAAGGCGTCCATGTCATGCTCCTGTTGCGACCGATCGGAACCTTGTTGTCCCTTCGCCGGTCATCCTGCGCTGTTCTTTCCGGGGAAGGCAAGCCTATGCCCCGCCGTGCCCTTTTTCAAGCACGGTGGCGCTGTGCCTCAGCCAATGCTGCGCTGCAACAAAAATTCGGCGCTTTGGGCGCGCGCGAACGAATCTATTGGGCGCGTTTGATCGCGGTGGCGCGCGCGCCGGGGCGGTCGACCGAGTAAGCGGGACGATCAAGCCCCAGCGGTGCCAGCTTGTCGCTACCGCTCGCGCCTTGCTCGCGGCCAAGCACGAAGCTGCCCGCATTCTGGCCAAAGGCCTCGCCTTCGCCGTCCCAATGATAGGTGACGTCGAACGCGATCACCGGCACCAGCATCGGTTTTCCGCCGATCATCAGCGGCTCGATCGCGGCGCGCGGCAGCATCACCTCGGTCGACAATTCTTCGCCCGCGCCCGCATCGAGCGTCATATCGTCGCGCAGCACGCTGCCCCCGGCGCCGTCGAAGAAACGGCTGAGCACCGCTTCGGGCATCGCCGATCCCTGATTGAGCGCGATGCGGACCATCAACCCGGTCGCCGGCAATATGCCCTGGTTGATCAGGTGGAGCGAAAAGGCGACCACGACATGATCGGGCGCAAAGCGGATGCCGCGAATGTCGAGCGCCATACCGACCACGGCACGGCGTTCGCCCGCCGCGCGATTGACCAGCGGCGATGCCGCGCGCGGTCCTGCGGGCAATGTGGGGGAAGCAGGAACCGGCGAAGGCGCTGGGCGCGGCGTAGGCGGTGTCGAAGCGCGCGGCGCTGGAGGCGGGACGGCGGGACGGGGTGCGTCGATCACGGCATCCTCGCCCGGCCCCGCCAGCACCGGACGGCGACGCCAATACCATAGCCCGGCACCGAGCGCGGCGATGGCTGCGAGAATCCATGCCCAGAGCGGCGTACCCGAGGAGGACACCTCGCCCGCCGTCGCAGGGACCGGCGCGGCTGCGGATTCGGGCGCGGTCGTGACGGTCGGCGCAGCAATCTCAGGCGTTGTCGTTTCTAGCGGCGGCAGATCGGAGATGTTCTGCCCCGACGAATCGGGCGCAGCATCCGGGGCTGCGGCCGCCGCGCGCGGCGCGTCTGGGACCGCGGTTTCGCGCCGGGTCGGGCTCGGTGTGGGTGATGGCAAGGTCGTTGTCGGCTGTGTCGGCGTCACGCGCGGCGGCGCAGGAGTCGGGGTCGGCGCGGGAGTGGGCGCGGGCTGCTGCGCGCCGCGCCGTTCGTTCGGCGCCACCGGCGGCAGGCCGTTGTCGGACGGACCCTGCACCCCGGGGGCGCGACCGTCGTTGGCGGGGGGCAGGCGAAAAATCGACGACGGCGCCGGGGTCGGCGTTTCGGTATCCTGCGCGCGCGCGGTAGCGGTGCTCATCAGCGCGAGCACCAGCGCAACCAGCGGTAATCGCCCCGCGCTGCTGCCTTGCCCGAAATTCCTGTCCGTCATTATGATTCTGTGATCCCGAAGTGTTCATCTTGGTCGGCGCCGCTGAATTGGCGCTGAACCCGGTCTATGTCCCATCCCATCGGTGACAAAGGCCGCGCTGCGCCCTAGACGGTTTCCATGAGTGATTCCAGCCATCCGCCGCTCGCGCCAAAACATCTCGGCCAGTCGAGCGACCTTCCTGCCGCGCCCGAGGCCGCGATCCTCGACTATGTTCCCAATCCACGCGCGGGCGAACTCTATCTCGTGCGCTTTGCCGCGCCCGAATTTACATCGCTCTGCCCGGTGACCGGACAGCCCGATTTTGCGCATCTGGTCATCGATTATGCGCCGGGCGAAACGATCGTCGAGTCAAAAAGCCTGAAGCTATTTCTCGGCTCGTTCCGCAACCATGCGGGGTTCCACGAAGATTGCACCGTCGGCATCGGCCGCCGCCTGTTCGATGAAATGCAGCCCCGGTGGCTGCGCATCGGCGGTTACTGGTATCCGCGCGGCGGCATCCCGATCGACGTGTTCTGGCAATCGGGTGCGCCGCCCGCGGGCCTGTGGCTGCCCGATCAGGGTGTCGCGCCCTATCGTGGGCGCGGGTGAGATTTCATCTTTCCGTCACATTTTGTTGACACTAGTGTCAACGACATGACCGCAGCATCCCTCCCGCACGACCACCCCATCGCCGTTGGTTCCGACCAGATCGATTTCATGGGCCACGTCAACAACGCCCATTATCTGAGCTGGGTGCAGGAAGCGGTGCTGTCGCACTGGCGCCACATCGCGCCGCCCGACGCGGTTGCGGCACATCTGTGGGTCGCGCTGAAGCACGAAATCACCTATCGCCGCCCCGCCTTCCTCGACGATCAGGTCATTGCGACCGTGATCCTCGAAAAGGTCCAGGGCGCGCGCGCTTTTTACGAAACGATCATCAAGCGCGGCGAGGATGTGCTGGCCGAGGTCAAATCGAGCTGGTGCTGCATCGACGCCGAAACGCTGCGCCCGGCGCGGCTGGCGAGCGATGTCATCGCGCGCTTTTTTCCGGCTGAGAAGGTTTAGGCGACCCGCTGGCATTGGGGTGAAGCACGACCTCTTATCAATAGTCGCCCCCGTGCAGGCGGGGGCCGCCCTCGGCCTTTTCCATCCTCACTGCCCAAAACGACAACGGCCCCCGCTTTCGCGGGGGCGACGGATTACTAAGCCGCCGCAAACCGAATCGGCAACCGCTTCAATCCGCCGACGAACACCGATTCGACCCGCGCCGGTTCGCCCGTCAGCTCCAGGCTTTTGATCCGCGGCAGCAGCTCCTCCATCAAAATCCGCATTTCCATCCGCGCCAGATGCTGGCCCAGGCACACGTGCGCACCGAAGCCGAAGGCGATCTGCTGGTTCTTTTCGCGGTCGGGGTTGAACGCGAACGGATCGGCAAAGACATCCTCATCCCGGTTGGCGGAGACATAGTTGAGCATCAACCAGTCGCCCGCGCGGATCGTCTGGCCGCCGATCTCGACGTCTTCCTTCGCGCTGCGCATGAAATGCTGGACGGGGGTGGTCCAGCGGATCGCTTCCTCGATCAGCCCCGCCTTATCTGCCCCGGCATCGCGGAAGCGTTCGAACAGCGCCGGATTCTTCGCCAGCTCCATGATTGCCCCCGCGGTCGAGGCGCTCGTTGTGTCATGCCCCGCGGTCGCGACGATCATATAATAGCCCGACATTTCGCGGTCGGGGATTTGTGCGCCGTTGATCGTCGCATTGGCGATCACCGTCGCAATATCCTCGCGCGGGTTGGCGCGCCGATCGGCGGTGAGCGCGCCGAAATATTGGGTGAAGTCGGCGATGACATAGTCGAGCATCGCGATCGCCTGTTCGGCGCTGGTGATCGCTTCGCGGCTGCGGTTCAGTTCGGGATCGGTCGGGCCGAACAATTGCTGGGTCAGCATCAGCATCCGCGGCTCGTCCTCGGGCGGCACCCCCAAGATGTCCATGATGACGCGCAGCGGATAATGCGCCGCGACGTCGCGGGCGAAGTCGCACTCCCCGCCAGCCGCCAGCATCTGATCGACCGTCTCGCGCGCAATCTGGCGGATGCGCTCCTCGACGATCTTGAGGTTCTTGGGCATGAACCAGCTCTGGGTCAGCAGCCGGTATTTCATATGATCGGGCGCATCCATCTGGACCAGCGAGCGGATCAGGTGGCCGTCGTTGTTCGGGGTCGCGGCGCGCGCCAGCGCTTCGCCGTCGCGGTTGGTCAGCACCGTCGGGCGGATGCCGTTGGCGAAGCGCTGCGGATCGCGGCTGATCGCCATGATGTCGGCGTGGCGGGTGACGAGCCAGAAGGGGTCGTGGTCGTGATTCTCGGCAACCGCCAGCGGCGCGTTGGCGCGCGCCCAGCTTAGCTGTTCGTGCAGCGGATCCCATTGGCCGTATGCAACGGGGTCGACGACGGCGGCGGCTACATCTCCAGGCAATATCGGTTTTGTCATGCAACCTATGCTGCCGCGATTCGCGGTGGGAGTCGAGGGTTTAGAGGCCGCCCAATCGTCAAGCGATCTGCGGCGCGCCCGCGGGCATCGCGCTGGCCCATTCGGCGCGCGCCTGACGGATCATCGCCTTCAGCGCGTCGGCATGTCGCTGCCACGCCAACGCACAATCTTCGCTCCACGCTGATCCGGCCGCCAAGCCCAGTTCCGCAACCGTCATGTCGATGAAGGCATCATATTCGGCGATCGGCAGCGCGCCATAGCTGCGGTGGGTGAACACCAGTTCGGCGACGAGCGGCCACACCCACTCCTCGCCCGCGGCCAGCCCGAGCATCATTTGTAACGTTTCGTCGGTCATCCGCCGCGATGCGGCATCGACCGAAATAAAGCTCGCGCGGCGCTCAGGATAGGCGGCGAAGAATCGCCCGAACAGCGCGTGACGAATGTCGATGCTCGCGTCGGCGACGGCGATCAGGCTCGCCTCCATCAACGCGGCATCGGCGTCGCTCATTTGAACAGGCTGCCCAAAATCCCGCGCATCAGTTGGCCGCCGAATTTGCCCGCGACCTGCCGCCCGATGCTCGTCGCCGCCGAGCGCGCCGCCGACTGGACCATCTTTTCGGTCATCGACGGTTTGGCCGCCTCGCGCGCCGCCGCCTTTTCGAGCCGCAGTCGCTCGCGCTCTTCAGCGGCTTTCACTTTCGCCGCTTCCTTTGCGGCAATCGCCGCCTGCTTGTCGGCTTCGGCCTGCGCCTTGGCCTCGATCGCCGCGGCCTGCGCCTGATCGGCCTTCATCGCGAGCAGTTCCTCGGCGCTTTCGCGATCGACCGCGGTGTCATATTTGCCCTCGACCGGCGAGATCGACTTGATGATCGCGCGCTCCTTGGCGTCGAGCGGCCCGGCGCGCGAGCAGGGCGGCTTGATCAAGGTGCGTTCGACCGGCGACGGCGCGCCGTCGGGCATCAGCAGGGACACCAGCGCCTCGCCGACCTTCAGCTCGGTGATTTCGCGCGCGACGTCGATCTTGGGATTGGGCCGGAAGGTGTCGGCGGCGGCCTTGACCGCTTTCTGGTCGCGCGGGGTAAAGGCGCGCAGCGCGTGCTGCACGCGGTTGCCGAGCTGGCCCGCGACATCCTCGGGAATGTCGATCGGGTTCTGGGTGACGAAATAGACCCCGACGCCCTTCGAACGAATCAGGCGGACGACCTGCTCGATCTTTTCGGTCAGCGCGGGCGGGGCGTCGTCGAACAGCAGATGCGCCTCGTCAAAGAAGAAGACGAGCTTAGGTTTGTCGGGATCGCCGATCTCGGGCAGCGTTTCGAACATCTCGCTGAGCAGCCAGAGCAGGAAGGTCGCATAGAGCTTGGGGCTTGCCATCAGCTTGTCGGCGGCGAGGATGTTGACATAGCCGCGGCCATTGTCGTCGCAGCGGATCATGTCGTGGATGTCGAGCGCGGGTTCGCCAAAGAAATGCGCGCCGCCCTGGCTTTCGAGCGTCAACAGTTGTCTTTGGATCGTGCCGACGGTCGCTTTCGACACATTGCCATATTTGGTCGTCAGTTCGTCGGCATTCTCGGCGCACCACACCAGCATCGCCTGCAAATCGCCGAGATCGAGCAGCAGCAGATTCTGTTCGTCGGCGACACGGAAGGCAATCGCGAGCACGCCCTCCTGCACCTCGTTCAGCCCCATCAGCCGCGCGAGCAGCAGCGGCCCCATTTCGGAGATGGTGGTGCGGATCGGATGCCCCTGTTCGCCGAACAGGTCCCAGAAGATGACCGGGTTATCGCGATAGGCCCATGTCGTGTCGCCGATTTCAGCGGCGCGTTTCGAAAAGGGTTCGTGAACCTTGGCCATCGGGCTGCCCGCCATCGCCATGCCAGCGAGGTCGCCCTTGACGTCGGCGACGAACACCGGGACGCCGACCGCCGAAAAACCCTCTGCAAGCCCCTGCAAGGTCACGGTCTTGCCGGTGCCGGTCGCGCCCGCGATCAGCCCGTGGCGGTTGGCGCGCTTGAGCACCAGCGATTGGCGCGCGCCATCGGCAGCGCCGCCGCCACCGAGGCCGATGTAAATTTCGCTTGCCGTGCTGCCGTCAGTCACTGTGCTTTTCCTCCACTTGGGCACCTCTTTATCGATCTAGAGTGGCAGGGCGAGACAGGCAATCGGCAAACCCGGATGCGGCGGGGGTGGCCGGTTGGGGAAGGAACCGCAGAGAACTGCGCAACTTCACTCGCAAATCGCGACCAGCGGCAGCTGTGGCGGCGCGTTAAGGCGACAAAAGATACGGATGTGGCCGCCGGAACTGTCGCCTTTGTCGCTTTAAAATAGCGGCGCTTGCCGGAGGTCGAGGAGAAGCATGTGGAGCGCAGCGGCTGTGTCATCCGAGATCGTAGATCCTGCCGGAATAATTTAGGAAAGGCTTTTTGGATGATGCGGGAGGACGGCGATTTACGATCGATTGCGGCCATTGCTCCTCCCTGTGCCGCAGGCATGGGGAGGTGGCAGCGCGAAGCGCTGACGGAAGGGCTATA
>JAHJHL010000030.1 GCA_018823905.1 Alphaproteobacteria bacterium
AGCGCGGAAACACGCGGATCGACCGGGAAAGCAGAGGCCCCATCGCCGGGCCATGCCCTCCTGCGACGCCGGATCGGCCTTGCGATCCGACATCACGCTTCGATAGTCACGGCGATAGTCCGGACTGCGGCGCAGAAACTCCTGGGCGTAGCCGGGAAAGTCGAGGCGCAGCGGCCCTTCGCTTTTTGCCGTCGTCTCGATCGCCATAACAGCCTCCGGGGAGACCGAAGAGTTGGCGATATGCGGGCATGCGCCAATTCCAAGACGCGGGGATATCCATCCCCAGTAATGGGTATCCCGCCCGGCGCTGCCGGGCGGGTCCCTGCGGCTCAGTCGCCGCGGCGGGTCTGGCGGCTCCAGACCAGGTCGTGCTCTTCGCCTTCGCCCGCGAACAGTTGCGCGAAGATCGGGGCGGTGAAGCTCGGATCGTCGAGCTTGACCGAAAGATAGGGGCGCTTGTCCTGCGTCTGCTTTTCCCAGGCTGCGCCGACTTCGACGTCTCCAACGAAAACACGGTGGCTGGGAGCATTGCCGCTGGGGTCTTTTTCGGGTGCGATGCGAACCGATTTCGCCTGCACCGAGAGAGTGGTGATTTGACCCCGATATTCTCCGGAGACTTTCTTGAACGTGCCGATCTTGGCCATGTCGCATTCCTTCCTTGGCTCGGGCCGCACCATCGCGGCCTCGATGCGCATCGGTCGTCAGCGGGGGACCGGCGGTGCAGCCGCAGGCCCGCAGCGCAGCGGAGGATCGCGCCGTTCGTCTTTCTTGTTTCGCGAGGAATGGCGGCACGCCAGGGGAAGAAAGTCGAACGGCGCGGTTGCACCAAGCCGGGCCAGCGAAGCGGCGCGCTGACAGATGGCGCATGTCGAGAGGCCGCGATGGGACGGCTCTGCGGACGGTTGCGTTGCCGGTCGGCCGGGAAGCGAAGACGATGAGAGGCGGGCGAACGCCTAGCTGTGCAGCGCTGGTCGCTCGATCCCACCCCCCGGCGACAGGAGATCACGCCAACCGGCATAGCCGGTGACGACGGCGGTCAGGATGGACATGCCGCGCTGCGTCCAGGGATTGAGGTCGGCCAGCATCGCGAGCGCGACCCCAACCTGAAAGCCAGCAGCCGCGGCGGCGCCAACGAAAATCAGGATGACGCCAAGCCTGACGGCGAGCGGAGCCGAGCCGCGCGCCAGGTGCCGGCCGAGGGTATGGACGGAGACACCCGCGAGCAATCCCACCGCTAAAATGACCATCCAGCCGAAACCTTGGTCCCGAAGCGTGAAGGCCAGACCAAGCCCGGCGAAGAGTGGCAGCGCGTAAGTCGCGCAGCGAAAGAGCAGGAGAAGGCCATAAAATGCCGCAACCGCGCCAAGGATCAGCATCAGGGTCATGAACGTCCTCCCATCGGACGCGCCCGCCACCACCTCCGCAGCGCAACCTGCAGGCACAGCATAGCCAAAGCCAGCTCGGGGGAGACCCCGAACCGGCTCCAATCTGGAACCAATTCCAGACGCTTAGCGATTGAACGGGTCATATTCGCTGACGATCGTTTCGGGGTCGCCGTCGAACTCATCGAGCGGCATGACCGAATATCCGGCGCTGGTCTCGATGAGGATGATCACGGTCATCATGGTCCGGGCGAGGCTCCATCCGAGCGATTGGGCGGTGGTAAGCGGCATGGGGTAGGCTCCTGTCCTTGGGAGCGGGCCATTCCCGCTCGACAGGCGCCCCGCCGGACGGGGACAGGCCGCAATCACCGCGCGCGAAGCCGCGGCCCGAGCGAAGCGTGGGGACCCTTCACGGGTTGATTGAAGGAGGCCTGGCCTCGGCCAAGGGATCAGCGGCAATCGAGAGCGGGTATGGCCCGATCCCATGCGGCAGAGCCCCCACGCCCCACCCGCCCCCGGTTCGCCGCCGCGTCCCGGCCCCCTCGCTGACCTTTCATTTCGAAGACCTGTCGACATTCTGCCGTTCGCAACATGCGCGGCACTCGTCGTCTGCGACAGCCCAGTCGCCGAAAAGGAGGATAACCGAGTGCCGGGCCCCGGAAACCCACACTCGTCAGCACAAGACACGAAAAGGCGGCCCAGAGGACCGCCTTCACGTGATGAAATCAATCGGCTCCGCCCGAAGGCGGAGCCGGGGTGCCCGTCAGGCAGGCGGGTTCCAGATGATGACCTTTTTCATCGGGTCGTCGCCGGGGGCGTTTGCGACATTGCCGTAGATGGTCCCGAACTCGGGGGCCGACATCGTCACTGCGATATATTCGGCGCCGGTCGATTTGGCGGTCTTGACCCAGGCTGCGCCAAGTTCGAAGCCGTTCTTGCGGCTGAGGATGCGATAATCGGGTTCGTTGTCCTTGGCCTTGCGGCCGTTCGGGACAATCGCGATCTGCGCGGTGACGTTGAGGGTGGCGAGCGTGCCTTCGAAGCTGCCGTCGGCCTTGACGTTGAGGTTGGCGATGGTGGGCATGGACTTTCTCCTTCGGTTGCTCGGGGGACATCCCCGATGGCGCCAGAAGAAGGGACCGCGAGCTGCCGTCACCGAGCGGAACGCGAGGGCGAACCCCGCATGGGGTTGACGGCCAGAGGCGAGCCGGGCCCGCAGAAAGGCGACAGAAAAGGGGTGGCCTTGAGCAACTGAGAGAGAGCTGCCGCCGCGTCCATTCAACGATCCGCGCCGGACTCAAAGGCCGGTCCACCTGACCCACCCGCCCGATCCGGTCCGATCAATCGCAGCGATGCGCACCCCAATATTTGTCCCAGCGCGCGGTGAGGCCGCTGCGGATCATCGCACAGGAGATATCGCCCGACCGGGGCGATGTGCAGAAGGCGGCGGTGCGGGTGCCGCCGGCCCCGCCGCGCGATAGGCAGCGCATGACCGGTCCGCGCACGAGAATATGGCCAGTCCGGTTCCGCCCTTGCGACGTCCCGAGCAGGCCGACGAGATGATCGCGCGCCGCGACCGGATCGGCGTCGGGACAGGGATGCCCGGGACTGCAGCTGCCATTCATTTCGCGTGCGGCGACCCCGGAAAGGCGAACATGCGGACCTTCCGCGCACCAGATCGGCCCATCGCCATCCCAGACTGCGACGGGGGTGCAGGTGAAGGATTGGCCGGCCGGAACGACCGAGGCGAGCAGGAACAGACTGAATATCATTGCGGGATCCGTAGTGCCGACCGCCGATCGATTCAAACCCCGTAACTATCGCAAGGCGTCAAAGAACCGCGCGAAGCGCGCAAAGATAAACGCGCTCTTGGCGAGGCCGCAGCCGGGCGGCGTGCGCGCGGGCCTGTGGGCCAGCCGCCGTCCGGCAAGGATAGCGAGCCAAGTGCGCTGCGCGGCCCAAGATAACGCGCGGCCCCTGGCGCCGCCTGCCGGCGCCAGAGCACGCCCATTCAGCCGCGCTCGATCTTTCCGCGGCGAATTGCGAAGTTCAGCCTTTGTAACGAATGACGTGCCGCGGCTCGCCGCAAAGGCCGCATGGCTCTTTGAGCCGCTCAAATCCTCCGACGCCGGCAGCTGCTCCGGTGGCGACGCTTGCCTGTGA
>JAHJHL010000031.1 GCA_018823905.1 Alphaproteobacteria bacterium
CGCCGTTGCGGAAAACGCTGCGGCGAGATCCCGGCCTGCGCCGGGATGACGACAGGGAGCATGGGAATGGCGACCTCCGCCCCCGAACACACCCTCCGCATCACCCCCACCGGCACCTGCCGCGCCACGATTCTGTTCGTCCCGCCGCTGTTCGAGGAAGCCAACCGCACCCGCCGTACCCTCGTCCTCGCCATGCGCACGCTGGCGGCCGACGGTTTCGCCACATTTCTCCCCGACCTCCCCGGCCAGAACGAAAGCCTCGTCCCGCTCGAACAGGTCGATCTCGCCAGCTGGCAAAACGCGCTCGCCGAAACAACAGCAGCCATCGACGGCCCGTTGGTCATCGCGTCGCTCCGCGGCGGCTCGTTGATCGACCACCATGCAAAGGCCGCCGCTTGGTGGCGCCTCGTCCCGGTCAGCGGCGCGTCGCTGCTCCGGACATTGCTGCGCGCCCGCATCGCTTCTGATCGCGAAGCCGGGGTGACATCGTCGCTCGAAAGCCTGCAAACCGAAGCCGCCACCGCGTCGCTGCTCCTTGCAGGCAACCGCCTCTCGCCAACCATGCTCGCACAGCTCGCCACCGCCGAAGTCCAGCCCGTCGCCCCGCTCCGCACCGTCACCCTCGGCAGCGGCGCCGACGCCATCATCGGCACCCCGCTCTGGCTGCGCGCCGAACCCGGCGAGGATAGCGCGATGGCGGAGGCGATCGCCGCCGACATATCCGCATGGAGCGCGACATGCGGCATCAGCTGACCTTCGCCTGCGAAGGCGCCACACTCGCCGCAACGCTCGACGAGGCACCGGGCACCACCGGCCTGCTCATCGTTTCGGGCGGCAACGAAATCCGCAGCGGCGCGCATCGCGGGATGGCGATGCTGGCGCAGCGCATCGCCGACGCCGGTCACCCCGTGTTCCGCTTCGACCGGCGCGGCATCGGCGACAGCGAAGGCGAAAATGGCGGCTACACCAGCAGCGCCCCCGACATCGCCGCCGCGATCGCCGCCTTCCGCCGCGCCGCGCCGCAGCTCACCCGCATCATCGCCTTCGGCAATTGCGACGCCGCCAGCGCGCTGCTGCTCCACCAGCCGCTCGCACTCGACGGCCTCATCCTCGCCAATCCGTGGACCTATGAAAACGACGACAGCGAAGAAACCGACGAACCCGCGCTGCCCCCCGCCGCCGCCATTCGCGCGCGCTACCTGTCGCGGCTGACCGACCCCAAAAGCCTGCTCCGGCTGCTCAAGGGCGAAATCGACGTCAAAAAACTGGCTCGCGGCCTGTCCGCGCTAGGCCGCCGCGCCGCGCCCGCCGCCCCCAACAGTCTGCCCGCGCGCCTCAATACAGCGCTCGCCGCCCTGCTCTGCCCCGCCACGATCCTGCTCGCCACCGGCGACCGCACGGCGCAGGCGTTTGTCGAGAATTGCAATCCCGGCGCGGTGCCGGTCGAACGGCTGGACAGTTCATCGCACAGTTTTGCTGGCGATGACGGAGAGTGGCTGTTTCAGAAGCTATTGGCGGCGCTCAAATAGTCGTCGCCCCCGCAAAGGCGGGGGCCGCTAGAGGTTCAGATCAGCGGCGATGCGTAGAACGACAGCGGCCCCCGCCGTCGCGGGGGCGACGCACGTTTACGCCTCCACCAGCGCCTTATACTCCGCCTCAGCCAAAAACCGCTCGGCATCGAGCGCCGCCATGCAGCCCATGCCCGCCGCGGTCACCGCCTGACGATACACCTTGTCGGTCACATCGCCCGCCGCGAACACGCCCGGGATGCTCGTCAAAGACGTCCCCGGCGTAACTTCCAGATACCCGTCGCTATCCAGCGGCAACTTGCCCTTGAACAATTCGGTCGACGGGCTGTGGCCAATCGCCACAAAACCGCCATCGGTCGGCTCATGACTCGCCTCGCCCGTCACCGTGTCGATCAGGTCAACGCCGACCAGCCCCGAAACGCCCTCGCCCGCGACGAACCGGTCGACCTTCTTGTTCCACAAAACCTTGATCTTGGGATTGGCGTGCAGCCGGTCCTGCAAGATTTTTTCGGCGCGCAGATGGTCGCGGCGGTGGATCAGCGTGACATCATCGCTGTGGTTGGTCAGGTACAGCGCCTCCTCGACCGCGGTGTTGCCACCGCCGATCACCACGACCTTTTTGCCGCGATAGAAGAAACCATCACAGGTAGCACAGGCCGACACACCCTTGCCGCCCAGCTCCTGCTCGCCCGGCACGCCCAGCCATTTCGCCTGCGCCCCGGTCGCAATGACCAAAGTTTCGGCCATATAGACATCGCCGCCATCACCGGTGATCTTGAACGGCCGCTGCGACAGGTCGACGTCGACGATCGTGTCCCAGATCATCGACGTGCCGACATGCGTCGCCTGCGCCGTCATCTGCTCCATCAGCCACGGTCCTTGCACCACCTCGGCAAAGCCGGGGTAGTTTTCGACATCGGTGGTGATCGTCAGCTGGCCGCCGGGTTGCAGCCCCTGCACGACGATCGGCATCATGCCGGCGCGCGCCGCATAAATGGCGGCCGACAGGCCCGCAGGGCCGGAACCGAGGATGAGCATCTTGGTGTGGTGAACGCTGGGCATGACGGTCTTTCAAAGGCTGTGCGGACACGCACAGATGGGTGTTGCCAACCGCGCTAGCAAGGGTCACCTTCCGCGCCAAGGGGGAGACCGATAAATGGCAAGCTGGTGGGAACGTCATGGGGTGCCGCGGCTGATCAAATGCGCCTGTTCGCAGGGGCAGATCATGAAGGTGCGCAGCAAGGTGGTACCTAACGCGAGCGGCCATGTGCTCGAACTCGGCTGCGGCGGCGGGATCAACATGCAATTCTACCGGCCGGGGCAGATCGAAAGCTTCAGCGGGCTCGACCCCTCTCCCGAACTGCTGGCGATGAGCGTCGCGGCGGCGGCGGCGCGCGGGATCGAGGCCGATATCCGGGGCGGGGTCGGCGAAGCGATGCCGTTCGAAAGCGGACGTTTCGACACCGTCGTCACCACCTTCACCCTCTGCTCGGTCGCCGATCAGGCCGCGGTGCTCGCCGAAATCCGCCGCGTGCTGAAACCCGGCGGGACCGCGCTGTTCCTTGAGCATGGCGCCGCCCCCGATGCCGACGTCGCGAAATGGCAGCGGCGGATCGAACCGGTGTGGAAACGCATCGGCGGCAATTGCCACCTGACGCGCCCGATTTCGGGCGCTTATGAACAGGCGGGATTTGCCGTCGACCGGCAGGCGGCCGCTTATATCCCGAAGACCCCGCGCCCGTTCGGCTGGTATGAATATGGCGCGGCGCGGCTAAACGCCTGACTCGTCAAGCCTTCTCGCCCACCTCGACCAGCCCATGCCCCACGCTCACCCGCTCGTCGAAGACGAAGCAGCTGCCGTGCCAGCGGCTGTCGGCTTCGGGCACCTGTTCGAGATAGGCGAGGATGCCGCCCTTGAGGTGGACGACGTCCTCGACGCCTTCGTGCCGCAGGAACGCGGTCGATTTTTCGCAGCGGATGCCGCCGGTACAGAACATCGCAACGCGCTTGCCCGCGAAACGATCGGCATTGGCGCGCCACCAGTCGGGGAATTCGCCAAAGCTTTTGGTCGCCGGATCGACCGCACCGTCGAAACTCCCATACCCGACCTCGAACCCATTGCGCGTGTCGATCAGCACCGTGTCCGGATCGTCGACCAGCGCGTTCCAGTCGGCGGGATCGACATAGGGCGCCGCGTCGCGCGCCGGGTCGAGCCCCGCGACCTTCAGCGTCACGATTTCCTTCTTCAGCCGCACCTTCAGCCGCTGGAACGGCATTTCGGCGGCGGTCGAATATTTGACGTCAAGTTCCGCACAGCCGGGCAGCGCGCGGATGTGCGCGATCACTGCCGCAACGCCGTCGGGGCTCCCCGCAATCGTGCCGTTGACCCCCTCGCGCGCCAGCAGCAGCGTGCCCTTCACTCCCCGAGCGGCGCACAGGTCGATCAACGGCTGACGCAGCGCGGCGGGATCGTCGAACGGCGCGAAACGATAGAGAGCGGCAACGGTGAAGGTCATGGCGCGCGGCATAGCCGCTCGTGCAGCGCTTTTAAAGATTCGCGCAGAGGCGCAGAGAACGCAGAGAGAGGAAATAGCGGCTATGCCGCTCGTTCTGCGAAATATGCGCCGCTTTCACGATGCTGGCGAATTGGCGTCTCGCCTCTGCGCTCTCTGCGCCTCTGCGCGAATTTCATTTCTAGCCGCGGTGGCACTGTGGGTCGTTTTACCCGAACGGATCCCCCCGCCCCGTCGCATAATGCGCCATCGCCATCGTCGTCCATTGCGCATTCACCCGGATGCAGCTGGGGAAAACACTCGCGTCGGTGACCAGCACATTGGTCGTCCCGTGCACCCGGCAGTCGAGATCGACGATGCCGTGCGCGGGGTCTTCGTTGATCGCGTTGCCGCCATGCGGATGGCTGCTCGACAGTGTGACATCATCCTGTTCGCGGATCGCGCCCGCAAAAAAGGCGTCGACGTCCATATCGGGGGTCACCACCTGCCCCCGCGCCAGCGCCGGATAGCATTCGATCGCCCCCGCCGCGAAATGAACCTTGGTCAGCGTCGCCATCGCGTCGCGCAGCACCGGCAAATCGTCGGTCGCGTCGAGCTGGAACTGCAATTTGTCGTTCACCACTCGCCCACGCCGGTCGGCGGGGAACAGGATGCCCGCCGAATGCACGCGCCCGAAATTCTTCATCCGGTTCGCATGGTCGGCGAACCAGCCGGGCATCAGCGACGCCATCGACATCGGTGGCTGGAAATGGCTTTCGAGCAGATAGTCGCCGACATCGACATAGCTCGACATCTGGTCCTCGTCCCACGCATCGCCGCCGACCCCGTCGGGCATCAGCGCGACGACTGGAGAGGCGACGTTGAGCGACACCTGATAACCGGTGCCGTCGATGTCGCTGCGATCGAGCAGCTTCGACGAGGCGATCGTGCCACCCGCGACCACTACGCCGACGCGGGCCCGCACCATCGTCCGCGCGCCGCCGGGCAGCACCAGCACCACCGCCTCGGCCTCGCGCCGCCCGTCATAGGCGGTCTGCCAGACGATCCGTTCGGCCTTGGTATCGGGCAGGATGCGCGCGCCATAATCGCGGCACGCCGCGGGCAGATAGGTCTGCGCCACCCCCATGCGGCGGCCATAGGGGCAGCCCGAATTGCAATAGCCGCAATAGGCGCAGGCATTGGGGGTGTTCGGCGGCCCGAAATTCTTGGTGAACCAGTCGGTGATCGCACGCGCGTCGCGCGGCTTGCCCGACGCCGCGGCATAAGCCTTCCACCCCTCGATCAGATGCGGCCCATTGTGCCGCCCGCTGCGCGGTTCGATCCGCGCGATGCCCAGCTTCGCCTGCACCGCGTCGTAACTTGCATGAAAGGCCGCGGCGTCGATCGGCGCCCCGATGCTGGCCCATTTCGCCAGTACATCCCGCGCGTCGGGGTGCGTCCGCCCCGCCTCGTTGACGCGCAGGCAGATGCCGTTGTTGATCGTCGATGAACCGCCGACGCAGCGCCCCTGGAACACCACAAAATCGCGGTTGGTCGACGTCTGGAGCGCGCCATGCTTGTACAGGCTCGCGATCATGTCGAGTTCATGGTGGTGGATCTTGTGCGACGGGAAAAACGGCCCCGCCTCGACGATCAGCACCTTATAGCCCCGCGCCGCGATATTATGCGCCGAGACTGCCCCGCCCGCGCCCGACCCGATGACAACAACATCATATTCGTCGTCGAGCGTCGTTGCATCAAGGATATGCGCCGGGTCAATTTCGCGCCCCGTGACGGGCGTGATCGGCATCTCGCCCGCACCGCGCGTGCGGTGCTTGGGCAGCGTGAAGCCGATCTGGCGATGCACTGGATTGGCGATATTGGCGTCCCGATCACCCGGCACGAGCCCCGGCTGCCAATGACCATAGTAGCAGGCGTAAACAATCCCGCGCAGCCGCGCCATGTCCTGAAACAGGTCGATCTGGCTGTTCTGGAGGCGGCTCTTCAGCTTGGCGGCGCGCCCCGCGACATCGTCCTCGGTAAATAACGGACCGCCCAGCACGACCTCGGTGGCGGTCAGCGACAGGCGGATTTCGTCCAGTTTGGTCCCGCCGACCTTGGCGAACAGCTGACAGATATTATCGACCACCTGATCGGCGGTGATCGCCATGGTCGCGCCATGAAACAGCGCCTCGGTCAGCGCCTTCAGAAATTTGAGCTGCCCGAAATTAAACGGTGCCGTCATCATCCTGCCCCCTGCTTGCCCCGCGTCAAAGATGGCGCGTTATAGCGGGTCGAGGCAAGGCGTATTGTATGGAAACGTCGGTTATGGGTGGGAGCAGCCATCTCTCGGCTTCGCCATCCCGGACTTGATCCGGGTGTGGATTCACATTTGAAGTGCAACGGGATGAAGGTTTCGGCTGGGGTTTTGAAGCCGAGGCATTTTCTGGGCGTGTTGTTGTGTTTTGCGATGATGGCGTCGATGTCATTGGCTGACAAG
>JAHJHL010000032.1 GCA_018823905.1 Alphaproteobacteria bacterium
CACCCGCTTTGCGGGCGGTCCCCCTCCCCATCGCTGCGCGACAGGGAGGATCAGTCATCGTCGAAGGCGTCAGCGCCGCCGATGTCCTGCCCGTCGACAAGCAAGCCACTCCCCGGCACATGGTTGAACTCGATCCGAATGCCGTCGGGATCCTCGAACAACACCGAATAATAGCCCGGCGCCCAGGGCGCCTCCTGCGGCGGGTGGACGATCTGGATGTCGGTGCGCTTCGCCAGAAAGGCATGGACGGCATCGACTGCGGCGCGGTCGCGCATCCGGAAGCAGGCGTGGTGCAGTCCCGGCGCGCCCTGGTCGAAGCGTTTGTCGACATTCTCGGCGCTCGGGGTACGGATCCCGATCGCGGTGCGTCCACCGACGCCATAGAGCATCGCGTCGCTGTCGAGCACGAGCTTGAGGCCCAGATAGCCGATCATGTCGCGCCAGAAGGCGGTCGAGCGGGCAAAATTCCCCGCGGTCAGGATGACATGCGCGACCCCGTTGAGACCGCCCGTCATTTGATCGCCGCGAGGGTGTAGAGGAACTCCGCGAATCCCATCGTCGTGTCGACCAGTCCCGCGACCTTGGGATTGGTCGAATCGATCAGATAATATTCGTCGGGAGCGTGCGCGCCCGAGCCATGGCCGATGCCGAAATGCGCCGCGGGGATCGACACCGGCGGCGCGGTGAAGGTTGCGCCGGGCCAGCTGCCCGCCATCCGCGGGTTGAGGCTGGTCGCGATGCCGAGCTGTTTGTAGGTCGCGAGTTCGGAGCGGACCAGACGGCTGTCCTCGGCGACTTCGGTCGGGTCGTAGCCGCCCGAGACATTGACCTCGACGTCCTTGAAACCATGTTTGTCGAGATGCGCGCGCAATTTCTGTTCGGCCTCGGCGCGGGTCTGGTTGGGGACGAGGCGGAGGTCGAGCTTGGCGACGGCGCGGCCGGGCAGGATCGTCTTGCCGCCGGGGCCGGTATAGCCCGCGACCAGCCCCTCGATATTGACCGTCGGTTCCTGCGCCAGCCGGATCAGCGCGTCGTCAAAAGCGAGGTTGTCGATCCAGTGGGTGATGCCCAGCGCCGCCTTTTGCTGCGCCTCGTCGCCCGCTTTCGCGGCTTCGCGGATCAGCGTCTTTTCGCGGTCGGTGAGCGGGCGGACATTTTCGAACCAGCCCTCGATCGCGGGTTTGTTGCCGTCGGGGGTGACCAAGGTTTGCAGCGCCTGGACCAGCCGCCAGGCGGGGGAATCGACCATGGCCTTCAGACTGGAGTGGACGTCACCCTTGGGACCGCGGCCCCATTTCTCGCCGCTCGCGACCAGTTCGAGTTCGATGATCCCTTTCGATCCCAGGTTGACCGTGACGTTGCCGGTCTTGCCCTGCGAGGCGAAGGGGATGAAGATGCCCTCGCATTTCCTGAGCGCGGCGAGGATGTTGGGCTTGGTCGCGATCTGGCGGAAATGCGGCGAGCCGATCTCCTCCTCACCTTCGCAGACGAGGACGATGTTGACCGGCAGCTTGGCCTTGGCGGCGCGGATCGCGTGGAGCGCGGCGAGGAAGGCGGCTTCCGGCCCCTTCTGGTTCACCGCGCCGCGGCCCATGATCGCCTGACCGAAACCGGGGCGCTCGACCATCCGGCCTTCGAGCGGGGGTGACGACCATTCGGCGGGGTCGAACTGCTTGACGTCATACATGAAATAAATGCCGAGCGTGCGCGGCGCGCCGACGTCGATCGTGCCGAAGACGCCGGGATGGCCGTCGGTCGGGACGATCTCGACATTGGTGAAGCCCGCGTCGCGCGCGAGTTCGGCCATATAGGCCGCGCCCTCGGCCATATTGCGGTTTTCGGCGGCGATCGAGGGGAGGGCGATCCAGTCGCGGATGCGCTTGATCGAGGCGTCCTTGCCCGCCTCGGCCGCCTTGCGGATCGCGGCGGACTGGCTGCTCGCGGCGAGGGCGGGGAGGGGGCTCATCACCGCGGCGCCGGCGCCGAGCATGGCGGCGCCGCGAATCAGATCGCGGCGGTTTGGTCGATCGGCGTTACGGAAATCCATGGCTCGTCCCCTGTGGAGTCTGTGTCGCGGGGGAGTGTTCTTCAAATCGAGCGGCATAGCAAGGACGGACCGGCGAGATCCCGGCCTTCGCCGGGATGACGGGTTAGAATGGCATCGCACCCCATCGTGACCCCGGCGAAGGCCGGGGTCACGCCCGTGAAGTTGAGAGCTATCAGTTCAAAATCGTCTCGAACAGATCGTTCCACTCGGGATTGCTCTCGGTGATCAATCGCCGCTTCCAGTCTCGGTGCCATTCCTTCAACGCCTTTTCGCGGGCGATGGCTTCGTACATCGTGGCGTGAAACTCGACATAAACGAGCTTGCGGATGTTATAGCGGCGGCAATGTGCTGACCCTTCGCCTGAGCGATGCTGCATCATCCTCGCGGCAATG
The DNA here is from genome assembly GCA_018823905.1 of Alphaproteobacteria bacterium. Lineage (GTDB taxonomy): Bacteria > Pseudomonadota > Alphaproteobacteria > Sphingomonadales > Sphingomonadaceae > Sphingopyxis. The sequence goes on from JAHJHL010000032.1 coordinate 2,440, forward strand.
TCGCGGGTTACACCGATGTAGAAAAGCAGGTTGCCGCGATTGGTGAGGATGTAAACGCAGGGCTGACGCATCCCACCATCCTAACACCCATCGTCATCCCGGCGAAGGCCGGGATCTCGCCGTTTCGGAGGCTCTTAGTCGAGATGGTGAGACCCCGGCCTTCGCCGGGGTGACGGATGATTTTGGAAGCGCTGCTTTCGGTTTCGTTGCGAGCGAGCCTTCAGCCACTCGGATTCATCGCGTTCTAGCGGCGGATGAGACAACCAATACGACATGCTGGAACCTCCAAGTATGGTCTTCCGCATGTCTCTCCCGTTACAGTCGGAGGTCACTGGTGTTGCGGACGCGGCGAGAATAGCCCGCCACGTCCGTCACTTCATTTTAACGTTTTACGCCGCTTTTTTCCGGTCGAGCTTTGCCGGTTACTACCTCAGCCGCCCTTGCCCTGCCGTCGTCGCGGGACAAATTACGCCCCCGCCAGCAACCCCTCGTCTTTGATCCGCTTTTGCCACAGCCTCGGCGCGTTGACGTGGACGTTCTCGCCTTCGCTGTCGACCGCGACCGTCACCGGGAAGTCCTGCACCTCGAACTCGTAGATTGCCTCCATGCCGAGATCGGCGAAGCCGACGACCTCGCTGCCCTTGATCGCGCGGGCGACCAGATACGCCGCGCCGCCGACCGCCATCAGATAGGCGCTCTTATGCTTGGCGATCGCCTGCGTCGCGGCGGGGCCGCGTTCGGCCTTGCCGACGCAGGCGAGCAGCCCTTGATCGAGCATCATGTCCATGAATTTGTCCATGCGCGTCGCGGTCGTCGGACCCGCGGGGCCAACAATTTCCTCGCCGACCGGATCGACAGGGCCGACATAATAGATCACACGGTCGCGGAAGTTGACCGGCAATTCTTCGCCCTTGGCGAGCATCTCGGCGATGCGTTTGTGCGCGGCGTCGCGTCCGGTGAGCATCTTGCCGTTGAGGAGCAGGCGGTCGCCCTGTTTCCAGCTCGCGACGACTTCGGGGGTGAGATTGTCGAGATCGACGCGGATCGCCGCGCTGTCGGGCTGCCAGTCGATCTGCGGATAGTCGGCGAGCACCGGCGGTTCGAGGAAGGCCGGGCCGCTGCCGTCGAGCGTCACATGCGCGTGGCGCGTCGCGGCGCAGTTGGGGATCATTGCGACGGGCTTTGACGCCGCATGGGTCGGCCAGTCGGCGATCTTGACGTCGAGCACAGTGGCGAGGCCGCCGAGTCCCTGCGCGCCGATGCCGAGCGCATTGACCTTTTCATACAGCTCGATGCGCAGCTCTTCGGTCGGCGACGACGGCCCGCGCGCGAGCAGCTCGGTCATGTCGATCGGATCCATCAGCGACTGTTTGGCAAGCAGCATCGCCTTTTCGGCGGTGCCGCCGATGCCGATGCCGAGCATCCCCGGCGGGCACCAGCCCGCGCCCATCTGCGGCACCATTTCGAGCACCCAGTCGACGATCGAGTCCGACGGGTTCATCATCTTGAACTTCGACTTATTCTCGCTGCCGCCGCCCTTTGCGGCGACGTCGATCACGACCTTGTTGCCCGGCACCATCTCGACGCTGAGCACCGAGGGGGTGTTGTCCTTGGTGTTGACGCGGCTGAAAGCGGGGTCGGCGAGGATCGAGGCGCGCAGCTTGTTTTCGGGGTGCAGATAGGCGCGGCGGACGCCCTCATCGACGACCTGTTGCAGACTGCGCGGGCTGTCGAGGCGGCAGTCCATGCCCCATTTAATAAATACGGTGACGATGCCGGTGTCCTGGCAAATCGGGCGATGCCCCTCGGCGCACATGCGGCTGTTCGAGAGGATCTGCGCCATCGCGTCCTTGGCGGCGGGTGACACTTCGCGCTCATAGGCGGCGGCCAGCGCGCGGATATAGTCCATCGGGTGGAAATAGCTGATGTACTGGAGCGCGTCGGCGATGGTTTCGACCAGATCGTCCTCGCGGATGATGACGCTATTCATGGGTGCAGCCTTTCGCCCTGTTTGCGGGATTCGCGGTTTCCCTAGACCCGCATGCGCGGAGTGGGAAGGGGGTCAGGCGTCGCTGAAATCGACGAGTGGGCGTTTCTGGACCAGCCCGCGCCAGTTTCCGGCTGCGGCGAGGGCGAGGAGCAACAGCCAGCCGCCCGCGGCCGAGGGGATCAGCGCCCAGGCGAAGGCGGCGGGGGTGATCAGCGCCATGACGGTCGGGATTGCGGCGAGGATCGCAACCATGCCGAACAGCGCCCACCAGCGGCCCAATCGCATTGCGGCGGCGCCGATGACGACGTTGGTCGCCGCCAGCAGCAGGAACTTTGCCGCGACGGGATAGGGCAGGCTGGCCATCGCGGGCGAATAGTCGCCGGCGGTGAAGGCGGCCTGGATGTCGAAAAGCAGCCAGTTTTCATACGCATCGCACAGCGCCGCGGCGACCGGGAGCGCCGCTGCGGCGAGCAGCGGGCGCAGGCGAAGCTCGCGCCACAGGGCGAGACAGCCGCTGGCGAGGAAACCCGCGTAGAGCAGCATATAGAGATAATCCTGCTCGTTACCGGCGCGCATCGCGGCGAGGCGCGTCACCTGCTGCGGATCGGTGAAGAAACCAAAGATCGCTTCGAGATCGGCTTGGCCGCCGACAAATTCGAAGGCGAGGACGGGCGGGCCATAGCCGGGGGCAATGTCATGCCCGGTTTGCGGGAAGACTTGCCCAAGATAGACGCCGAACAGCACCACCGCGATGCCGAACAGCAAAGTGGCGACCCAACAGCGCGTCGGTGCCGACGGGCGCTCGTGCTGCGCTTCGATCCAATGTTGCGGCCCCCCGACCATTTTCTAGCGGTCCGGCGGAGCGCGCTCGCTCACCTTATTGGCACTCGGCGCATTTTCCGCGCACTTCGATCACCGGGCGCTCGGCGGCGAAGCCGGTGGCGTTGGCGGCGGCGCGAACGCCGGTCGAGAGCTTGTCGTCGTCGACATGCACCGCGCTGCCGCACGTATCGCAGATCAGGAAAATGCAGTCGTGCAGGCAGCCGGGGTGGCTGTTGGCGACGAAGGCATTGGCGCTTTCGACGCGGCGCACCAGGTTGTTAGCGACGAACAGGTCGAGGATACGATAGACGCTGTTCGGCGCGACGCGCTTGCCGCGCGCCTTTGACACCATATCAGCGATTTCATATGCGCTGGCGGGCTTGCCGATTTCGGCGACGGCGTCGAAAATCTGTGCGCGCATGTCGGTCCACGCTTCGCCCGCGCCCTCGAGCGCGGTCTGCGCCGCTTTGGCGAGCGAAGCGCCGCTGGCCTCGACGTGCGGATGGTCATGCTTGCCCATGAGCGTTTCCTTGTGCCGCGCGGTGGTTCGCGCCAGCTCTTGGCAAGAATGTAGGCTGTTTAGGGGGTGTCCGCAAGTTGTGGACCGGTCCATTCCAGCGCCGGGATCAGTGGCGTCTTTAGTGCCGCGCGCGGCGGTTGAGGTCGTGGGCCAAGGCGACAACCGCGACGCCGACCATGGTGGCCAGCACCTCGCTGCCGTCATGCGGCCGCGACAGCGCGCCGGCCATCATGCCCAGGCCGAAACTGCCGACGCCGAACGGCATCATATAACCGTGGCTGAGCACGCCCGAGACGAGGGTGATCAGCGCAAAGCCGATCGCGACGATCAGGCCGATTTCGTGGAACAGGTGGTTTTCGAGAAACACCCCGCCGATCGAAGCGATCGACGCGAAAAAGACCGTCGTCGCGAGGCAATGGACGAGGCACAGCCCCGACAGGCCCATCGCCAGTTGGTCGCCACTGAGCGACGTCAGCGGCCGTGCATCGCGCGCAGCCCGAACCAGCGCGCCGAAGCGCGTCGATACAGGGGCAGGGCTGGCGACTTGGGTCACCCGATTCTCCGTTGGGGCAATTGCAGGGCTGGATATGGCATAACATGACAGAGGTTACAACGTCTCATTGCTGATATCCGTCATTCAGCCCTTCCCCGAAATGACAAGGGATTGGATCAGCCATCCTCTGCGCGCAAAGCCTTGCGGTCGAGTTTGCCGATCATCGTCTTCGGCAGGTTGAGCCGCACTTCGACCGCATTGACCCGTTCGTGCTTCCCGAGTTGGGGGTTGAGCCAGGCGGCGAGCGCTTCGCCGGAAATCTCGAAGCCTTCCTCCAGCGTCACGAACGCCTTCGGCGCTTCGCCGCGATAGGCGTCGGGAACGCCAAGCACGATCGCTTCCTTGACCGCGGGGTGCTCATAGAGATGCGACTCGATGACGCTGGGATAGACTTTGAAGCCGCCGACCGCGATCATGTCCTTCAGCCGGTCGACGATGCGGATATAGCCGCCGTCCTCGACCACCGCGACGTCGCCGGTACGCAGCCAGCCGTCGGCGGTGAAGCTGTCGAGATCGGCGTCGGGGCGGTTCCAATAGCCTTGCATGATCTGTGGCCCCTTGACTGCGAGTTCGCCGGGTTCGCCCGCGGGGGCGGCCTTGGTCGGGTCTTCCTTGTCGAGCAGGCGGATGTGGGTGGCGGGGAGCGGCTGGCCGATCGTGCCGGGGCGCACCGGGCCGTCGTAAGGGTTCGTCGCGACGACGCCGGAGCTTTCGGTCAGGCCATAGCCTTCGACCAGCGAAGCGCCGGTCGCGGCGGTGAATTTCTCGCGCAACTCGGCGGGCATCGGCGCGCCGCCTGAAATGCAGATACGCAGCGAAGAGAAATCGGTCTTCGCCAGATCGGGATGGTCGAGCAGCGCCTGATACATCGTCGGCACCCCGGGCAGCGCGGTCGTCCTGGTGCGGGTGATCGCCGCCAGCGCCTGCTTCGCATCGAAGCGCGGCAGCATCGTGATCGAGCCGCCGTTGAGGATGGTGCGGTTGAGCACGCAGGTGTTGGCGAAGACGTGAAAGAAGGGGAGCACGCCGAGGATGCGATCGTCGGCGTCATGGTCGGGGTCGATGGCGTTCACCTGCCGCGCGTTGGCGGTGAGGTTCTGGTGGGTCAGCTTGGCGCCCTTGGGGGTGCCGGTGGTGCCGCCAGTGTACTGGATCAGCGCGACGTCGGTTTCGGGATCGATCGCGACGGCTTCGGGGCGGCCGTCATTGGCGATCAGCGCCGAAAAGCGGATGACGCGCGGATCGTCAGGCAGCGGCGCGATGTCGGCGCGCTTGAACAGGCGATAGAGCAGCGCCTTGTGGCAGGCCAGACCGCCCGCGACCGAACCGACCACGAGTCGCTGGAGGCTCGAACCGTCGAGTACCTTGAGCGCGGTGGGCAGCAGCGCCGCGGCGCTGACGGTGAACAGTGTGTCGGTGCCCGAATCCTCGACCTGCTCTTCCAGTTCGCGGGCGGTATAAAGCGGCGAGAAATTGACCACCGTCGCGCCGATCGACAGCGCGCCATAATAGGCCGCGACATAGTGCGGGACGTTGGGGAGGAACAGGCCAACGCGGCTGCCCTTGCCCATGCCCAGCTGCTGGAGGCCGCGTGCCACGCGCGCAGCGCCGTTGGCGACTTCGGCGTAGGTGAAACGGCGGCCCATGAAGTCTAGCATTTCCGCATCGCCTTTTCGCGCAACGCTAGCGGCGAGCATGTCGGGGAGCGAAAGCGGCGCGAAGGACTGGTCCCAGGCCGTTGGGTGCTGATAATCGGTCGACCAGGAAAATTCGCTGTCCATCGCGGTGGCTTGTTCCTTTAGTGCAGGTGCGGCTTCCTGACACTAGGGTCAGTAAGCCCACATCGCAACCGGGCGCGCTTGCGGCGCGCGACTGCCGCCGCTAGGCAGGGCCATCTTTCTCGCCAGGGGTTTTTGCCATGTTGCAGCTGTCATCGCGCGTCGCCGTCCCGCTTGCCCTTCTTGCCTGCGTTGTTGCCGTGCCGGCAGCGGCGAAGGACAAGGATGCGCCGGTACGCCCGTCGCAGATCCAGGAACTTTATGCCTGCCGCGACATCGCCGACGCGGCGGCGCGTCTGGCCTGTTTCGACCGCGAGGTCGGCGAGCTGTCGACCGCCGATGCCGCGCGCGAAATCACCTTTGCCGATCGCGCGACGATGAAAAAAGCGCGGCGCGGGCTGTTCGGTTTTTCGCTACCCAATCTGGGCGGCCTGTTCGGCGGCGACGACGATGGCGACAAAGAGGATAAAGTCACCGCGATCGACACGACGATCGAGTCGGTTTCGATGGACAAGGCGGGCAAATACCGCCTCACCGTCGAAGGCGGTGCGGTGTGGGTGCAGATCGACGGCGTGGGGACGGTTCGCGAACCGCGTGCGGGGCAAAAGATCAACATCAAGGCTGCCGCAATGGGCAGCTATTTCGCCAAGATCGAGGGACAACGGGCGTTCCGCATGCGGCGGGAGCGCTGAGCCCATCGCGCATATCAACGATGGTCGGGGCACCGATGGCGGACAGGCTTAGCATTCCCCGGCCGACCGCTAGCGCGCCTGCTTTTGTCCTGCTCGACGACGCGCGGATCAAGGGCGCGGTCCCCGCGCGGCTGTTCAGCAATCCCGTCGAAATCTTGTCGGCGACCAGCGCGAGCGAAATACCCGCTTTGCTCGACGTGATCGAGACGGCGCGGGCGCGCGGCCTCTATGCTGCCGGGTATCTGGCCTATGAGGCCGGGCAGGGGCTGACCACCGCTTGGCGTGGACCCGCGGGTGATGGCGTGAGCGATGTGCCGCTCGCTTGGTTCGGCTTGTTCGAGATTGTCGAGCGGATCGATGCTGACGCGGTGCCGAAGCTGCTGCCCGATCCGGCAAGCGCGTGGATCGGCGCGGTGACGCCGCGGGTGTCGCGCGCCGATTATCTCGCGTCGGTCGAGGCGGTGCTCGCTTATATCGCCGCCGGCGACATTTATCAGGCGAACCTGACCTTTCGCGCCGAGGTGCCGGTGCTCGGCAATCCGCTGGCGATCCACGCACGCCTGCGCCAGACGGCGCGTGCGGGCTATGGCGGAGTGATCTGGACCGGCGAACAGGCGATCGTGTCGCACTCGCCCGAACTGTTCTTCGCATTGCGCGACGGGCAGGTGATGGCGCGACCGATGAAAGGCACCGCGGCGCGGCTGGCCGATAGCGAAGCCGACGCGGCGGTGGCGCGCGGCCTTGCCGACGACCCCAAGCAGCGCGCCGAAAATCTGATGATCGTTGATCTGATCCGCAACGATCTGTCGCGCGTTGCGGTGCCGGGATCGGTCGCGGTGCCCGACCTGTTCCGCGTCGAGAGTTTTCCGACGATCCACCAGCTCGTCTCCGACGTCAGCGCGCGCCTACCCGACGGCGTCGGTGCGGTCGATGTGCTGCGCGCAGCCTTTCCCTGCGGCTCGATCACCGGCGCGCCCAAGGTGCGCGCGATGGAGATCATCGACGAACTGGAACGCGATGCGCGCGGGCTTTACACCGGATCGATCGGTTTCATCGAACCCGGGGGCGACGCAGCGTTCAATGTCGCAATCCGAACTTTGGTGTTTCCGCGCGCGGGCGGCTTGCAAGGCGGCGCAAATCGCGCCACGCTCGGATTGGGTTCGGGAATTGTCGCCGACAGCCAGCCGGCTGACGAGTGGCGCGAATGTCTGGCGAAGGGGGAGTTTGTGGGCGCAGCGGGGGCGCGTTTCGATTTGATCGAGACCATGTTCTTTGATCCCGTCGAGGGGGTCCAGCGGCTGGAGGGGCATTTGGCGCGGATGAAGGCGAGCGCCGAAACCCTCGGCTTTACCTTCGATCGCCATGGCGCACGCAACAGCCTGCAATCGGCGACCTTTCGCCTGCGCAGCGCGGCGCGGGTGCGGATGCGGCTTGCGCCGTCGGGCGCGCTGGCGGTTGAGGTGTCGCCGATGCCGCGGCTTGCCGAGCTGCCGGTTCCGGTCGCAGTGCGCCCCGCGCCGATGGCCGCCGACGATTTTCGCCTGACGCACAAGACCAGCCAGCGCGCTGCCTATGATATGGCGCGGTTGGACAGCGGCGCGGCCGAGGTGGTGTTCGTCGACGAGCCGGGCTTTGTCACCGAGGGCAGCTGGAGCAACATCTTTGTCGAACGCGACGGCCAGCTGCTGACCCCGCCGCTCGCGCTGGGGCTGCTGCCCGGGGTGCTGCGCGCCGAGCTGATCGACAAAGGGCGCGCGGTCGAATCGCATCTGCGGCTCGCCGATCTGGCGGACGGTTTCTTCATCGGCAATTCGCTGCGTGGGCTGATCCCGGCGCGGCTGGTGGACGCTACGGCAACGGGATAGCCTGACCTGCGTGGTGCATAGGTAATTTATCCCACGCTACGCTTGCGAATATCGGACGGAGGCTTTAGGCGCGGCCCCGCGCAATTTCCTGTCAAATCGCCGTCTGTCCGCGCAAGCCACGGAAAGAAGTCCCATGTCGCTGAAGCCGCATATCTCCGCCGCCCTCAACCGCATCCAGCCCTCTGCCACGCTCGCGATGACTGCGCGCGTATCGGCGCTGAAAGCCGCGGGCGTCGATGTGATCGGGCTGAGCGCGGGCGAGCCCGATTTCGACACCCCCGACTTCGTCAAGGAAGCGGCGATCGAGGCGATCCGCAACGGCCAGACCAAATATACGTTGGTTGATGGCACGGTGGCGCTGAAAGAAGCGATCCGCGGCAAGTTCCGCCGCGACAACGGGCTCGATTTCGGACTCGACCAGATCACGGTCAATGTCGGCGGCAAGCATACCTTGTTCAACGCTTTGGTCGCGACGGTCGACAAAGGCGACGAGGTGATCATCCCGGCGCCCTATTGGGTGAGCTATCCCGACATCGTCGCCTTCGCCGGCGGCACGCCGGTGATTATCGAGGGCACTGCGGCGCAGAATTACAAGATCACCCCGGCGCAGCTTGATGCCGCGATCACCGCAAAGACGCGCTGGGTGATGTTCAACTCGCCGTCGAATCCGTCGGGCGCCGCCTATTCGGGTGAGGAACTCGACGCGCTGGGCGAGGTCATCCGCCGCCACCCGCATGTGATGGTGATGGTCGACGATATGTATGAGCATGTCTGGTACGCCGATTTCGCGTTCACGACGCTGGCACAGCGCTGCCCCGATCTGGCCGACCGCATCCTGACCGTGAACGGCTGTTCGAAGGCCTATGCGATGACGGGCTGGCGTATCGGCTATGCCGGCGGCCCGGCGTGGATTATCAAAGCGATGGGCAAGCTGCAGTCGCAATCGACCTCGAACCCCTGTTCGATCGCGCAGGCCGCCGCCGCCGCCGCACTCGGCGGGCCGCAACAGTTCCTCGACGATCGCAACGCGGCGTTCAAAAAACGCCGCGACATGGTGGTCGCGATGCTCAACGATGCGCCCGGGCTCAGCTGCCCGACGCCCGATGGCGCTTTCTATGTCTATCCCGACGCCAGCGGCTGCATGGGCAAGAAGACCCCCGACGGCCTGTTGATCGACAGCGACGAGAAGCTGATCGATTATTTCCTCGATAGCGCCAAAGTCGCGGCGGTGCATGGTGCGGCCTTTGGGCTGTCGCCCGCCTTCCGCGTTTCCTATGCAACGTCGGAGGCGGTGCTGAAGGAAGCCTGCGTGCGCATCCAGCAGGCGTGTGCGGCGCTCCGCTAAAGCGCCGCTCGCCCCTCGCACAGGAATTATGTACCGACCGGTCTTGAAATGCCGGGGACGGAACCTATCTGAACATGAACGGCGGTTAAGCGCCCGGTTCACCGGATAGTAAGCCATCCTGTTTAGGGTGATGGACATCACTGCACGGTTGGTCGGGGCGCGCCATATCGTCGGTGTAACCAAAGCGGTTTTGGCCGCGAACCATAATAGATGAAAAAAGAGGCTCCCCATGCTCAATCTTTTCCGCTCCGACTGGTTTTTGTCGATGCTCGCCGGTTTCGCGATTGGCGCGACCTATATCGTGCTCAACCAGCCCGCGCTGCCGATCCCCGCGTGACGCCAGGCCGCCGCGCTCCGTTCAGCCGTATCATCGCGACGCTCGTCGCGGGGGCGATCGTGGCGCAGTGCGCTCCGGCGCAGGCCGAGAGCGTCGTCAAGCTTCCCGCTGCCGCCGTTGATCCGGCGGTCAAGGCGAAGCGCGCCACCGCGGTGCTTGCGGGCGGCTGTTTCTGGGGGGTCGAGGGCGTCTTTGCCAACGTCAAGGGCGTCATCTCGGTCGAATCGGGCTATCATGGCGGCAGCGCCGCGACCGCGAAATATGAGCTGACCCACGACGGCAAGTCGGGCCATGCCGAGGCGGTGCGGATCGTTTATGATCCGACGCAGGTCAGCTACGGCACTTTGCTCCGCGTCCTGTTTTCGGTGGTCGCCGATCCGACTTTGAAGAACCGTCAGGGGCCGGACGTGGGATCACAATATCGCGCCGCGATCGTCCCGCTCGACGCCACGCAGCGCCAAGTCGCGACAAGTTATCTGGCGCAGATTGGCAAGGGCAAGTTTTTTGCGCGGCCGATCGTCGTGCCGGTCGAGAGCTATAAGCGCTTTTATCGCGCCGAGGCCAATCATCAGGATTTCATGCGCCGCAACCCGTCAAACGGCTATATCGTCCGCTGGGACGCGCCGAAGCTGGCGGCGTTCAAGCGGCTGTTCCCGGCGATGGTGCGCGCGACCCCGGCGCCCTGACGAACCCGCAGTTCCCCCACTCGTCGCGCGGGAGGAATCATTCGTCGCAAACTGCTGGTCCCCCTTACCTACGTGCGAGAGCAGATGGCTGAGGGATTTTGTACAAGTCGCAGGTTGCGGGGTTTTCATGACGTTTGAATTATCGGCCCGGCCGCTGCTCGCCATGACAATGAGCGCGGCGGTGCTTGCAGGTTGCGTCAGCAGCGCCGCGGTCGTTCCGACGCCGCGGACGCAGGCCGCTGCGCCGCGACCCGCTGTTGCACCGCGACCCGCGGGATCGGTGACCGTCCCGATCGGCCAGCCAGTACGATCGACGATGCCACGCCCGGCCGGCCCCATCGATCCCGGCTTTCGCCGCCCCCCTGCTGGGCTCAGCGAGCGCATCCATTTCCTGTGGCGCGCCTTTCCAGGAAAAACCGGCATCGCGGTGCAGCGGATCGACGGTGAATGGGCGATTGCCGAGCGCGGCGGCGAACTGTTCCCGCAACAAAGCGTGTCGAAGCTGTGGGTGTCGCTGACCGCGCTCGATGCGGTCGATCAGGGGCGCATTCGCCTCGATCAGCAGGTAAGGATCGGCCCCGAAGACCTGACCCTATTTTATCAGCCGCTCGCCGCGCGCGTCCGCGCGCAGGGGTCGGTCACGATGACCGTGCGCCAGCTGATCGAAACCGCGATCACGCAAAGCGATAATAGCGCCAACGACAGTCTGCTCCGCACGGTCGGCGGGCCGGGTGCGGTGCGCGCCTATCTTTCCAAAAAGGACCTGGGCGCGATCCGCTTTGGCCCCGGTGAGCGCCTGCTGCAAAGCGGGATCGCCGGAATGGGCTGGCAACAAAGCTATTCGGTCGGCCGCAATTTCGAGGCTGCGCGGTCGGCGCTGTCCCCCGCGACACGCCGCGCGGCGATGGACAATTATCTGGCTAACCCGATCGATGGCGCTAGCCCGACCGCGGTCGCCAGCGCGCTGACCCGGCTGGCGCGCGGGACATTGCTGTCGCCCGAGTCGACCGAATATCTGCTCGACGTGATGAGCCGGACCAAAAGCGGGCCGAAACGGTTAAAGGCCGGCCTGCCGCCCGGCTGGAAATTTCTCCACAAAACGGGGACCGGGCAGAATCTAGGCGGGATGACCGCGGGCTATAACGACATCGGCATCGCCACCGCGCCCGACGGCACCCGCTATGCGATCGTCGTCTTCATGGGGACCACGACGTCGCCAATCCCGGCGCGCATGGCGCTGATGCAGGCGGTGTCGAGCGCGGTTGCCGAATTTCATGGAAGATAATCGCTGATGCGTCTTGCAGTTCTGTCGTTGTCGCTGCTCGCGCTGGCGGCCTGTGCGACCCCTGAAGCGCGGCTGCGCACCGGGCTGGTCAACGCCGGACTGTCGCAATCGATCGCTGCGTGCATGGCCGAACGCATGGCCGACCGGCTGTCGCTGCTCCAGCTGCGCCGCCTGGGTTCGCTGTCGAGCCTGAAGGACAAAAGGATGAGCGAGTTGTCGTTGAACCAGTTTCTCCACAAGGTGCGCGCGCTCAAAGACCCCGAGATCTTGACGGTCACGACCAGCTCGGCGGCGCTCTGCGCTTTTCGTTAAATAACGTCGCCCCCGCGAAGGCGGGGGCCGCTAGCGTTGAAAGACCCAGC
>JAHJHL010000033.1 GCA_018823905.1 Alphaproteobacteria bacterium
CCCCTCCACCAGCTTCGCTGGTCCCCCTCCCCGTTCCGGGGAGGATCGGCTTCGTCCGCTCACCACCCCAAAGCCGACGCTCACCGCTGCACATCTTCAAGCGCCACCACGCCTCAAAATTTGATCATGATCCGCCGCGCCAGCGCGGGCGACATGCTGTGGACCAGCTGAAGCATCTTCACCATCCCGGCGTTGACCTCGCTTTTGCCGGTGCGGATGCCGTGGACGATTTCTGCGGCGCAGTCGTGCGCGCTCATCTTCTTGCCGCCGCGGCCCGCGGTCATGTTGGTCTCGACGACGGGCGGCAGCGCCTCGATCACCCGGACATTGCTGTCCTTAAGCAGGTGACGGATCGCTTGCGTATAGCTGCGCAGCCCCGCCTTGGTCGCGCAATAGATCGAGCCACCCGCACGCGGAGCAATGGCAAGGCCCGACGTCACATTGACGATCGCCGCCTCAGGCTGAGCGCGTAAGGTCGGGAGCAGGCGCGTGCACAGCGCGATTGGCGCATCGAGGTTCGTGCGGATGCAACGTGCCGCGCTATCGAGCGTCGCGACGTCATCCAGCTCATATTCGCTGCCGACCCCGGCATTGTTGACGAGCAACGCCAAGGGCTTGCCCGCGACCCCATCAGCCACCGCGTCGATTCCCGCCGCGGTCGATAGATCGCCCGCGATCGTTCCGAACCCCAGCGCCGCCATCGCCTGCAACTTCTCAGGCGAGCGCCCCGTGACGATCACATCGGCGCCCGCCGCCTGCAACTGCAGCGCGATCTCGCGCCCGATGCCGTCGCTGCCGCCGGTGACCAGCGCCAATTTTCCTCTGACGTCCATGCGACCCCTCCCATGTTGTTTTACCTCGCACACTATGGCGGCTCGCATCGCCATCGCCTACATGCAAATCATGGCTCGCCCGAACGCTCCCGACCGATTCAACGAAGAGAAGGCGACCTACGTTATCCGCGGCAGTGGTGAGGCGGATGACAAGCCCGACCTCGAGCGCGGCGCCGAAGCGATCCGCAGCGTCGTGCGCAAATTGCCGACGCGGCCCGGCGTCTATCGCATGCTCGATGCGCGCGGCGACGTGCTCTATGTAGGCAAGGCGCGGGCGCTCAAGAACCGGGTGACCAACTACACACAGGTTGCCCGGTTGCCGCAGCGGTTGCAGCGCATGGTGTCGCAAACGCGCGCGATGGAGATCGTGACGACGACGAGCGAGGCCGAGGCGCTGCTGCTCGAGGCGCAGCTGATCAAACGCTATCGCCCGCCGTATAATGTGCTGCTGCGCGACGACAAAAGCTTCCCCTTCATCCTGCTGCGCATGGACCATGTTTTTCCGCGGGTGCAAAAGCACCGCGGCGCGCGGCGGGCTAAGGGGCGCTATTATGGGCCATTCGCGAGCGCCGGATCGGTCACCAAGACGCTGAACGCGCTGCAAAAGACGTTCCTGCTGCGCAGCTGCACCGATAGCTTCTTCGCCAACCGTTCGCGGCCGTGCCTGTTGTACCAGATCAAGCGCTGTTCAGCGCCGTGCGTCGGGCGTATCGGGACCGAGGAATATGCCGGGCTGGTCAGCGATGCGCAGGACTTTCTGGAGGGCCGCTCGACGGCGGTGCAGAAACGCCTCGGCGATGCGATGACCAAATCGGCCGAAGCGATGGATTTCGAGCAGGCGGCGGTGCTGCGCGACCGGCTGAAATCGCTGACCTTCATCCAGAGCAGCCAGTCGGTTCACGCCGACGGGTTGGGCGATGCCGATGTGTTTGCGCTCGCGGCCAAGGGCGGGCAGCTGTGTGTCGCGGGCTTCTTCATCCGCGGTGGCCAGAATTGGGGGCATCGCAGCTTTTTCCCGGCGCATGTGTCGGGGGTACCCGAAGCGGAAGTGATGGCGAGCTTCCTGATGCAGTTTTACGAAGGCGTACCGCCGCCGAAGACGATCCTCGTCGACCGCGAACCCGCCGAGATGGAGCTGCTCGCCGAGGCGCTGGGCGAAGTCGCCGAGCGCAAGGTCGAGATCAGCGTGCCGCAACGCGGCAATCGCCGTCGCCTGCTCGAGCAGGCGGTGCGCAATGCCGGCGAAGAGCTCGACCGGCGGCTCGCCGAGAGCAGTTCGCAGGCCAAGCTAGGCCGCGAGCTCGCCGAGCTGTTCGATCTGGAGAACCCGCCGCAAAGGATCGAGATTTACGACAACAGCCATATCCAGGGCACCAACGCGCTGGGCGCAATGGTCGTCGCAGGGCCGGAGGGCTGGATCAAGGGCGCGTACCGCAAATTCAACATCAAACGCGCCGACACGATGCCCGGCGACGATTTTGCGATGATGCGCGAGGTCTTCCAGCGCCGCTTTGCCCGCGCGCTCGAAGAAGACCCCGAGCGGACCAAGGGCGAATGGCCCGACCTAGTGCTGATCGATGGCGGCAAGGGGCAGGTGTCGGCGGTTGCGGGGGTGTTCGCCGAGTTGGGGATCGACGATCTGCCCTTTGTCGGCGTCGCCAAGGGACCGGATCGCAACGCCGGGCGCGAGACCTTCTACTGGCCCGACGGGCGTGAGTTCACGTTGCCGCCGAACAATGCCGCGCTGTTCTATATCCAGCGGCTGCGCGACGAGGCGCACCGCTTTGCGATCGGCGCGCACCGGGCGAAGCGCGCCAAGGCGATGGGCAGCTCGCCGCTCGACGAAGTGCCTGGGATCGGCCCGTCGCGCAAAAAGGCGCTGCTCATGCATTTCGGCACCGCGCGCGCGGTGCGCGGCGCGAGCTTGGAGGATTTGCAGAAGGCGCCAGGGGTGAGCGCGGCGGTGGCGCAGGCGGTGCATGATTTCTATCATGCGGGGCGGTGAGGGCATTTAGCCCCTCCCCTTCAGGGGAGGGGTTGGGGTGGGGTCTGTCGGCGTCGTGCAAGGCCGATGGACCCCACCCGCTGCGACTAACGAACAAGTTCGTAAGTCTCGCTGCCCTCCCCTGAAGGAGAGGGCGTATCGGGTTTGAGAGGAAAATTATGGATTTCGCCGCATTGATGCCGCTGGCCGCCACGCTCGGCGTAACGATCGAAGAAGGCAGCAAAGACCGCGTCGCCGGCAAGCTCCCCGTGCGCTCCGACATCTGCACCGCGGGCGGGATCGTCCATGGCGGCGCGATCATGGCCTTTGCCGATTGCTTGGGCGCGGTCGGGGCGTTTCTGACATTGCCCGAGGGTGCCAGCGGCACGACGACGATCGAGAGCAAGACCAATTTTCTGGGCGCCGGGCCGGTCGGATCGGTGCTGGTCGGCGAAGCGACGCCGGTGAAGATCGGCAAGCGGGTGTCGGTGTGGCAGACGCGAATCGCGACCAAAGACGGCGCCGAAGTCGCACTGGTGACGCAGACGCAGCTGGTGCTTTGGCCAGCCTGACCGCCCCGGCGATCGTCTGCGCGGTGCGCGCGCATGGCGAGCATGGGGCGATCCTTCGCGCGCTGACCGAGGAGGCGGGGCTGGTCGCGGGTTATGTGCGCGGCGGGCGGTCGACGCGGCTGCGCCCGATCTTGATCGCGGGCAATATGGTCGCGCTCGAACTGCGCGCGCGCACCGAGGAGCAGTTGGCGAGTGCGACCGCCGAGCTGCTGACGAGCCGTGCGCCGCTGCTCGCCGAGCCGCTGGCGGCGGCGGCGATTGACTGGGTGACCAGCGTCACCGCGACGATCCTGCCCGAAAGCCAGCCTTATCCGGCGCTCTATGCGGCGCTGTCGGGATTGCTCGATGCGATCGGGGTTGCATCGTCGGCGCGGCAATGGGCAGCGGCGCTGGCGCGCTACGAGCTGCTGCTGCTCGCAGAACTCGGGTTCGGGCTTGATCTCGACGAATGTGTGGTGACCGGGGCGGCGAGCGACCTGGCGTTCGTCAGCCGCAAGTCGGGTGGCGCAGTCAGTGTCGCGGCGGCGGCTGGTTATGAAGAACGGCTGCTGCGCCTGCCGCCCTTCCTGCGCGGCGCCGATGCGGGTCCGTCGCTGGGCGATGTTCTCGACGGACTGGCGATCACCGGTCACTTCATCGACCGCGATCTCCTCGATGGCCGCGCGCGCGATTTGCTTAGCGTCCGCGCGCGATTGATCGATCGGCTGGGCAGGGCGGTTGCGTGACGCGCCGCCGCTGTCTAAGCGGCGGGCGAGACACGAAAGGGCGATGCGTTGAACATCCTGTTGCTGGCCGGGGACGGAATCGGTCCGGAGATCATGGTCGAAGCCGAGAAGGTGCTGACCGCGCTCGCGCTGCCCGTGACGCTTGATCGTGCGCTGGTTGGCGGCGCGGCCTATGTCGCGACCGGCCATCCGCTGCCGCCCGAGACGCTGGCGAAGGCGAAAGCCGCGGATGCCATCCTGTTCGGCGCCGTCGGCGATCCGCGCTTCGACAATGTCGAGCGCCATTTGCGCCCCGAACAGGCGATCCTGGGCCTGCGCGCCGCACTCGGCCTGTTTGCCAACCTCCGTCCTGCAAAGATGTTTGCGGGGCTGGAGGACAGCTCGGCGCTCCGCCCCGAAGTCGCGTCGGCGATCGACCTGCTGATCGTCCGCGAGCTCAACGGCGACGTTTATTTCGGCGAAAAGGGCATGCGCACGACCGCCGATGGGCAGCGCCAAGGCTATGACGTCATGGCGTATAGCGAGAGCGAAGTGCGCCGCATCGCGCATGTCGCGTTCCGTGCGGCGCAGGGACGGAACAAGCGGCTGTGCTCGGTTGACAAGGCGAATGTGCTGGAAACGTCGCAGCTGTGGCGCGACGTGGTGATCGAGGTCGCGGCCGACTATCCTGACGTCGCGCTCAGCCATATGTATGTCGATAATGCCGCGATGCAGCTGGTTCGCAACCCCGGCCAGTTCGACGTCGTCGTCACCGGCAATCTGTTCGGCGACATCTTGTCCGACCAGGCGTCGATGTGCGTCGGGTCGATCGGCCTGCTCGCGTCGGCATCGCTCAGCGAAGGCACGCAAGGGCTGTACGAGCCGATCCACGGCAGCGCGCCCGACATTGCCGGGCAGGGCGTCGCCAACCCGCTGGCGATGATCCTCTCGCTCGCAATGCTGCTCCGCCATTCGGGCGGCGACGAAGCAAGCGCGGCGCGGATCGAGGCGGCGGTCGCGCAGGTGCTGGCCGACGGGTGCCGGGGCGCCGATCTGGGCGGGAATATGGGTACGGCGGCACTGGGCGATGCGGTCGTTGCGGCTTTGAACGGATAGACAAGATGAAAAAAACCACAGGTTTCGATCGCAACACCACCCGCAACTGGCACCCCGCGACGCAGGCGGTGCGCGGCGGTACCTGGCGTAGCGAGCATGGCGAGACGTCGGAAGCGCTGTTTCTGACGTCGGGCTATACCTATGACGATGCCGAGACGGTCGCGGCGCGTTTTGCGGGCGAAGCGCAGGGCATGACCTATTCGCGGCTGCAGAACCCGACGGTAGCCATGCTGGAAGAACGCATCGCGCTGATGGAGGGCGCCGAGGCGTGCCGGACACAGGCGACCGGGATGGCGGCGATGACCACGGCGTTGCTGTGCCAGCTGTCGGCGGGCGATCATCTCGTTGCAGCGAAGGCTGCGTTCGGATCGTGCCGCTGGCTGGTCGATCAGCTGTGCCCGCGTTTCGGGATCGAAACGACGGTGATCGACGGGCGCGACAATGACGCTTGGGAACGCGCGATCCAGCCGAACACCAAGGTGTTCTTCTTTGAAACCCCCGCCAACCCGACGATGGACATCGTCGATATGAAGCATGTCTGCGGCATTGCCAAAGCACATGGCATCACATCAGTGGTCGACAATGCGTTTGCGACTGCGGTGCTCCAGCGCCCGCTCGATTTCGGCGCCGATGTCGTCGCCTATTCAGCGACCAAGCTGATGGAAGGGCAGGGGCGCGTCCTCGCGGGTGCGGTGTGCGGGACCGAGACGTTCATCAACGACGTGCTGCTGCCGTTTCAGCGCAACACCGGCCCGAACCTGTCGCCGTTCAATGCCTGGGTGGTGCTGAAAGGCCTCGAAACGCTTGATCTGCGCGCGCGGCGCCAGTCGGAAAATGCATTGGCGGTCGGCAAGTTTGTCGAAAAGCGCGTGCCGAAGATGCTGCACCCGGGACTCGCGAGCCATCCGCAATATAATCTGGCCATGAGCCAGATGGAGGCGTGCGGACCAATCTTTTCGTTCATCCTCGAAGATCGTAAACAGGCAATGGCAATGCTCAACGCGCTCGAACTGGTCGATATTTCGAACAATATCGGCGATTCGCGCAGTCTGTGTTGCCACCCCGCATCGACCACCCACTATAGCGTCAGCGCCGAAGCGCGCGCCGATATGGGGGTGGTCGAGGGTATGCTGCGGATCAATATCGGGCTGGAAGATCCACGCGATTTGATCGCCGATCTGGACCAGGCATTGACCAGGGTCGGGCTTTGAGCGACCTTGGCCGCGTGATGATCGACTCCTTCTTTCCCTTTGCCGAAACGACTGGCCCCGTCACCGTGCGCGTGTCGGTCAGCTATCTGCCCGAACAGTCGCATCCGGCGCTCGGGCGCTGGTTCTGGGCCTATCATGTCCGGGTCGAGAATCATGGCGACGTCGCGGTCCAGCTGATCAGCCGCCACTGGCGGATCAGCGACGGGCGCGGCCAGATCAGCGAAGTCGAGGGCGAGGGGGTCGTCGGCGAACAGCCGCTCATCGCACCGGGCGGCGCCTACGATTATGTTTCGGGCTGTCCGCTACCGACCCCCGAGGGATCGATGGTCGGCAGTTACACGATGGAACTCGGCGACGGGGCGGAGATGCTGATCGCGATCCCGCATTTCCCGCTCGTGGCGCCTGCGACCGCGGCATGAAGCGCACCCATCTGCCGCTGAACGCCTTGCGCGTGTTCGACGCCGCGGCCCGGCATTTGAGCTTTACGCGCGCCGCCGACGAACTGGCGGTGACTCCCGCGGCGGTCGGGCAGCAGATTCGTGCGCTGGAGGATATGCTGGGCGTCGTGCTGTTCCGCCGGACGCCCAAGGGGCTGGAACTGACGGGAGAGGCTGAAGCCGGGCTCGACGCCTTGCGGCAGGGATTCCTCCAGTTTGAAGAATCGGTGCGCGCGATGCAGGCGGGGCAATCGTCGCAGTCGCTGACGACTGCCGCGCCGCGTGACCTCACCGCCAAATGGCTGGCGTCGCGGCTGGCACGCTACAGCCAGCAGGCGCCCGATGTGCGCTTCACTTTGGTGTCCGCCGACGGCGGGATTGACTTTACCGAGGCCAATCTGGACCTCGCGATTTTCTGGTCCGACGGTGTCGGTGACCATGAAGGCGTGGCGCTTTCCGAGCCGCTAATGGTGACCGTCACCGGTCCAGGCAGCGCCAGCGATACGCGCATCGCTTGGCCGGGCTGCCCGGTCGCCGACGGCGAACCTGCGCTACGGCTGGGCGATGCCGGGCTGGCGATCGATGCGGCCGCCAATGGGCTGGGCCACGCTAACGTCCCGGCGATGCTGGCCGAAGCTGACATTGCGTCCGGACGCGTGCGCCAGATCGGCGACGCGGTGGCGGTGAAGCGCGGCTATTGGCTGGTCGCCCCGACGCCGCAATGGCGGCAGGCGAAGGTCAAGGCGCTGGTGGCGGCGTTGACCGCCTGATTATTTCGCCGCGAGCGCCAGCAGCCTTGTAACAAGCCCGACCATCGTTTCGCTCGGCACCGCGGCGTCGGGATTGTTCCAGCTGGCGGTCACGACGAACCATTTGCCATCCGCTTTGCGCTGTCCCAGCAAGCTCATCGATATGACCCCGAGTTCGGATCCGCCCTTGTAGCCGAGATAGGACCAGCGTGCGGCCGGTCCGGCGCCGCCCACACCATTGTTGATCGCCATCGCCGCCATCGCGGTGTCCGACCGGCGCGCCCGCAGGCCGATCATCGCGCGCGCGATATCGTTGGGGCTGGCAAACCATTCGAGGCTGTCGATGAACCGCGGTCCGCCCGAAAAGCTGACGCCGTCGATGTTGGACATGACCAGCCGGTCGGCGTTGGCGTCGATGAGGGCGCGCTGCGCCTGATCGTCGCCCGCCACAAAGGCCGTACGTTCATTGGCGAAATTGTCACCCTTGAGCGCGAAGGCCTCGACGGTGGTGAGGAAGGGAATGTTGCGCGACGGAGCGCTATGTCCGGTTGCACGCATCCGAGCTTCGATCTTTTCGCGGCCGAGTAGGTGGATGAGCGTGTCGGTCGCGCTGTTGTCGCTGACCGAGATCATCCAGTTGGCAAGGCTCTGCAAGGTCACAGGCGTGTCTTTCGGCCAGTTTCCGGTGCCGGCGGATGAAAAGCTTTGATGCGATAGCGGGACGACATCCGACCACCGCCGCTTGCCCGCCGCGACCTGGGCCGCCAGTTCGTCGAGAATATAGAGTTTGAAGGTCGAACCGATGGCGAATTGCGTGTCGGCGTGCGCGGCAGCGAGCGGCCTGACCGCGCCGCCATCGAGCTCGGCAACCAGAAAGCCGGTCCGGCCCGGCAACGCGGCGAGTTCGGCGGCGACCTTGTCGAAACTGTCGTTGGCGGCCTCGAAATTGGTGATGCGCAGGCCAGTGGCGCGCGCATCCGTGCCGGGGCCGACCTCAAGCGCGATCGTCGCAACGCCCTTTTCAAAACGCAGCAACACGGTCCCGGCGCGCCCGTTGGCGGTTGTCGCCTTATCGATCGACAGCGGCTGACCATATTGCGCGAGGAGGCTGGCCGTGATCGCCTGGAATTGTGCTTCGGGGACCGCGGTCTGGAAGCTGGGATCGAAATAGTCGGCGAAAGCGATACCCCCGGCAAGCACGTCAACAAGCTGTTCCGCACGGCGATCGAAGGCGCTATCGGCCGCGTCGGCTAATTCGGGGGGCTGGAGGGCATGCGCGGCGGAGGGCGGCGTCGACAATATGGCCGCACAGAGGGCGGCGAGCGGCATCTTGTTCATCATGTATCTCCTTCAAAGCGACGCGTCCGGTCAATCCGGTCGATCCGGTCGCGAAGCATGGCCGCAGCGCGGCGATTGAGTATCCATACGCCGCCAAACACCAGCGCCTGAAGCCCGGCGACCAACAGGAAGACGAGTGAACCGCCCATGCCGCTCGCCTTCGCCTGCCCGAGCAGGAACAGCAGCAGGCCGGGTATGAAGGGAGCGAGATACCAGCGTCCGACGCGCGCGAGCATATGTTCCTCGCGGACCAGTCGGGCCCGGTAATAGCCGCTGATATCCTGCGCTTCTGCGTCGGGATCGGGGCGCGAGGTGCGGCGGGCGAGTTGCCAGGCGACGACGAACGCCCCGGCGATGACCAGCAGGCTGCCGAACCTGACCAGCGGCTCTGTGAAGACGATGGTGTAAATGGCGAAAACGATGACGACAAACGCGGTCGCGATATATTCGCGGCGATTGCGGCGTTGGATCGCGTCGCCGAAACGCGCCGCCTGTTGCTTGACCTCTTCGATAGGGAGGGGCGCGAATGCGGCCTCGCTGTCGCGCCAGAGCGCACGCAAGCCATTGTCCGAAAAATCGTTCATAAGGCGTCTCCGGCACCGGCGAAGCGGCGCGTCAGCATGGATTTGAACCGGTAAATCTTGGTGGCGACGGCATCGGACGAGACGCCCGTCACGACGCCGATTTCAGCCGCAGCAACGCCTTCGAGGTAGAGGAGCAATATCTGTCGGTCGGGCGGGTCGAGCCGGTCGATGATCCCGAGGATCAACGCCATGGCACGTTCGCTGTCGGCACGATCGAAGGGCGTGGCGTCGGCGTCGGCGATCTCAACGTCCTCGATTGACGACCAGCCGCGCTGCGCGTGACGCTTGTTGGCGAGCATGTGCGACGTCGCGCGGTTGTGTGCGACGCGCCAGACCCATGTGCTGAGCGAGCAGCGGCCGTCGAAGGTGGCGAAACTTTGCCACAGCGCGACCTGCAATTCCTGTTCGAGATCGCGCCGCAACTCGGCATCGGCTTCATAGCCGCGCGCGAGCCGGGCGAGCGCACCGCCAAAGCGGTCGATCGCTTCCGCAAAAAGCCGATCCTGATCCCCCTCGGCCACCCCATTCTCCAATCTTTCGTGTCGCATGCCCTTTTAGTCGGCCGGGCTGTGACTTTCTGACGGAGGAGCGAAATTTTTTCGTCAGGCGTCGATCGCCGCCTCGTCGAGCGTCGCGGCGTTCGCCTGGATGAACTGGAAGCGATGTTCGGGGTGCTTGCCCATCAGCCGATCGACCAGATCCTTGACCAGATGCCGCTCCTCATATTCCTGCGGCAGGGTAACGCGCAGCATCGAGCGCGTTGCGGGGTCCATCGTCGTTTCTTTCAATTGGTTAGGATTCATTTCTCCCAATCCTTTGAAGCGTCCGACATCAACCTTCTTGCCCTTGAACTGGGTCGCTTCGATTTCGGCGCGATGCGCATCGTCGCGAGCGTACACCGAGGTATTGCCCGACGTGATGCGATAGAGCGGCGGTTGCGCCAGATAGACATGCCCGCGTCGCACTATGTCGGGCATTTCCTGGAAGAAAAAGGTCATCAGCAAAGTCGCGATGTGCGCGCCGTCGACATCGGCATCGGTCATAATCACGATTTTTTCGTAGCGCAGCCGGTCGGCGTCGCAATCCTTGCGCATCCCGCATCCGAGCGCGAGCGCGAGGTCGGCGATTTCTTGGTTGGCGCGGATCTTGTCGTTGCTGGCGCTCGCGACGTTCAGGATCTTGCCGCGGATCGGCAGGATCGCCTGCGTTTTGCGGTTGCGCGCCTGCTTGGCGCTGCCACCGGCGCTGTCGCCTTCGACGATAAACAATTCCGTGCCTTCGGGGCCGTCATTCGCACAATCTGTAAGCTTGCCGGGCAGGCGCAGCTTGCGGCCGCTGGTCGCGGTCTTGCGCTTCACCTCCCGCTCGGCCTTACGCTTTAGCCGCTCGTCCATGCGGTCAAGGATCAGCCCGAGCAATGCGCGCCCACGATCCATATTGTCCGACAGGAAATGGTCGAAATGGTCGCGCACCGCGTTTTCGACGAAGCGCGTGGCTTCGGGGCTCGATAGCCGATCCTTGGTTTGGCTCTGAAACTGCGGATCGCGGATGAACACCGACAGCATCATCTCGCCGCCGTTGAACACATCCTCCGCGGTGATTTGCGCGGCCTTTTTCTGCCCGATGAGCTCGCCAAAGCCGCGCAGCCCTTTGGTCAGCGCCGAACGCAGCCCCGCTTCGTGCGTCCCGCCGGCGGGGGTGGGGATGGTGTTGCAATACCAACTATACGATCCATCGGACCATAACGGCCAGGCGATCGCCCATTCGGCGCGGCCCTGATCGCCGGGAAAATCCTGGCGGCCGATGAAGGGCTCGGCGGTCGCACATTCGCGGGTGCCGATCTGTTCCTTCAGATGATCGGCGAGACCGCCGGGGAACTGGAACGTCGCCTCGGCGGGTGTGTCGTCACCGATCAGCTCAGGCGCGCATTTCCAGCGGATTTCGACGCCAGCGAACAAATAGGCCTTCGAGCGCGCCATGCGGTAAAGCCGCTGCGGTTTGAATCGCTGGTGATCGCCGAAGATTTCGGGATCGGGAATGAACGACACGCTCGTGCCACGGCGGTTGGGCGTCGGGCCAAGCTCTTCGAGGCCGCCGATGGGGGCCCCCCGCGCGAAACGCTGGCGATAGAGCAATTTGCTGCGCGCGACCTCGATCTCGGTTTCGATCGACAGCGCGTTGACGACGCTGATCCCGACGCCATGCAGGCCGCCCGAGGTCGCATAGGCCTTCCCCTCGAACTTGCCACCCGAATGGAGCGTGGTCATGATGACCTCAAGCGCCGATTTGCCGGGGAACTTCGGGTGCGGGTCGATCGGTATGCCGCGGCCATTGTCGGTGACGGTCAGCCGGTTGCCAGCATCGAGCGTGACTTCGATGCGATTTGCGTGGCCCGCAACCGCCTCGTCCATGCTGTTGTCGATCACTTCGGCGGCGAGGTGGTGCAGGGCGCGTTCGTCGGTGCCGCCGATATACATGCCGGGGCGTCGCCGGACGGGCTCCAGTCCCTCCAGCACCTCGATCTGCGAAGCATTATAGCTTTCGGTGGCCGGCGTCGCGGCATCGAACAAATCGTGACTCATGCAATGGCTATAGGGGGCCGCAAAGGCGGCTGGCAAGCGCGGTTTTTGGCGGGCGAATGCGGAGCGAAGGCCACTCGGCTCATCGCGTTTTTGTGCGTCGATGGAACTTTGACCATCTGGGGGGTGTTTGGCCGGAGACTAAAAAGTCACTCAAAAAGCGGAGTAAAACATGAAAACTCTCTCTCTCCTCGCCGTTCTGGCGGCCAGCACTGTTGCTGTTCCGGCGTTTGCGCAAGATCGCGATCCGTCGCAGGACTTCGACGGTCCCTACATCAGCATTGGTGGCGGTGGTACGCTGCAAGGCAGCGATCGCGGCGAAAGCGTAATCTTCGATACCGATCGCGACGGCACTTATGGCGACCAGGTTACGACCGTCGGCGGCGCGAACGCCTTCTCCCCGGGCTTTTGCAACGGTGCAGCAACGAGCAGCGCCAACATCGGCTGTCGCAACGATAAGGACGGTCCGGAATATTTCGGTCGCCTGGGTTTCGACAAGCGCATGGGCAATTTTGTTCTGGGCGCGGTGATCGAAGGTGGCCGCAGCGAAGCACGTGACAGCGTCACGGCTTTCTCGACGACCCCTGCAAGCTACACCTTCAGCCGTGAAGCCGATTATCAAGCCAATGCCCGCCTGCGCGCCGGTTACACGCCCGGTGGTGGCGCCCTGTTCTATGTCACCGGTGGCGGTGCCTATGCGCGCCTCGACAACCGTTTCTCGACGAGCAACGGTGCCAACAGCTTTGCCGATAACGGCAAGACGAACGGTTGGGGCTACACCGCAGGTGGCGGCGCCGAAGTGATGGTGACCAACAACATCGCGGTCGGCCTCGAGTATCTCTACACCGACATCAAGGACGATGATTTTGTCGTCAACGTCGGCCCGGGTACCGCGCCGCCGACCAACCCGTTCCTGCTCAATGGTGGCGGGACCGACATGAAGCGCAGCAGCGACCATTTCCGCACCCATAGCGTGCGTGGGACGCTCAGCTTCCGCTTCTAAACTTTTACAAACGAAGAAATCGGAAGGCGTCGGATCGAAGGATCTGGCGCCTTTCGGCTTATTTGGTACCGGGCGCCGCGAAGATCGCGAAATTTCCGTTGGCGCTGCTGACCAGACGGCCGTCCTGGTAGAGTTTGGCGTCGATATTGGCGACGCGTTTGCGGCGGTGGAGCACCACCGCCTCGCAGGTCAGGCGACCCTCGCCGACGCGGACATGATAGTTGAACTTGATTTCCAGCGTCGCGCACCATTGTTCGGCATCGAGCACGCTGGTCAGCGCGCCGCCCATCGCGGTGTCGGCGAGCGAGTAAGCAACGCCGCCATGCGCGGCGCCTTGCGGGCTGAAATGCTGCTGCGGATTGACGTCGATCGCCATCGTGCAGCGACCGTCGCCACGCTCGACCATTTGCAGGCCGAGCGCGCGCGCGAACTCCAACTCCTGCGCGAACGGCTTCACCGAACGCGCCCTAACGAACTCGGGGCCCTCCGAACGGCGGCGGCGGGGGCGGGCGGCGCGTGCCACGCGGCAGCTGCGCCTGATAGGCGCGGCCGCAATGCTCGACGCAATAGGGAAAGCCAGGGTTCACGGCCTGACCGCAGAAGTGGAAGTCGGGCTCGCCGGGATGCCCCATCGGCCAGCGGCAGATGCGGTCGTTGAGGTCGAGCAGGGTCGTCTTGTCGGCGATCTCCGGGCTCGGCTTGGCGGGGACGAGACGGCGCGGCGGCGCTGGCGGGATCGGCGCCTGCTGGTCGCCCGGTCCCTGACGGATAAAGCCGCCGGGGCCGATCGAGACGATACGCGGCTGATCAGCCTTAGGAATCTGCTCACCGACCGAACCGTCGGCAGTCGGCGTGTCGACCGTCGGGCGCGCTTCAGACCTTGGCGGGGCAGGGGCGACCGGACGCGGCGCGGCGGGCGCTGCGGCGCGCGGGGCCGCTACAGGGGCAACCGGTTTCGGTGCAGCAGGAGCAGCGACTTTGGCAGGCTTAACCTTATCGGTCGCTTTCACCGGCGACGGGCGCGATTTCAGGCCCAGGCGATGCGCCTTGCCGATCACCGCATTGCGGCTGACGCCGCCGAGTTCGTCGGCGATCTGGCTGGCGGTCAGCCCTTTTTCCCACATGGTGCGCAGGCTTTCGATGCGCTCATCGGTCCAAGACATATTCTATTCCTTATCATTCCACGCCGCGGGCTATGTCGCGGTTATCGATGCGATCCTTGCGGACCGGCGCCACTGCCCAGCTTGCGGTAAGATCGGGGAGGCGATAGGCGAGAACGCCATGAACGACCAGCCCCAAATTTCGCGACCCGACTCGAGCAAATTCGCGGCAACCCCGCCCTTTGCGGAACCGGGAGTGCCGCACATCCGGACGCTCAATGTGCCCGGCATGCAGGCGCTATATGTCAAGGAGGTGCGGCGGTTTTTCAAGGTGCAGCTGCAAACAATCTGGGCACCCGCGATCACCACTCTTCTATTCCTCGTCATTTTCACCGTCGCACTGGGCGGCGCGGGACGGAAAGTCATCGGCGTTCCCTTTGCCGATTTCATCGCGCCGGGGCTGATCATGATGGCGATGCTGCAGAACAGCTTTGCCAATGCCAGCTTTTCGCTGCTCGTCGGCAAGATCCAGGGGACGATCGTCGATTATCTGATGCCGCCGCTGGCCGTCGGCGAACTGATCATCGCGCTGGTCGGCGCCGCGATCACCCGCGCACTGCTGGTCGGGCTGGCACTGTGGCTGGCAATGTCCCTATGGCCGGGAGTTAGCGTGATGCCCAATCATCTGTGGGCAGTGGTGGTGTTCGGCGTGCTCGGCGCGTCGATGCTCGGCTTCCTTGGCCTGATTACCTCGGTCTGGGCCGAGAAGTTCGATCATGCGGCGGCGGTGACCAACTTTGTCGTGACGCCGCTCGCGCTGCTCTCCGGGACTTTCTACTCGGTCGATCGGCTGGCGCCGTGGTTTCAGACCGTCGCGCATGGCAATCCCGTCTATTATGCGATCATGGGCTTTCGCTACGGTTTCATCGGAACGGTGGATTCGACGATCGCTAACCCGATTCTGACCGCGATCCTGGTGCTGGTCGGGGTCAATATCGCGCTGGGATTGCTGACCTATCGCCTGCTCGCGTCGGGCTGGAAACTGAAGGCCTGAACCCGCTTGCTTAGTGGCGATGAATGGCGCGGACGCGGTAGCGGCCGTCGTTGAGCCCCTCGAACATCGCCTCGATCTGCGGGTGATCGATCGGCCCGCCTTCGGCGTCGGGCACCAGATTTTGCTGGCTGACATAAGCGATATAGGATGAATCGCCGTTTTCGGCGAGCAGATGGTAATAGGGCTGCTCTTTCGCCGGACGGATTTCCTCCGGGATTGCCTCATACCATTCGTCGCTGTTGGCGAACACCGGGTCGATATCGAACACAACGCCGCGAAAATCGAACATGCGATGGCGCACAATGTCGCCCGGCGCAAAGCTGGCGGCGCCAATCAGCGGGGCGGTGACGGCCGCGGGACGCTCGGGGGAGGATTCGGAAATCATCCGCCTAATCTATGGCTATTCCCTGTTGTTTCAACCCTGTTACACTCGGTTGCCCGCCGGTGGGTCGAATCCCGGCTGTGATGCGCGTTACAGAGGTTGGCATAGTCCGTGGTAAGCGAACTGCTCGGCCGCCGGTTGTACCGGGTGGGATTGCGGGCCGTGTTGATTGCAACAGGGAAAGGCATAGCATGAACGACATTCCGACAAGTAACCCGACGCCGCCGCCAAGCCCCGCATCGGGCATTATCGAGCGGGCCAAGAATATCATCCTCAAACCCAAAGAGACGTGGGTCGCGATCGACTCGGAACCCGCGACCACACAGTCGATTTATATGCCTTATGTGCTGGTGCTGGCCGCGATCGGGCCAATCGCTCAGTTCATCGGTGGCCAGGTTTTCGGTTACGGCGCCTTTGGCATCAGTTTCCACCCGCCCATCGGCACCGCACTGGTATCGGCGATATTATCCTATGGGCTGGCGCTGGCGACAACCTTTGCGCTCGCGCTGGTGATCGACGGGCTGGCGCCCAATTTCGGTGGGCAAAAGAACCAGGTTCAGGCGCTGAAGGTCGCGGCCTATTCGGCGACGGCAGGCTGGCTGGCGGGAATATTCGGCCTGATCCCGGCGCTTGCGATCCTAGGACTGCTCGGCCTCTACAGCCTCTATCTGCTGTACCTGGGGCTACCGATCCTGATGAAGGTGCCGCAGGACAAGGCGCTGGGCTATACTGTGGTCGTGATCATCGTCGCGGTCGTGCTGTTCCTGATCGTCGGTGCGATCGTCGCATCGCTGACCGCGCCGTCTTTACGCGGCATCAGTATCTAGCGTTTACCAGCCGTCCCGGCGGTCACGCCGGGGCGGTTGCCCGCTGGTGGTCAGTTCAGGGTAAAAATGGAGGAGAGTGAGGGATTCGAACCCTCGGTACCGTTGCCGGCACTTCGCATTTCGAGTGCGACGCTTTCGACCACTCAGCCAACTCTCCTCGCTGAGAGGTGACGCCCCTAGCGGCGGTCCGCCGCGCTTGCAACCCTCTAGTCACAAAAGCGACGGACCGGGCGTCAGATTATGGCTTTTCTGCTTCCCACCAATAGGCTGCGCGCTTGCGGTTGCCCGTCGCGACCTCGTTCATCGTCAGCGGATCGTAAAGACGTCCGCCGAGCATGACGCGGTGGATGCGTTCGGTGTTGCGGATATCCTGCATCGGATCGGCGTCGAGAATCAAAAGGTCGGCGAGTTTGCCCGCTTCGAGCGACCCGACATCCTTGCCATAGCCCAGCGAGGTGGCAGGCATGATCGTTGCAGCGCGCAGCGCATCGATATTGCTCCATCCGCCGCGCACGAACGACCAGATTTCCCAATGCGCGCCGAGCCCCGATTGCTGGCCGTGCGCGCCGATCGACACCATCCGGCCGGCCGCGGCGATCTTGCCCGCCTCACGCGCCGAATCATCATCGACATAATCGCCCTCGGGCGCGATCGTGCGGCGCTTGTTGTTCGCGGCCAGCTGCGCCGGCGGGATATGTTTGGTCAGGATCGGGTGCTCCCACACATTGGTGTGCGCGCGCCAATAAGGATCGCCCGCGGGGCCGCCGTAGGTGACGACCAGCGTCGGGGTGTAATCGACCCGCGTCTGCCCCCACAACTGGACCAGATCCTTGTAGAAGGTGTGGAGCGGGATGTTGTGCTCGACGGTCGAATTGCCATCCTGGATCAGCGACACGTCCATCGTGTACAGCGAGCCACCCTCGGGCACGACGAGCATGCCCTCGGCCTGTGCCGCCTTGACGACCATCTGGCGCTGGTCGCGGCGCGGCTGGTTATAGTTTTTCACGCTGTGCGCACCCTGCGCCTTCAGGCGGCGAATATGGGCGAGCGCGTCGTCGTAGCTGTTGATCTCGGCATAAACGCCCGCCGCTTTCGCACCATAGATAATCTCGCCGGTCGAAAAGATACGTGGCGCGAGGATCAGCCCGGCGCGCTGCATTTCGGACGAAACAAAGATTTCGGAGGCGCGCGACGACGGGTTGTGGCTGGTTGTCGTCCCCATCGCCAGATTGACGATTTCGGACCAGTTCTGCTGCGGGATCAGTTCGTCGTCGCCGTGGCTGCCGTGCGCGTGGGCATCTACGAAGCCGGGGACGATGGTCTTGCCGGTTGCATCGACGGTGACCGCGCCTGCCGGAACGCTGATCGATGCCAACGGCCCGACCGCAGTGATGCGATCACCCTCGATGACGATCGCGCCGTTATCAATGATGCCGCCGTCCGCTCCGGCCATGGTAACGATCCGCGCGCCAGTGATAACGACGGTGCCACGGCGCTTGGCCGCGGCCTGTGTCATCGCGAGTGAGACGCCATCGGTCGGCGGCGTAAACTTCGGTGCCTTCTCGTCCGCTGGCGCGTTGGTGAACAGGCTAGCGAGATCGGCGCTGAACAGCGTCGCCCCGCGGCTCCAGTGGAGGCGGCGGCCGCCGTCCGACCAGTGGATATATTCGGCGCCGCTGCCGCTGACCCGCGTGACCGGCAGCGCGCCGCTCTTGGTACCAAGTGCGATATCCTGCCCGCCGGGCATCAGCGGGGTCACATAGGCGTCGTAATTCTGGCGGAAGGCCAGCGTGCGTCCGTCGGGCGAGATTTCATAGTCGCTGACCAGTTCGCCATTGGCGTGGGTGCGCTTGTCCTGCCCGCTGAGGTCGGTGCTGACGAGGTGGCTCTTGCCGTCGCCTGCGGTGACCATGAAGATACGGTCGCTGGTCGCGCCATATTGCGGTTTGGCACCGTCAGCGCTGACCCGCTCAGCGGTGCCGCCGGTCGCAGCGATACGATAAACGCCCGGATCTTCGCTCCAGCGCGTCGAGGTCAGGCCGCCGCCGCGGCGCCGTTCGAAGACGATCGTCTTGCCGTCGGGCGAGAAGCGCGGTTCGGCATAGAGGCCGGGGACGCTCGTTACCTTGCGCGATGCTCCGCCCCCCGCACCGATGGTGTGAATTTCACCCATGCCGGTGTCGGTCCAGCGCACAAAGACGAGCGACTTGCCATCGCGCGACCAGCTCGGCCACGCCTCCATCGCGTCGTCCTTGGCGGCAGTCAGTCGCCGCGCGGTGCCGCCGCTGGTGGGCTTGATGTGGAGCTTGCCGAGCGTTTCGAACACGACACTGCGCCCGTCGGGCGACACTTCCGCCCAGCGCGGCATTTGCGTCGTGAAGCTGTCGGGGGCGACCTCGACCGCGGGATGGGTCGCGTCGATGATCACGCGATCGTCGTTGATGCTGAACGGAATGACGCGCGCTTCGCCGCCCTGACCGCTCACACGGCGCAGCTTGCCCCCGGCCCAGAAAAGAATGTCGCGGCTGTCGGGGGTCCACGCCATATTCGGATAGACGCCGGTCACCGCCCAGGTTTCCTGCACATCCTGATCGAGTGCATCGTAAACTTTGCGTTCGGTGCCCGAGGCGAGGTCTTTGACGTACAGCTTCGATTGGGTCGCCTCGCGGCGCACAAACGCAAGCCGCTTGCCGTCGGGCGAGGGGGTGGGGCGCACCGCGCCGCCCGCGCCCGACGCCGCGGTGCTGACCTTGGCATCCTGCAGATCATAGCGTTCGATGTGGAACAGGTCGGTGTTGCTGTCCTGCGCATATTCAAAGATCGGGCCGGGGGTGACGTTGCGCGTGTAGAACACGCTCTTGCCGTCGGCAGCGAAGATCGGCTCGCCGAGTTCCTTCTGGTGGCGTTCATTTGGCTTCTTGACCAGCGGCACCCCGGCACCGCCCGACACATGATACATCCAGACTTCGCCGGTACCGAGCGAGCGACCGGTGGTGAAATGCTTTTTGGCGACGATGAACTGCCCGTCGGGGCTCCAGCTCGGCTGATTGAGCAGGCGGAAGTCTTCCTTGCTCACCTGCACCTTGCCGCTGCCGTCGCGGTTCATCAGCCAGATATTGTCGCCGCCCGCACGGTCGGACACGAAGGCGATGCGCTTGCCGTCGGGCGAAAAGCGCGGCTGATGCTCGAACGCCAGCCCCTCGGCGATGCGCGTCGGGGTGCCACCTTCGATCGGCATCGTGTAAATGTCGCCGAGCAAGTCGAAGGCGATCGTGCGGCCATCGGGCGCGACATCGATGTTCATCCAGCTACCCTCGTCGACCGCGATCGGCACCTTGCGCGTGGTCATACCCGGCGGGGCGTTGACGTCCCATTTCTCGGGCTTGGCATCCGCGGCGGGGGCTGGCGCCGCCTGCTGCGCAAAAACCGAAGTCGAACAAGCCAAAGTCGCCGCAAGGGCGAGAGCGAAGCGCGCCATGATATTATCCCCGTTTGAAATTATGTGCCGACCATATGACCCTGTAACGAACATGCAAGCGACAGGTTTCGACGAAGGCGCTGGCACGCTCGACAGGCGGCTGCTAGCCGAAAGCAAAGGAGATAACGGGGAGAGCAAAGCGTGCCGCTCAAAGGAATACGAGTCCTCGATTTCGGGCGCTATATCGCCGGACCCTATTGCGCGGCGTTGCTCGGCGATTATGGCGCCGACGTGATCCGTATCGAAGCCCCGGGCGGCAATGACGATCGCTATACGGTGCCGGTCGCCGACGACGGATCGGGCGCGATGTTCATGCAGATGAACCGCGGCAAGCGCTGCCTGACTTTGAAACCGGGCAGCGCTGAGGGTCGTGAGATTGTCCGGCGACTGGTCGCAACCGCGGACGTCGTTGTCGCCAACCTGCCGCACGACGCGTTGACCAAATTGGGGCTGGATTATGCCAGCCTATCGGCGATCAATCCGCGCATCATCCTGGCCACCGCGTCGGCGTTCGGAAGCGAGGGACCGTTGGCGCAGAATGTCGGCTTCGATGCGGTCGGACAGGCGATGTCGGGCGCGGTGCATCTGCCCGGGACGCCCGACCAGCCGAACCGCGCGCAGGTCAATTATGTCGATTTCGGTACCGCGCTCCACACCGCATTCGGCGTCATGCTGGCGCTGCGCGAGCGTGGGACGACGGGGC
Source organism: Alphaproteobacteria bacterium (assembly GCA_018823905.1). Lineage (GTDB taxonomy): Bacteria > Pseudomonadota > Alphaproteobacteria > Sphingomonadales > Sphingomonadaceae > Sphingopyxis. Next base: position 20,655 of record JAHJHL010000033.1, read on the forward strand.
GGGGGCAGTGCGTTTCGGGTTCACTGCTCGGCACCGCGCTGGCTTTTTCGAACGCACTGGCGATCGATCATGCACTCAACGGCATCGAACGCCAGCCGATCGGCAATCGTGCCTATAGCTCCCGCCCGACCGATATTTTCCGGACGCGCGACGGTTGGATCGTGACCCAGATCGTCGGCGGCGGCATCTTTGCCCGCTGGGCCAATCTGGTCGGCCGCCCCGAGCTTATCGATGACCCGCGCTACGCCAGCGACATCCTGCGCGGCGACAATGGCGAAGCGTTGAGCGTCATCATGCAGACTTGGTGCAGCGAGCGCAGCAGCGCGGATGCCATCGCCGAGCTGGGCGCCGCGCGCGTTCCCGCAGCTCCGGTGCTGCGCGCGGGCGAGGCGCTAACACAGCCGCAGGTCGCGGCGATGGGGCTGGTCGAGCCCGCCGATTATCCCGGCACTCCGAGCAGCGTACCGGTCATTCGCGCGCCAATCACCTTGTCCGCGAGCGCGAAGGTCGCGTCCGACCGCGCACCACAGGTTGGCGAACATAGCGACGCGATCCTGACCGAACTCGGCTACGGCGCCGCAGAGATTTCAGCTTTGCGCGCGGCAAGCATTATTTGAAGGGCGAGGGGTGGACGGCGGCCCATCGGCACCTTAAATACCGATCAGTATGAAATTCAACCCCCGAAACAACCCAGGAGTCTCGAGATGAGCGATCAAGCCGAATATGTGCCGCCGAAGGTTTGGACCTGGGACAAGGACAGCGGCGGGCGTTTCGCCAATATCAACCGCCCGATCGCGGGGCCGACACACGACAAGGATCTGCCGGTCGGCCAGCATCCGCTCCAGCTCTATTCGCTCGGCACGCCCAATGGGGTGAAGGCAACGGTAATGCTCGAAGAATTGCTCGCGGCGGGACACAGCGGCGCCGAATATGACGCGTGGCTGATCAATATCGGCGAGGGCGATCAATTCTCCAGCGGCTATGTCGCTGCCAATCCGAACAGCAAGATTCCGGTCCTGGTCGATCGCAGCGGTGCCGAGCCGATCCGCGTGTTCGAATCGGGCGCAATCCTGATCCATCTCGCCGAAAAGTTCGGCGCGTTCCTGCCGACCGAGACGGCGAAGCGTGCCGAGACTTTATCGTGGCTGATGTGGCAGATGGGCAGCGCCCCCTTCCTCGGCGGCGGCTTCGGCCACTTCTATGCCTATGCGCCGACCAAGCAGGAATATCCGATCAATCGCTACGCCATGGAAGTGAAGCGCCAGATGGACGTGCTCGACCGTCGGCTGGGGGAGAGCGAATATATCGCGGGCGCCGACTACACGATCGCCGACATGGCGATCTGGCCGTGGTACGGCGCGCTCGCCAAGGGTTTGGTGTATGATGCGGGTGAGTTCCTGCAGGTGCAGGACTATAAAAACGTCCAGCGCTGGACTGATCAGCTTGCGACCCGTCCCGCGGTGAAGCGCGGGCGGATGGTCAACCGGGTGACCGGCGACCCGGCGAGTCAGCTGCGCGAACGGCATGATGCGTCGGACTTTGACCTGCGAACGCAGGACAAGCTGGAGGCGGCTGAATAGACATATTCTGTGCAGCGCCAGCTTGGGGCGCGATTAGCATTTTGTAAGCCAAGCGTTGGGTTGCCCGGAATCGTTGGCATATCGGTTTCGCGCGACGCCGGAAAAATTAGTAAATTGCGCAAAAACGGCGTCGGGTTCTTTCGACGCCGTTTTTACTCCGGCGACCACATTCTGCGCGGCATGACAGCTTCCCTTCGCTTGCCGCGGAATGCCCGCAAACCCGCACGCCCTTTGGTCGATGAAGAGCGCGGTGCCGCTATTGTCGAAATGGCGCTGGTGCTGCCGCTGCTCCTCGCGCTGTTGATGGGGGTGCTTGTTTACGGTCAGTATTTCATGCTGGCGCACAGCGTCCAGCAGGCGGCGAACGATGGCGCCCGCGCCGCCATCGTCGGGCTCGACGCGGCCGACCGCCGGGCGGTTGCCACGCGAGCGGTAGGGCGCAGCCTGCAAGCGGTGAGCGGAGCGCACAGCGTGGCGGTGTCCGAAACGAGCGAGGCGATTACCGTCGCGGTGACCTTTACAGCGCCGGAGGACGGCTTCCTGCGCTCATCGCTGATCCCTTCGCCCACCCATGTCATTCGCGCGCGCGCGACCTTTGAATTGCCGGTGGATTGATCATGGCCCTGCTGGAAACCTTCCGCGCCATTTCCAGTGACCGCCGGGCGGCGATCAGCATCGCGACGGCGTTCGCCATGACGATGCTGATCGGCGCTGCGGCGCTCGCAATCGATGTCGGCTCGCTCTATCTCGACCGCCGCAAACTGCAGGGGATCGCCGATGCCGCGGCGATGGCGGCGGCGGGCCGACCCGGCGAAGAGCAGGCCGCAGCGCAGCGAATCATCGCGGCGAACTGCGATTGCGGCATCCGCATTGCGGCGCTGACGACCGGTACCTACACCCCGGACGCAACGATTGCAGCCGAACAGCGATTTGCCGCGGGCGGCGCGTCTGCCAACGCCGTGCGGATCGTCCTGACCCGCGACCGTCCTCTCTATTTCGGGCGCTTTTTGACGGGCCGCAGCGAAAGCATCATCCAAGCCACCGCCACCGGCGCGCGGCGCGGCTATGCTGCCTTTTCGCTCGGTTCGCGGGTTGCGGCAGTCAATGGCGGCCTGCCAAACGCGCTGCTGTCGGGGTTGACGGGTAGCCAGATCAATCTGTCGGTGATGGACTATAACGCGCTGGCCAGCACCGACATAGATCTGCTGGCGTTTTCGGACGCGCTGCGAACCGAAATCGACGCCGAGGTGCTCACCTTTGGCCAGACGCTCGACAGTCAGGTGACGATGCCGCAGGTGGTATCAGCGCTGGCGCGTGCGTCGGAGGGGCAAGCCGCGAGCGCGCTGGAACATATTGCCGATCGCGCCCTGCCGCGCGGCCTCTTTCCTTCGCGAGCGATCGATCTGGGGCCGCGCTCGTCAAGCATCCGCGTCGATCCCGCCAATCCGGTCAAGGTCGACGCGCTCAGCCTGCTGCGCGCGATGCTGCTGCTGAGCAGCGCCAATCGGCAGGTCGACCTGGCCGTTGCGAGCAGCTTACCCGGCGGGTCGGGGATCGACATCGCGCTGCTGATCGGCGAACCGCCCGCGCATTCGCCATTGATCGCGGTCACCGATACCAATCAGGTGGTCGTGCGCACCGCACAGGTGCGATTGAAAATTGACGCCAAAGTGCAGACACCGCTTGCGAGCGTTCACATTCCGGTGCTCGCCGAGCTGGGGTCCGCGTCGGCGCGGATTGCCGACATCGATTGCGGGCCGAACAGCAGCGCGGCAGTGTCGCTTGCGGTGGTCACCTCACCCGCGATGCTGGCGATCGGCACCGTCGATGCCGCCGATTTTCAGAACATGCAGCGCCCGCTCGATCCCCGATCGGCGCGCGTGGTGAAGCTGCCGCTTGCCAGCGTCGATGCGGAGGCCGAACTGGTGCTGTCGGACCTCAATGAAAAGCAGGTCGCCTTTTCACGCCCCGACATTGACGACGGACAGGTCAAGACCGTGTCGAGCAGTGGCTTGGTCGCTGGCGCAGCAAAATCACTGTCGGATCGCATAGACCTGCGGGTCAATGTGCTCGGTATCGGGCTCAATCTCAACGCGCTGCGTACCGCGGTCGGCGAAAGCGTCGCGCTCGCCGCGCCGGTACTCGACACGGTGATTGCCGATATCACCGGCCTGCTCGGGGTGCATGTCGGGCAGGCGGATGCCCGCGTCAACGCGCTGCGCTGCGGGAAGGCGAAACTGGTCTGATCCCCAGAACGGCGTCGGATCGGATGCACTTCGTGGCCACTATTGAGAAAAACGGCCCAATATGCCCACAAGGCATCCATATTCCGGGAGGTCAGGGTGGCATCAGTGCAGGAACCACAGCGGGTATCGGCGGCGGATTTCATCCGTGGTTTTGCCAACTGGCGCCTGCAATCGGCGCGTGAGCCAGTCGTCGTAACGCACCATGGCAAGGACGCGCATGTATTGATCTCGCTCGACGATTATCGTCGGCTCGATGCTGATCCTACTGATGTCGCTGACACGGCAAACCGCCTGGAGCAATCGCTCGCCGGACTGGTTGAATCGATCCGCGACGGTGTGATCCTGATCGACCCGCAGTGGCGGATCCTCGCCGCCAATCCCGCGGTCTGTGACATGCTGGAGAGATCATGCGCCGATCTGATCGGCGCTCCACTGACGACGGCTGTGCCGCGGATCGAAGGCAGTTTGCTGGCGCAACATATCGTCCGCCTGATCGATCATCGCGAGCGTTTCTCGGGCGAAGTGCCGGACATCTTCCGCCCGCGCCAATGGCTGCGCGTCGACCTGGTTCCCGCGCCGGTCGGTGGGGCATTAGTCCTGCGAGACGTGAGTGACGCGCTGAACGATTTTGCCGCTAACGACGCCCGTCAAGCGCTGCTCGCCGCTGTCGAGGTAGAGGGCGATATTGGCCATGCCAGAATCTCGGTTCGCGAAGCCGTCGAGGCCGCGAATGATACGCTGCTTGAAATGCTCGGGGTCGATGCCGCAGCGATCCGGCGGGTACGTTTTTCGGCGTTGCTGGCCGTCGGTCATCGCGGGGCTTTCGCCGAAGGACTGGAGGAACTGTTCCGCTCGGGGCAGCCGGTACGACTGGCATCGCAGATCGTCACGCGGGATGGCGACGCGACCGACGTGACGCTTACGATCGCCGAAGTGCGCGGACCTTATGCCAGCGACGGCGCCGTGGTGATGGTCACCCGTCGACCTATCTAAAACCAGCTGCCGCGTTCGATCGCCTTACTGCCTGCGGGGAGTGAGAAATATTGCCCATCCTCGCCGACGATGATCGGCCCGTCGAAACGATCTTCGGCGCCGTCGAGGAACGCTGCGTTGAGGTAGGCGGAGGGCATCGACGGCACGACATGGCTGAGGACGAGCATCTGAACCCCGGCGACGCGCGCGCTGTCGGCGGCCTGTGCGGGGCTGGCATGATAGTCGAGGATGTCGCGCATTATCTGTGCCGTCTGTTTGCGGCCCGCCGTGTCGAGATTGGCGGCGAGCGTCTTGACCATCGCAGGGTTGAGCGCCTCGTGGATCAGCAGGTCGGCGCCTTTGGATGCCACTTCCAGTGTTTTTGACGGCGCCGTATCGCCGCTGACGACGACGCTGCGTCCCTTATAGTCGAATCGGTAGCCGACCGACGGCTGCACTGGCCGGTGATCGACAGCAAAGGCGGTGACGCGAAGGCCGTCCGCGTCATATACGACCGTCGGCGCGGCGGGGATCGCAAAGGGTATTGCGGTGGCGCCCGCGGCGGCAGGCGGGGTGATCGCCTGACCGTGATGCGCGGTACGATAGCCGTTATCGAGCGCATAGGCGGCGTTGAACCCGGCAATAACCCGCTCGACGCCCGGTGGCCCATGGACGGGCAGGGGGGCGCTGTTGCCGCTGGCGGTCCAGCGGAGCAGCATCATCGGTCCCATGCCGTCGATATGATCCGAATGAAAATGGGTCAGGAACATCGCCTTGATGCGGCGATTGGGCAGGCCCATCTGCGCGATATTGCGCGCCGCGCCTTCACCGGCATCGACGACAAACATTGCCTTGCCCGCGATCACGACGGTGCAGGACGCAGCTCGCTCGCGGCTGGGCAAGGGTGAGCCGGTTCCGCACAGACCGACGTGCAACCCATCGGGCAGATCCTTGAGCGTATCGCGCGCCGCGGCGCGCTCGACCGCGCGTTCGAACAGCCACAGGCCGATCGGCCGCTGGAACATCCATGCAGCTAGCACGGCGACACCGATGACCGCCGCAACCCACAGAACGGCACGTTTTGCCTTTGTCATTATCCTTCCCCCAATTTGTCCGCCCGCGACGGTCGCGCGTGCTGGACAAGCGAAGATGTTACGCGCAATCATCGCGAGAAGGAAAGTTGCAAGTCACAACTTGCCGTTTACGTAAAGGTGAGCGCCCATTATAAGGGTGCCATTATCCGATGGGAGATTCGTCATGGACATGGAATTCAGCCCCGAAGATCTCGCCTTCCAGCAGGAAGTGCGCGACTTCATCGCCGAAAATTACCCCGCCGAGCTGCGTGAAAAGCAGGACGAGGGCGAAGAGATGTCCAAGGAGGATTTCCTCGTCTGGCACAAGATCCTGCACAAAAAGGGCTGGATCGCGCCGGCATGGCCGGTCGAATATGGCGGCACCGGCTGGACGCCGACGCAGCGCTTCATCTGGTCGGAAGAAACCGCGCGCGCCGATTGTATTCGCCTGATGCCCTTCGGGCTCGCGATGGTCGGCCCGGTGATCTACACCTTTGGCACGCCCGAGCAGAAAGCCCATTTCCTGCCGCGCATCCTGTCGGGCGAGGATTGGTGGTGTCAGGGCTATTCGGAGCCCGGTTCGGGTTCGGACCTTGCCTCGCTCCGCACGACGGCGGTCCGCGACGGCGATGATTATATCGTCAATGGGCAAAAGACCTGGACGACGCTGGCCCAGCACGCCGACTGGGGCTTTTTCCTCGTCCGCACCGACAAGGACGCGAAGCAGCAGGAGGGGATTTCCTTCCTCCTCATCGACATGAAGTCGCCCGGTATCACCGTGCGCCCGATCATCACCTTGGGCGGCGAGCATGAGGTGAACGAGGTGTGGCTGGAGGATGTCCGCGTCCCCGTGTCGCAGCGCGTTTATGAAGAGAATAAAGGCTGGACCTGCGCCAAATTCCTTCTCGCGCACGAGCGCACCGGCATTGCGGGTGTCGCCGCGTCGAAGCGCGGGATCGAGAAGGTGAAGGCGATCGCCCGCACCGAAGTCGACGGCGACAAGCCGCTGCTCGCCAACGCGTTTTTCAAACGCAAGGTTGCCGAGCTGGAAGTCGATCTTGCCGCGCTCGAATTCACCGAGCTGCGCAGCCTGGCCGGTGCCAATGCGGGCCGCGGTCCGGGGCCAGAATCGAGCCTGCTCAAGATCAAGGGGTCAGAGATTCAGCAGCGGTTGACCGAATTGTCGCTGGAAGCGGTCGGCCATTATGGCGCGCCCTATTTCCGCGGTTTCGGCGAAGGCGACAACGAGCATCCGATCGGACCCGACTACGCGCACCGCGCCGCGCCGACCTATTTCAACATGCGCAAGACGACGATCTACGGCGGATCGAACGAGATTCAGCGCAACATCATCGCAAAGATGGTGCTCGGCCTCTGAGGCACGCGTCACCCCCGCGCAGGCGGGGGCCGCAATCGACCTGGCTCAGCGCCGCAGTATAAACCTATAGCGGCCCCCGCCTTCGTGGGGGCGACGGGGATGTAAAATGGATTTCACCTATACCGAAACGCAGGACATGATCCGCGACACGCTGTCGCGCTTCCTGAGCGACACATATGATTTCGACACGCGCCAGAAGTTCATCAATTCGGACAGCGGCCGCGATCCGGCGATCTGGGCCGCGCTGGCGCAGGAACTCGGCATGCTGGGCGCAGCCTTTGACGAGAACCATGGCGGCCTTGGCGGCGGCGCGCTCGAAAATGCGATCGTGATGGAGGAATTGGGCAAGGTCATCGGGATCGAACCCTATCTGCCGACCGTTGTCATCGCCGGCGGCGCGCTGAAAGCCGTCGGCGGCGCGCAAGCCGACGCAATGATCCCCGAGATTATCGCGGGCAATGCGATCATCGCCTTTGCCTATGCCGAGCCACAGGGCCGCTACGACCTTGCCAATTTGCGCACCACCGCAAAAAAGGACGGCGCTGGCTATGTGCTGAACGGCCACAAGGGCGTTGTTTATGCGGCACCGTGGGCAACGCACCTGCTCGTGACCGCGCGCACGGGCGGCGCGACGCGCGACCGCGAGGGCGTGTCGCTGTTCCTGATCGACGCCAATCTGCCCGGGATCGTTCGCCGCGATTATCCGACCGTCGACGGCAGCCGCGCGTCGGAAATCTATTTCGAAAATGTCGCGATCCCCGGCGATGCGCTGCTCGGCGGCGAAGGCACCGGCCTGCCGCTGATCGAGCAGATCGTCGATGAAGCAACCATCGCGGTGTGCGCCGAGGCGACGGGCGTGATGCAGAAACTGCACGAAGGTACGCTCGAATATACCCAGCAGCGCAAGCAGTTCGGGGTACCGATCGCGAAGTTCCAGGTACTCCAGCACCGCATGGTCGATATGTTCATGGAGGTCGAACAGGCGCGCTCGATGACGATCATGGGTGTGCTGAAGCTGGGGCTACCCGCGAACGAGCGCATGGCCGCAGTGTCAGCCGCCAAGGCCAAGGTCGCGCGCGGCGCCAATTTCGTCGGCCAAAACGCGATCCAGACCCACGGCGGCATCGGCATCACGCAGGAATTGGCGATCGGCCATTATTTCAAGCGCGCAACGATGATCGAGAGCCAGTTCGGCAGCCATGATTATCACATGGACCGCTATGAACGGATTGTGCTGGCGGATTGAAGAACCTTCGCCCCTCCCTTTGAGGGAGGGGTGCGAGACTTACGAGCTTGCTCGTTAGTCGCAGCAGGGGTGGGTATGCGGCCCAAAAGAACGCCTGCGGCGACCCACCCCTAGCCCCTCCCTGAAGAAGGGAAGGGAATGATGCTCAGTACGCCACGTCCACCGCGATCCGCAGCGTCCTTGGCCGCAGCGGCGTCATAAAGCCCTCGTTACCCTCGACAAACGGGGTGCCGAGCGAAAAGCGATTGCCGCGCGAATCGAACAGGTTCGTCAGCGTCAATGACAGCCCGCGGCGGTCGTTGCCGACGCGCATCGCCAGCCCGGTGTCGATATAGTCGCCCTGGCTTTCGCCCAGTACCGGGCCGATGCCGAGCCGCGACGGCCCGATATAATTGGCCCAGCCATTGACGCGGAAATCCTCGTCGCCGATGACCGTCGCATAATTGACCGACCCGCGCACCGCGTGGCTCGCGACGTTCGGTATGCGTCCCAGCCGCGCCGGTGCGGCGGCGAATACCGGCAGAATCTCGAGCGCCAGATCGTCGACGCGGCTGTGATTGTAGACTGCGCCGAGTTCAAAGGTCAGCGCCTCGGTCGGCCGCATCGCGAGCGCGCCTGAAACGCTGGTGATCCGTCCATCGCCAATATTGGCGGTGGTCGGAAAGCCGGTGCTGTCGATGAAATCGGCCTGGATGTTGCGCCAGCGACTGTGCGACACAGCGATGCTGGCATCGAACAGGCTTTGCCCCTTGTCGCCAAAGCGCAGCCCGGCTTCCCATGTCCGCACCTGATCATTCAGGAACCGCCGCACGAAATTGCCATCGACCGCGAGGCCACCGGGCCGAAAGCCCTCCTGATAACGCGCATAGAGCCGCAGGTTATGCAGCGGCGTTGCGAGCAGCGAGAAGGAAGGCAGGAGATCGGTTTCGTTCCGCGACGCGGTAGTCGCGCGGCCCGCTTGCGAGAGCGCGAAGGACACGCCTTCCGCCATGCCGCCAAGCCGCGCGTGCGACAAACGGATGCCGCCCGCGGCGATCAGGTCGGGCATCACTTCAACCGTGGCCTCGGCATAGCCGGTGACTTCGGTGATTTTGTTGGTGACGCCGGGCAGTACCGCGCGCAGCGGACCATAGCCATATTCGCGCTTCTGCCGGGCGCGATTGTCGATGAAACTCGCGCCGATCACCCAGCCAAGACCGTCGTGATACGGGCGTGACAGTCGATTTTCGCTGACGAACATGCGCGTCGCGTTGCGCTGATCGAGCACGCGCGGAACATCGCTGAGTGGCGTAATCTGGACCGGCGCGAACAGCCGCTCGACATCCACGGCGCCGGTGACCGCACCCGCGTCACCCAACTGTGCATCCGGCAGGCTAGCGTCGAAGCGTTCGAACAGCCGGTGATCGACAAAGGCGTTTGACGACTGGAGATGCAGGCCGTCCCAATCCTTCATGACGACAATTGTGCCAAGCCCGTAACGCGCCGACGCATTTTGCTCGACCATCGAATTGCGGGTCAGCGGATCGGCAGCCTTGTCGGCATATTGGGCGTCGTTCGACTTGATCGATTGATAGACTCCGCCCAGATCGACGGTCCAATCATTGCCCGCGTCGAAGCGAAAAGCGCCGCGGCCGCCGCGGACGTGGACGCGATTGACGTCGTTCTGGCCACGCAGCGGGTTGTCGATATAGCCGCCGTCGGTCAGCATATAGCCGACCAGCCGCAATGCATGGCCATTGTCCCCGACCGGCAGATTAGCGATCGCGGCGATGTCGCCACCGGGGTCGCCATGCTGGGTTAGCGATACGCCTGCGATCGCCTGTATCGTCATCGCGCGCGGGTCGGGGGCTTTCGGGACGACGCGAATGATGCCGCCGAGCGACCCGGCGCCATAGAGCGTACCCTGCGGCCCTTCGAGGATTTCGACATTATCGACGTCATAGAGCCGGAGGTCGGGGTCGGGCGCGTTATAACTGAGGCGGATGTCGCCCAGATATTGGCCGACGGTCGACTGCGTCGGGCCGGTGAAGCTGGAATCGGCGATGCCGCGGATGAACAGCTTGTTGCGCCCCGAGCCCAGATGGGTCGAGGATACCGTCGCGGTACGCGACAAGATCGACTCCATCCCGCGTTCGCCGCCAAACGCCAAATCGCCGCCACTCAGCTGGGTGACGACGCCGGCAAAATGCGAATAGGGCAGGTCGGTCTTCGACGCGGTGACGATGATCTCGTCCTGCGCGGCGGCGACCATATCGTGCGACGGTTCGCGCGCGCGCGGCTGCGGTACCAGTCGCGGCGGCGGGGCGGGGCGATGCGCGACGCGCGGTGCGACGGCACGGCGTTCGATGCGCCAGCTGGTGGCGCTGACGCGGATAGCTCGGGCATCCGTTCCTTTGAGCAGGCGCTGGATCGCTTGCTCGACGCGCATCCGGCCGCGCACCGGTTTGACCCGCGCCTGCCACAATTTGGCGTCGACGACGCTGATGCTGACCCCGGCCTGCCGACTGATCACCGGCAGCGCGGTCGACAGGCTTCCTTTCGGCACGTCGAACGCGCGCTCCTCGGCCGCCAAAGCCTGCACGGGCAGGCTCAGCAGCGTCGCGGCAGCGACCAGGGAAAGGCGCCGGTGCATGCTCAGCGGGTCAGGATCCAGCCATCGCCCTGCCGCTGGGCCTTCGTCCCTGACAGGGCAGCAAGGTCGGAAATGGTGCGGTTGCGGTTCTTGTCGATAATCAGCGCGCCGCGGAACGACAGGTCGGCCGCAGCAGGCGCGATGCGGACGTCCATTCCGGCGGTTCGTTTCAGATCCTCGGCGACGACGGCTAGCGGGGCACCGTTATAAACCAGCAGCCCGGTGCGCCAGCCACCGATACTGGCGACATCGACATCCTGCACGATCGGCGCTTGGCTATCGCCGTCGCGGGCCTCAATTGCTTTGCCAGCGACCAGACGGACCTTGTCGCGATCGGGGTTATAAAGAACGACGCCTTCCGACACCGCGACCGATGTCTGCCGCTCGCGCCGGACGACGTTAAACGCAGTGCCCAGATCGACAATGCGGTCGCCGCCTGCTTCCACCACGAAAGGATCGTCGTCGCGGTGGACAACATGGAACATCGCTTCGCCTTCTTCCAGCCGGGCAAAGCGCGGGCGATCCTTGTCGATTTCGACCACAGAGCCGCCGTTGATATCGATCCGCGATCCGTCGGCGAGTTCGATCGTGCGATGTTCGCCCGCTGCCGTCTCGATCCGGTTGGCGTTGCCGAATGGGTTCAGCGTCGACAGGCCGACAACCGCGACCAATGCTGCTGCTATAGCGCCGCCAAACCAGCCGCGACGCGAGGTGCGGCGCGGCGCGGTCGGCATTGCCGCTGGCAAGGGCTTGGCCACCGGGGGCAGCGCGTCGAGATCCTGATCGAGGCTCGCGATGGCATCATAGATCGCGGCATGTTCGGGATCTTCGCCGAGCCAGTCGGCAAAGCCGTCCCAATCGTCGAACGCCGGGTCGCGCTGGCGGATCAGCCAGTCGACGGCGCGTGCTTCGGCGGGGTTGATCTCAGGACGCATCGAACTGCCTCCGTAGCGCGGCAAGCGTCGCATATACCTTGCGCAAATCGGCTTCGACGGTGCTCAGGCTGATCCCCATTTCGCTGGCTATATCGCGATGATTGGCTCCGTCGACGCGGAACCGGCGAAAGATGCGGGCAGGGCGTTCACCGGTACCCGTAATCGCCGCCTCGACCAGCAGCAGCTGCTCGCGCGAGATCAGCGCGGTCTCCGCCGACGGTTCGTGACCCGCCGCCGTCTCACCCCACGCCTGATCGCGCAGCGCGCTCTGCCGCGCCGAGCGATAACGGTCGAGCATCAGATTGTTCGCGGCGCGCATGACATAGGGCAGGGGATCGGCAACCGGACCCATCGGGCGATCGGTCAACCGCATCCACAAATCCTGAAACAGATCCTCGGCAGCATCACCCGCGCCGCGCACTTGCAAAAACCGGACGATCCGATCCCGGTTGGCGAGTAATACGCCTTCGATGCCTTGCACGGCGTCGGTTCGGTCTTGCGAACTGGTCATGAATTGCTTGCTCTGGAACGCCATTTTCTGCCGGTTAGCGCCGCCCCGGCGCGCGCCATAGGTTCCCCTGATGCCGCCGTCATATAGCGCCCGTGTCCCGCCGCGCAACCGCGGCGCCGGGAAAGAGAGGAGAAGCAGTGCAAACATCGGTGCCTTCGTTCATTTCTGTCTAAGCAAGGGGGAGGCGGGGGTAGGGAGGGAGCCTCCCCCTTGCACGCGGGGCCGGCCGGGGGGCTAGAGGCCGACCCGCAGACTCGCACGGAACGCCCAACCGATGTGGTTTTGCTGTTCCTCCGCGGACATTTCGCCAGCGACCTGAAAGGCCGAGTTACCAGCGATGCCACGGAGACGGCCGACCCAGCCGCTCGTGCGATCTTCAGGAGTAAGGGTGAACGGCGTACCGTCCTTGAACGACGCCGTGGTCGAGCCCAGCGTGCCGCCGACGATCTGGCGGCGACCGCCTTCGATTTCGAAGCGCGTCCACCCGTCATATTGGTCGAGACCGCCGAAATCCATGCCGAGCGCAACGGTGCCGGAGACTGCCAGCTCATCGCTATCGCGGCCGAGGACCTTCAAGTCGAGCGCATCGCCGCCGCCGGTTTCCTGATAGCCCTTCTCGGTCAGCTTGAAATAGTCGACTGCGACCATCGGGCGGATCGTGATTCCGCCCGCATGGGCGTCATAGGCAAGCGAACCCGAAGCCGACCACAAGGTGCCGTCCCATTTCCCCTTCATCGTCTTTTCGATGTCATCGGCGCCCGCCTCGGCGCTGAAGATACGAGTTCCCTTCATCTTGATGGGCGCGCCCGATACGCGAGCGTTCGCCATGAAGCCCTTGGAGCGCAGCCGCCAGTGCAGCGCGCCTTCGAACTGGCTGGTGGCGACCTCATTGGCGTTGCTGCCATTGCCGTCCTTGCCGCTGAGAAAGGCGATCGAGCCGCCGAAGTTGCCGGCGTCGCTTTTGATCTCGGCACCCAGCCCGATGCCCCAGCCGCTGACGTCATAGCTGGCGGTGTCGCCGACGCTCTTTGACGTCCCCCACACCGCCTGGTTGACCCAATAGCCCCATTTGCCTTCGTCCTGGAACGGTGCATTGGGATCCTGCAGGTGGCGCGAGAGCGCGCGCGAGCCCGACGTGACCGTTTCGAAAACACCGCCCTCATGCTCGGGCAGCATCTGGCCGAGCTGGTTGCGGAACTGATCGCCGTCGACGATGCTCAGGAACACATCTTCGATCTTCTGATCGGCCACGACAGCGTCGAGCACCGCGTCAAACGCTCCGGCCTCGGAACGGTTGAGCCCGAGTTCGGTCGTGCTTTTGCGCGATACATCGACGATAAGCTGCGTGGTGTTCGAAGTCAGCGTGCCCTTGTACAAGAAGGGTAGCAGCGTCTGCGACGCGGTCAGGTTGCTCGCGCCCGTCAACGTACCCGCGGTCAACACGATATGCTGGCCTTCGGCGTCCTCGATGCTGGTAAGGCGGAGTGCGAGTTTCGATTCGGCGCCGAAACTTGCGTTCCCGCTGACTTGCAGCGCCGTGCCGGTACTGCCGGTGTCGAGCAGCACGCCCAACACGCCCTTGTCGGTCACCGCCAGCGAAGAAATCGTTGTCGCGCCGGTCACGTCGAACGTCCCGCCGCTGACCGAGACGGCCAGTCCTTGCGCATTCGCCAGCGTACCCGAAAAGATCGACGTGCCGCCGATGTTCAGCGTATCGGCGCCACCGCCGAAATCGACAGCTCCCGTATATTTGGAGGTTCCGGCAAGGGTCATCGTATCGCTACCGGTGCCGAACCGCGCGGTCCCCGCGTAAGTCGCGTCACCCGACAGCGCGAGGCGGTTGTTGCCGGCACCGAAAAAGCTGTTTCCCTTCACCGAACCGTCGGCGATGTCGAAAACATCGTTGCCGCCGCCAAAGCGGACGTCGCCAATTATGCTCGGAGCGGTGACGCCCGATGCGACCGCAGTCTGCTTCACCGTCGCGCCAGTTGCATGCGCGGACAGATCGATCGCTACGTTTCGGTCAGAGCTGGCCAGCGCACCGGTCGCGCTGATCGTTCCGCTGTTCTCCACGACATCGACATTCCCCGACAGGTCGACAATCGCGCGCGCCGTGCCATTGTCACCGCCGGTCTTCGCCGCGATCGTGCCGCTGTTGCGGATCAGCGCGACATCGCCGCCTGCTTCAACCAGCACTGCCGTGGCGACCGAGCCCGCGACATTGCCTGCGGTGGTCGCCTCGATCTTGCCTGCGTTGCGCAGTTCCGGCGTCGTCGCCCCGCTGCCGATCCGCACTGCGGTGGCCGCGACATCTTTCGACAGCGCCGAGACGCTGCCGGTCGCGCCGATGCCGATCCCGCCAGCGATAGTCACTGCGCCGCCCAGGCCACCGATCTGCATCCCGTTGCCGTCCTTGCCGGCATAGAGACCGTTGCCGATCACGCTGCCGTCGATGATCAGGCCGAGGCCCGTTCCGGTTCCGGCAACCGGACCGATCGTCACGCTTTGCATGGCGGATCCGATGCGAACAGCCGCCGCCGACCCGAAGGAGCGCACCGCCGCGCTGCCTTCCTTGTCGTCGGGGATGCCGTCCTTATCCTCGTCATTGTCGGTGGTGCTCGAATCTTTGGGCGGAACCGCAAGAACGATACCGCCGGTCACATTGCCTTCGACGGACAGCGCCGGGCCACCGATCAGCAGATCGTCCGCATCGAGCTTCGACGGATCGGCGGGCGGCGTCGTAAAGCGATAGCCGGTCGCGGTCAGGTTGCCCTGAACCACCAGCGCGCCGGTGATGTTGCCCGCCAGTCGCGCCGCCGTTGCGTCGAGGCCGGTGGCGGTGATCGTGCCGGCGAGGCGAACATTGCCCGTCACATCCTGTAAACCGACGCCGAGCGCGCGGTCGCCCAGCACAGTGATCGTCCCGTCATTGGTGAAGTTGCCGGTCAGGGGGCCGCCGAGGCGGATGCCCGCCGAATCATTACCCTCGATCGCGATCGATCCGCTGTTGACGATATTGCCGGTAAAGGCACCCGCGGTGGCGATACCGACGCGGTTGCTGCCCAAGGCGAACGGCCCATCGATGTCGCCATCATTGTCGATGTCGGTCGGCGCATAGGGTTCGTCGATGATGATCTTGCCGGTCGCGGCGTTGGTGATCGATCCGACCGTCCCGGCGTTGGCGACGATGCCGCGCGCGCCATCGACGTTGCTGATTTCGATCGTGCCTTCGTTGATCACCTTGTGGTTGCTGTCGATGGTGACCGCAGTGCCCGTCGTCGGCTTCACCGAACCCGTCGAGGTGATCTTGATATCGTCGGGCGCGCCCGACTTGATCGTCGACGTCCGCACTGGCGCGGTTGTCGCGGTGGTAATCGTCGTTTCCGCCTGGGCAGTCGTCGAAAGCAGGGCGGCCAGACAGGTGGTAGCCAGCAAGGTGTTGCGCATCGGTTTCCTCTTGTGATCTGGGCCGGATGTTGTTCCGGCGACAATCACAAGACGGAGCAGGTGACGCGCAGCCTTGGAAAAAGGGTCAGACTTTTGGCAGTGACGTTCGCATCGATGCCGTCGCCATTGATCAGCAGCATTTTGCCTGAGTCCGTCGTGTCGAATATTGACGGCCGACCCGAAGCGAAATCTGTTGCGTGATCGGAATGATGCACTGGTTATCGTTGCGACACGGGCGTCGGAACCCTATCCGACTGAACAGACATTATATCGATCGCCCAGCATGAGCTAACCTGCGATCCGTCGCGGAATTGCGTGCTTGTCGTGCGGTCTGGTTTCACGCGATAATGTCGTTGCCAGTTTCGATCGTTTTGCGAACACCGCTCTGGAGGACTCATGAAAGGCTTTGCACTCGGGCTCGCCTTATCGCTTGCATCCATAAGCACAACTGCGTCGGGTGAGGCGCCGCGCAGCATGGGCGTTTTCGTGGACCCGGATAGCACGACGGCGCAGGCCGCCTCGCGGCTAGAGGGGCAGCCGCGGCACGACGCCATGCTATTGTCGCGTATCGCATCGGCGTCATGGTTCGCCGGTGGCACGCCCGAAATGGTTGAAGCCAGGGTTCGCGACATCGTTGACCGCGCAACTGCTACTGGACAGACTCCCATCCTCGTCGCTTACAACATTCCGTTCCGCGACTGTGCGCTCTATTCGGCAGGGGGGGCGTCCGATAGCGCTGCCTATCTTGCGTGGGTCAAGGGTTTCGCCACCGGTATTGGCAAGCGCCAAGCCGTCGTCATTCTTGAACCCGATGGCCTTGGCATTATTCCCTGGCACCGGACGCTCGACGGAACGCTCGAACATTGCCAGCCCCAAGGACAGGACGGCCGGGCTTCCGATGCGCGATACGACCAACTGCGCGGGGCGGTCGCGATCCTCGCTGCCTTGCCCAATGTGCGCGTGTATCTCGATGGAACCGGCAGCAGTTGGCTCGCGCCTGGCGAAGCTGCAAATCGGCTGATCAAAGCCGACGTTGCCAGCACCGCGGGCTTCTTTCTCAACGTGTCAAATTTTGAGAGCGACGCGCGCGTTGTTCCTTATGCGCGCTGGGTCAGCGACTGCATCGCACTTCTCACGCGCGGTGGCATCGACCCGCGCGACTGTCCCAGCCAATATGCGCCTGCCGATTTCAAGGATCATACGACATGGCGTGCGACCGACGCAGCATTTGACCGATTGTTCGAAAAGGCCGCGCTACTGCGCGATCCCGCATCGCAAAAACATGCGGTGATCGATACCAGCCGCAACGGAAGGGGATCGTGGCACCCGCCGACCGGAAAATATTCGGATGCCGAGGTCTGGTGCAACCCGCCCGACCGCGGATTGGGTCGCCGACCGACATTGGAGAGCGGCAATCCCTATGTCGATGCGTTTCTGTGGATCAAGATTCCTGGCGAATCCGACGGACAATGCCATCGCGGACGCGGTGGTCCGGCGGATCCCGAACGCGGCGTTGCGGCGCCGCCAGCGGGGTCGTGGTTTCCGGAACAGGCGCGCGAACTGATCGAATTTGCGAACCCGCCGATTTCACAGGATTGATTGGCGGCGGGACCGGGACTTTGATTATTCGGCGGAGGACGGCGCGGCAGTCGAAGCACGAACCAGCAATTCGTGCAGATGGTCGCGTCGTCGCGGCGCGTCGGAATCGGCGTCCCCGTCGAGCATGGCAATGAGCCGGTTTGCCGCGTCCCATGCCATTTCGCGTACGGGTTGATGGACAGTGGTGAGCGGCGGCCAGGCGGTTCGCGACACTTCCGAATTGTCGAAGCCCGCGACCGAGAGATCCTGCGGAACGGACAGGCCAAGGTCGCGCGCCGCCGCAATCGCGGCGACCGCCATGTCGTCGTTCTGGGCAAGAATCGCGGTGGGGCGGACAGGGCGGTCGAGGAGCTCCAGCGCGACCCGGTAACCGACGTCGTAGGTGAAGTCGCCCGTGCCGACGAGCGAATCGTCGATCGCAACCCCCGCTTCGTCAAATGCCTGCCGATAGCCCTCCAGGCGCCCCCTGCTTGCGGCGTGCGATGGATCGCCAAGGATGATGCCGACGCGCCGGTGTCCGAGCGATAGCATATGCGCGGCAACAGTATGGCCGGCGGCGACCTCGTCCATCGCCACGACCAGCCCGCGATCAAGATCGCTGTGCGGCGTGATACGGGCGTAAGGAAGCCTTTGCCGTTCGATCATGTCGAGCAGCACGGGCTGGTCGCAGGCGGGCGGCGCCAGCAGTACCCCGTCGAGTCCGGCGCGCAGGAGCAGCTTGCCAAGTTCTTCCGGCCGACTCGCGACGTGATTGAAAGGAAGCACGACGAGACGGTAGCGCTCGTTCTCAAGGCGGCCGAGCGCGCCATTCTGGAGTTCGACGACATAGCTCGGGCTAGGGCGTTCGTAAGTCAGACCAATCAGGTACGATCGCCGCGCGATCAGGCTCTGCGCGGCGAGGTTGGGATGATAGTCGAGCGCGGCCGCGGCCTCCTTGACCTTGCGGCGTACCGCTTCGCTGACATGGGGGGCGTCGTTGAGGGCGCGCGACACCGTCTTGGGGGTGACCCCGGCGACCCGCGCAATATCGACGATCGTTGATCGTTTCGAAATTTCCGTCTCCGATCAAGCAGGTAGCTCGCCTTGCGGCGTTGCCGCCGCGTCCCACGCTTCCCCTTTAGCGCCTCTATTGACTTCTGTCGAGAATCGACGGTAAACGTTGACCGACAAAACGGTAAACGTTTACATAAATAGGGAGAGGGAATTGAGTCTGTCACGCGCAGCAGTCTTGGCGCTGGGGGCGACGTCGCTCGTCGCGCTCCTTGCCCCCAATTTTATCGAACGCGCCGCCGCCCAAACGGCTGACGCGGCAATGAATGCGCTGGCCACACCCGAAAACTGGCCCGCGCGCGCCGTGACGGTTGTTGCCGATCCGGCGGTGGAACGCCGGGTGGACGCGCTGCTGGCCGCCATGTCGATCGAGCAGAAGGTCGGGCAGATCATCCAGGCCGACATCGCCAGTGTCACGCCCGACGACGTTTATCGCTATCATCTCGGCTCGGTGCTCAACGGCGGCAATTCGGATCCGGGCGGGCGCTATAATGCGCCGGCGAAGGACTGGCTGGCCGCCGCGGACGCCTTTTACGCCGCGTCGATGAAGCGTCATGGCACGCTGCCCAGAATCCCGGTGATCTGGGGCAGCGATGCGGTCCACGGCCACAACAATGTCGTCGGCGCGACGCTGTTTCCGCACAATATCGGGCTGGGCGCAGCACGGAATCCCGATCTCATCCGGCGGATCGGCGCCGCGACCGCGATCGAGATGCGCGTGACCGGGCTCGACTGGACCTTTGCCCCGACACTGGCCGTCGTCCGTGACGACCGCTGGGGCCGCACCTATGAGGGCTTTGGCGAGACCCCCGAAATCGCGACCAGCTATGCTGCGCCGCTGATCGAAGGTTTGCAGGGCCGAATCGGCGACAAGGACTGGCTGCGCGGGCCGCATATTGTCGCCACCGCCAAACATTTCCTCGGCGACGGCGGCACCAGCGGCGGCAAGGATCAGGGCGACGCCGTGATGCCCGAAGCGCAACTCCGCGACCTGTTCAGCCCGCCCTATCTCCCTGCGCTCGACGCGGGCGTGCAGTCGGTGATGATCAGCTTCTCGAGCTGGAACGGCGTAAAAATGCATGGGCATCAGTCGCTGATGACCGGCGTGATGAAGGACCGCTGGAATTTCGACGGCTTTCTCGTCGGCGATTGGAACGGCCATGGCCAGGTCGCCGGCTGCACTGCCACCGATTGTCCGCAATCGGTGATCGCCGGGCTCGATATGTATATGGCGCCCGACAGCTGGAAAGACCTGTACCGCACCACGCTCGCCCATGCGCAGAGCGGAACGTTGCCGCTAGAGAAGCTCGACGACGCGGTACGCCGTGTCCTGCGCGTCAAGGTCCGCGCCGGCATGTTCGAAGCGGGCAAGCCGTCGTCGCGACCCTATGGCGGCCGGTTCGAACTGCTCGGGAGCAAGGAGCACCGCGCCCTGGCGCGCGAGGCGGTGCGCGAATCGCTCGTCCTGCTTAAAAACGCTGGCGGATTGCTGCCGCTCAAGGCGGGTAGCCATATATTGGTCGCGGGCGACGGCGCCGACAATCTGACCAAGCAGACCGGCGGCTGGACGCTCAGCTGGCAAGGCACCGGGACCAAGCGCAGCGATTTCCCTAATGCCCAGTCGATCTGGGAAGGGATCGACGCGGCGGTCAAGGCCGCTGGCGGTACCGCGACCCTGTCGGCCGATGGCCGTTACGCCCGCAAGCCGGACGTCGCGATCGTCGTGTTTGGTGAGGATCCCTATGCCGAATTCCAGGGCGATCGTCCCGATGTCGGCTATGACGACGCCAAAAACCTGGCCTTGCTGCGTTCGCTCAAGGCGGCGGGTGTCCCGACGGTTTCGGTGTTCCTGTCGGGGCGCGCCATGTGGGTCAATCCCTTCCTCAACACGTCGGATGCGTTCGTCGCGGCCTGGCTGCCGGGATCGGAAGGCGGCGGCGTGGCGGACATTTTGTTCGGCAAGGCCGATTTCCGCGGCAAGCTGCCCTACAGCTGGCCGCGATCGAGCGATCAGACCGCGGTCAATATCGGCGACGCCAACTATGATCCGCTGTTTGCCTATGGCTATGGCCTAACCTTCGCGGACAAGGGCGATCTCGCACCGCTACCCGAACAACGCGCAACCGCGGCGATAGAGGATCCCGGCACTCTGTTCGCGGCCGGAAAGCCGGGGAGCGGCCGCCGCATGTTGCTAGGCGCGCCCGGCGCGCTGTCGACCAATCCCGGCCCGCAATTGATCGAAGCGCGCGCCGCCGACCGGACAGCGCAGGAGGATTCGGTACGTCTCCGCTGGACGGGGGCGGGGCATGCCGTTGCGACAATTGTCCAGGACACGCCTGCCGATCTGACCCGCCAGACCAACGGCGACCTCGCGCTGGAACTTGAGTTAAAGGTCAACGCGGCCCCGTCCGCCGACGTCAGCCTCCTGATGGGATGCGGCGCGAGCTGTGCGGGGGGCATCCCGGTGCGCAGCCTGCTCACGGAAGCAGCGAAATCAGAAAAATGGACGCGCATCGCGGTGCCGCTGCGCTGCTTCGAAAAGGCCGGGGTCGACATGGCCCGCGTCGAGACGCCGCTGACTTTCGCGACTGCCGGCAGTCTCGACATCACCTTGTCCTCGGCGCGCATCGTCTCGCCGTCGGGCCCACAACTTGCATGCAAATAACAAGACAAACTAGGGAGGATGTTATGAACAAGGGTATTTTCGGGCGTTCCGCGCTGTTGGTGCTGCTTTCCACCGTCGCCACCATTCCGGCTTATGCGCAGGAACCGGTGGCCACCGAAACGGCGGCCGAGGATCGCGACGATATCATCGTCGTCACCGCGAACCGCCGCGAGGAAAATCTGCAGGATGTGTCGGGCGTCGTGCAAACGCTGGGCGCCGACCAGTTGCGCCGCGATGGCATCAGTGATCTGCGCAATCTGCAGGTCGCTATCCCCGGCCTCAGCATCTCCAATCAGGAGGGCAATGTCGAAATCTTCATCCGCGGCGTGGGTTCGGCGAACAGCACCGAGCTGGGCGATCCCGGCGCGGCGCCGCACCTCAACGGGACCTATATTCCGCGCCCGCGCGGGTTGGGGCTGATGTTCTATGACCTTGAACGCGTTGAGGTGAACAAGGGGCCGCAAGGCACGCTCTATGGCCGCAACGCGGTTGCCGGTACGCTCAACATCATCACCGCGAAACCGCGGCTCGGTGAATTTGGCGGCTATGCGCAGGCCGAGTTCGGCAACCGTTCCTCCTACGGCGCCGAGGGGGCGATCAATATTCCGCTCGGCGAAACCTTCGCGCTGCGCGCCGCGGGCTATTACATCAATCGCGACTTCGGCTTCAAAAATGTCTCGACCGGCGCGCTCGCTAGCGGACTGAAGCCCGCAGGCCTCGAAGAGAATTACGCCGGCCGTCTGTCGCTGCTCTGGGAACCGAGCGACCAGCTCAGCATCTCGATCGTCGGCGACTATGGCAAGGAAACTGGTACCGGCTATCCCGGCGCGAACATCTTCAGCGCCGTTCAGGCGACCGGCCTCCGCCCCGACAAGCTCAACCTGAAAAATGTCGTCTATCGCGGCCTACAGGGCGAAATGGAAAACGAACTGTGGGGTGTGCAGGGCAAGATCAACTATGACTTCGGCAGTTTTGGCGCCGAGCTGACCGGCAGCTATCGGTCGGTCGATTTCTACCAGGTCAATGCGTCGAGCGAAGGCATCGATTATCCGGGCCGCGACCTTTCGGCGGTCCTTTACGACAATTTCTCGGGCAATTTCTGGCAGACCAAATCGAAGAGTCAGGTCTATGAGGCGCGGGTGTTTGCCAATGAGGATCAGCGCTTCCGTTGGAACCTTGGTGGCTTCTACTTCAATGAAGACCAGGCCGTTGGCTATCTCGCGCTCGCCGACCGGGGCTATTGCTGTTACTCTGGAACCGAGTTCACGATGCCCGACGTCAACGGCGAGAGCTATGCCTTCTATGCCGATGGCACCTTCGACGTCACCGACCGGCTACGCTTCCTCGGCGGCATTCGCTACACCGATGAGAAAAAATCGCGCTATGGCATCGGCGGTAACTGGGCGCTGACGCTGGGCGGCGAAGATTTCGCCTGCTGCTTTGCGACCCGCCTTGGCACCGAAGGCTTCAAGCCCAACCTGCTCGACCGGCCGAATTTCGACGTCACCGGGATCAACACGCCGCAGGGACTGGCGCAATTCCTGATCGAAGGCATCAAGACGCCGGGGCTGCGCGACACGCTGATCCAGCAGATCGGCGCGATCGCCAACGGCACCAACCCGAACGGCACTTGCATCGACCGCCCCGACATCGACAATGGTTTCGTCAACTGCCCGGCGCTCAACCCGTCGAACACGAATGGCGGGTTCAGCTATGCGAACCTGACCATCCCGGGCCAGCAGATCGGCAGTTCGAAGTTCAACTTCGTCGATTGGCGCGCGGGCATCGAATTCGACGTCAGCGACGACAATATGCTCTATGCCAAGGTTTCGACCGGACACAAATCGGGCGGCTTCAACGACAGCTTCAACGGATCGACGATCCCCGAAACCTTCAGCCCCGAAAAGCTGCTCGTTTATGAAGTCGGCAGCCGCAACAGCTTCGACGCCTTTGGGCGGCGGGCGGTCTTGAACCTCACTGGCTTCTATTACGACTATTCGAACCAGGTGTTTCAGGATCTCACCTGTATCAACCTCGACAGCACCCAGACCCCGCCGGTCTGCAACGGCTATTCGCTGGTCAACCGCAACATCGGCGCATCGCGCATCTATGGTGCCGAAGCCGAGTTGCGTTTGAACCTGCCGGGCAATTTCGGGCTCGACATCAATGCCGCCTATCTCGACACCAAGATCACGCGCGGCACCGTGGCCGATGCGCGCGCGCAGGATTTTGGCGCGGGCGGCAATTCGCCGCTGATCAGCCTGGTCGGCAACCCTTTGCCGCTGTCGTCGAAGATGAACGTCAGCGCGCGGCTGTCGCAGTGGTTCGACGTGGGGCCGGGCCGTCTCGATTGGCAGGCGCTGCTCAACTACCGCTCGTCCTACTTCCTCAGCCAGTTCAACGAGGATGATATCGTGTTCCTGAGCGGGGCGCGGCAGACGTCGCTGGCGGCGGGTTTCCCTGACCGGCAAAAGGGCTATGCGACGCTCAATCTGGGGATCGGTTATACGATCGACAATTTCCGCCTCGAAGCCTGGGCGAGCAACTTCCTCAACGAAGAAGTCTCACAAAAGGCGCTGGTCGGTTCGTCGCTGAACATCCGCTTCCTGAACGACGCGCGCAGCTATGGTCTGCGAGCGCGGGTGACCTTCTAAAAAAGGGGCAGCCGCCCGGGCCGCGACGCGGTCTGGGCGGCTGTATTATGCCGGTTGGTAACGCTATGCAGGCTGTAGGTTGGCAATGGGCGGCGTGCCCAAGCGGAGGCTTGAAAGCATTGGCGATGGACAATGGGGCCGGGGGAGCGGCGCGGCAGCCGCTTGGCTTCCTGCTTCTCTATGCGCTCGCCTACGCGGGCGGCGTTACGGCCTACACCCCCTTTCTCATGCTCGTCCTGCCGGCGCGGATCACCGAACTCGCCGGTGCCGACGATATTGTCTGGCTGGGCTATATCGTGTTTGCGGGCGCGGTCGCGGCCAGCGTTTCGGGCGTCCTGTCGGGATGGCTGAGCGACCGCACCAACAGCCGCCGTTTGTGGGTCGCCGTTGGCATGGTCGCGACGATCCTGCTCCAGCTTGCCATGATGCAGTGCGACAGCATCGGCGCCCTGCTCTGGTTAGTCGTGGCGTGGCAACTGGCGCTCAACCTGATGCTCGTGCCGCTGATCGCGTGGGCGGGCGACTTCGTTCCCGACACGCAGAAAGGGCTGCTCGGCGGCCTGCTCTCGATTGCGCCCGCGCTGGGCGCCTGGTCGGGCATCTTGTTTGCCGCCGGAGCGGCGGCGTCGTTCGAGGGCAAAGCCGTGATCATCGCGGCGATGACCGCTGCGTTGATGCTGCCGTTGCTGCTTTTGGGCCAGCCGCGACGCCTGACAGCCTCGCCGGACGTATCACCGGCGAGCCAAGCGACGTCGTCGCACCTCCAATCCGCCGCGGTTCGCATGTGGGTCGCGCGCCTCCTGATGCAGATTTCCGGCGCGGCGCTCGCCAGCTATCTCTATTTCTGGCTCCGCGCGCTCGACCCCGCCATGGGGGATGGGGAAAAGACCATCTTGTTCGCGGGCGGCCTATCGGCGTCGATCGTCGTTGCGTTGTTCCTCGGCCGCTGGTCGGACAGATATGGGCATCCTTTTGCGGTCTTGTCGTTGATTGCCGCGCTCGCGGGTTTTGCGCTCGCCGCGATGGCGCTGGCCGACGACCCGGCGATGGCAAAGCTTGCCTATGTCCTGTTCGCGATCGCGGGCGCGACCTTTCTGGCGCTCCATGCCAGCCAGACGCTTCGTGTCCTGCGCGACCCCGCACAGCGCGGGCTGGGCATCGGGCTGTTCAACCTGACCAACACCGCGCCGTCGCTCGTCATGCCCTGGATCGCCATCTCGGTGGTTCCGGGTTTCGGCTTCGGCAAGCTGTTTCTGGTGCTCGCCCTGCTCGCCCTGTGCGCCGCCGCGCTGCTGGCGACGATGCCGCGCGATGTTTGATGCGCCAGCGCCCTTGCTTGGGCGAGCAATCGTGCCGCACGGTCCAACCGGCAGACAAGCGAGACTTTGTTCGGATTATCGGGCAGCATGCCCACACCGCTTGAGGGAGACATAGACATGGCGATTGTGCCGCAGGATAGAGCGATGGAAGCGGGCAGGGGAACCGAGCCGGGCGGCCATGTCGATGCCCCCGAGCTACGCCTGTTCGTGATGGGCCTGTTTTTCATCTTCGGCGGCATCACGTCGCTGAACGACGTGCTGATCCCCAAGCTTAAGGAGCTGTTCACGCTCAATTACACGCAGGCGATGTTGGTGCAGTTCTGCTTCTTCACCGCCTATCTGCTGATCGGTATCCCGGGCGCCAAGCTGGTCAAAAGGATCGGCTATATGCGCGGCGCCGTCGCCGGACTGGTGACGATGATGGTCGGCTGCCTGCTCTTCATCCCGGCATCGCAGACCGCGACCTATGGGCTGTTTCTCTTCGCGCTGTTCGTCCTCGCCAGCGGGGTGGTGATCGTGCAGGTCGTCGCCAACCCGCTGATTTCGCTGCTGGGCAAACCCCAGACCGCGCATAGCCGCCTGACCTTTGCGCAGGCGTTCAACTCGCTCGGGACCACCATCTTCCCGCTCGTCGGCGCGGGCCTGATCCTCGGCTCGCTCAAGGATGTGTCGGCCGAGGATCTGTCGGGCACCGCGCTGGACGCTTATCGCGTCGCCGAGAGTCAGGCGATCGTTCACGGCTATCTCGGGATCGCGGCGGCGCTCGCGGTCGTTGCCGTGGCGGTGTGGATGTTCCGGGGGCGGCTCAAGGACGAAAAGCATGAAGCCAGCAGCGGCTTTGCGGGCCTCGATCTTCTCAAGCGGCCACGCTTCAGCTTCGGCGCGCTGTGCATCTTCCTCTATGTCGGCGCCGAGGTGTCGATCGGCTCGCTGGTCATCAACTATCTCGCGCTCGATCGCGTGCTGGGTCAGCCCGAGTCCGCCATCGGCTGGATGATTGCGCTCTATTGGGGCGGCGCGATGCTCGGGCGCTTCATCGGCTCTGGTGTCATGTATCTCGGCGTCAGTCCCGGCAAATTGCTCGCAGCGGTGGCGGTCGGCGCCATCACGCTGATCCTCGTCTCCGCCAGCAGCAGCGGGACGGTCGCGGCCTATTCGCTGCTCGCGATTGGACTGACCAACGCGATCATGTTCCCGACGATCTTCAGCCTCGCGTCCGAAAAGCTTGGGCCTCGCGCGGCGGACGGGTCGGGGATCATCAACATCGCGATCTTCGGTGGCGCCGTCGTCCCGCTCGCGACCGGCGCGCTCGCCGATCTGACGGGCAGTCTGGCGCTGGCGTTGTTGCTGCCCGCCCTTTGCTATGCGGTGATCGCATGCTTTGGCTACTACGCCCGGCGCCCGGCGGCGTAGCACGCGCGGTGGATTTGGATAAATGACGTAGGCGCGACTATGGTTCGTGAATGTCGTTCTCCAAACCAGCCATCGCCAGCCGGTTGACGTCCCCTGCGCCGCTGCGCGCGTTGGACGCCAGCCTTTTGCTCGATTTCGACGGGACGCTTGTCGAACTTGTCGACCGTCCCGACGCCGTCGTTGCCGACCTGCCCCTCAAAGCCCTGCTCGACCGATTGGCCGGAACCTTCGAAGGACGCATAGCTTTGGTAAGTGGGCGCTCGATCGCGCAGCTGTTAGACTTTTTCGGAAACGCGCTGACCCGATTTGGATTTGTCGGAAGCCATGGCGCGGAGGTCCAGGTCGGTGTGCAGCGGGTCGCGCCCGTGCGCCCGGCGGCGCTTGATGCGGTGGAACGGTCGATGCGATCGGCATTTGGTCAAGAGGAAGGGATCATCGTTGAACCCAAGTCGCTCGGTGTCGCGTTACACTATCGCCTCGCGCCAGCGGCCGAAACGAAGGTTCGGTCATTTGCAAGCGAGCTGGCCGAGGCGAGCGGACTCATGATCCAGGAAGGCAAGATGATGATCGAACTTCGCGCTTCCGGGCATGACAAGGGGACAGGGATTGTCGATTTGATGGCGCATGCCCCCTTCTTTGGCACGCGCCCGATCTTCATCGGCGACGATCTCACCGACGAAGCGGGCTTTGCCGCTGCCGAACGTCTGGGCGGATTCGGCGTTGTGGTCGGGACGGAACGGCCAACCGCGGCTCGCTATCGGCTGGGCGATGTGGCCGCCGTGCGCCATTGGCTGGGCGAAGCGACATGACCGCAACGCTCGACCTTTGGCCGATTGGAAATTGCCAGGTCTCGGCGCTCGTCGATCGGGCAGGCCGCTTCGTGTGGGGCTGTACGCCGCGGGTCGATGGCGACCCCGCCTTCTGCTCATTGCTCGACGACGCGCCGCCCGCCGGCGAGCAGGCTTTCGGCTTTTGGGAAATCGACCTCGACGGCGTTGTCGAAACACATCAATCCTATCTTCGCAACACGCCGGTGCTTGTCACCCGGCATGTCGACGAGCGCGGCAATTCGATCGAGGTCATCGATTTTTGTCCGCGCTTCAAGCGCAGCGGCAGAATGTACCGCCCTGTTGCGTTCGCCCGTATCGTCCGGCCGCTGTCGGGCAGCCCGCGCATCCGGGTGCGCCTGCGTCCGGCGCGGCAATGGGGCGCGTCGCGCGCGCCGACCACGCGCGGTTCGAACCATATCCGCTATCAGGTGGACAGCAGCGTATTGCGCCTTTCGACCACCGCGGCGATCGGCTGGATTGAGGATGAGCGCCTGTTTCGCGTCGAACGGCCACTCTATTTTTTCCTTGGCCCTGACGAGAGTTTTGTCGGCGAAATCGGCAGCAGCGTGGAATCGATGCTCGACCAGACGGTCGATGAGTGGCGGAGCTGGGTTCGCGGCCTCGCGACGCCTTATGAGTGGCAAGAGGCCGTCATTCGCTCGGCCATCACGCTCAAGCTGTGCCAGCATGAAGAAACCGGTGCGATCGTCGCGGCGTTGACCACCTCGATCCCCGAACATGCGGGGTCGGGGCGCAATTGGGACTATCGTTACTGCTGGGTGCGCGACGCTTATTACACCGTGCAGGCGCTCAACCGGCTCGGAGCACTCGATGTGCTGGAAGGTTATCTCGAATATCTGCGCAATATCGTCGACAACGCGGCCAGTGGCCACATCCAGCCGCTCTACGGCGTGGGCGGCGAAGCGAGGCTCGTGGAGCGCGAGGCAACGGCGCTCAGCGGCTATCGCGGCATGGGTCCGGTTCGTGTCGGCAACCAGGCCTATGAGCAGATCCAGCACGATGCCTATGGCCAGATCATCCTGTCCAATGCCCAAGCCTTTTTCGACCATCGATTGCTGCGCGTCGCGGGCGTCGAGGATTTCGAGGCGCTGGAACCGGTCGGCGAGCGCGCCTGGGAAAATTTCGACAAGCCCGACGCCGGGCTTTGGGAGCTGCGCACCAAAAGCCATGTTCACACCTATTCGGCTGCCATGTGCTGGGCCGCATGCGACCGGCTGGCGAATGCCGCCGATGTGCTCGGGCTCGCGGATCGGCACGCGTTCTGGAGCGACCGGGCGGACAAGATGCGGCTGCGGATTGAACGGGCGGCCTGGCGGGCGGACAGCGACCGCCTTTCGGCGACCTTTGCCGGCGACGATCTCGACGCGAGCCTCCTGCAACTGCTCGATCTCAGATTTCTCGCCCCCGACGATCCACGCTTTCTGGGGACGTTGGCGGCGGTCGAGGACGGCCTGCGGCGCGGCTCGCACATGCTGCGCTACGCCATCGAGGATGATTTCGGACTGCCCCACACCGCATTTAATGTCTGTACCTTCTGGCTGATCGAGGCTTTGCATTTTACGGGCCGCGACGCCGATGCGCGCTTGCTGTTCGCTGAAATGCTCTCACGCCGGACGCCAGCAGGGCTTTTGTCCGAGGACATCGATCCGGTTACCGGCGAACTGTGGGGGAATTATCCCCAAACTTATTCGCTCGTGGGGCTCATCAACTGCGCCGTGCTGCTCAGCAAGCCGTGGAGCGCCATCCGATGAGCCGGTTGATTGTCATATCGAACCGCGTGTCGGCCCCAACGGCGGACCAACCGGGATCGCAGGGCGGGCTAGCGGTCGCGCTCACCGCGGCGCTGCGTGAAGCCGACGGCATATGGTTCGGCTGGTCGGGCGAAACCGGAGAAACCGTCGCGCCTAAGTTCGAAACCTATGACGGGGTAACGTCCGCGACGATCGATCTACCCGAGCAGGACGTCGAGGAATATTATGACGGCTACGCCAATCGAACCTTGTGGCCGCTGTTCCACTATCGCCTTGGCCTGACCGAATTCGAACGCGATTTTCAGGGCGGGTACGAGCGCGTCAATCGCTTGTTCGGCGAATTCATCGGCCCGCATATCCTGCCGGACGACCTGATCTGGGTGCATGATTATCACATGATCCCGCTCGGCTGGGTGCTGCGCCAGCGCGGCCTGACCAATCGCTTGGGCTTTTTTCTGCATATCCCTTGGCCACCGACGCGACTGCTCACCGCTTTGCCCGACCACCGGCGGCTCGTCGAAGCCTTGTTCGCCTATGACGTTATCGGCTTCCAAACGCCGGAATGGCTCGAAACCTTCCACGACTATGTTGTCACCCAAATGGGCGGGACGATCCACGATGACGGTTCGATCACCGTCGGCGGCCGCACCATCTGCGCCATCGCTTGTCCGATTGGCATCGACGCCCGCGAATTCATTGCGGGGGCGAGCAGCCCGCAGGCCGTCGAGACGCATGCGCGGATGATTGAAAGCTCGATCGGGCGTAGCCTGATCGTCGGCGTCGATCGGCTCGATTATTCCAAAGGGCTCGAAGAACGCTTTAACGGCTATCAGCGCTATCTCGAAACCAGGCCCGAGGCGCGGGCCGCGGTCTATCTGCTCCAGATCGCGCCGCCATCGCGCGCCGCCGTCCAAAGTTACCAGGACATCCGCGCGCAGCTCGACGCGCTGTCGGGCCGTATCAACGGCGCCTTCGCCGACATCGACTGGGTGCCGCTGCGCTACGTCAACCACGGTTATCCGCGCGACGTGCTGGCGGGCGTTTACCGGGCGGCCCGCATCGGCCTGGTCACGCCGCTGCGCGACGGAATGAACCTGGTCGCAAAGGAATATGTCGCAGCGCAAGATCCTGAAGATCCGGGAGTTCTCATCCTCTCGCGTTTCGCCGGCGCCGCTGCGCAGCTCGACCAGGCGCTGCTGGTAAACCCCTACAGCCCCGATGACATTGCCGATGCCATTGACCGCGCTCTTGCAATGCCCAGAGAAGAACGACTGGCCCGCTGGAAACCAATGTTCGCCAATATATGTCATGAAGACGTCAACTGGTGGCGCGAACAGTTTACCGCCCGTCTATCGGGTAATTGAGCGCGAGAGCTCGGGAAAATGGGGCGTAGAATATGGCGGACAGGGTGGTTTTAAAAAACTAACCCTATGTATTTGATATGTTTTTTCAAATACTAGTCTGCTAAATTCGGTCCCACACGGCGTTCCCCGTATGCCTGAATACATGATTCAGTCCGTATAACCTCTATGCCATTATAGCCGATTCTTGTCGAACCTTTTCTAAGCTACGCCAGGCCCCCGCTCGATCAGTCCGACAGCCTGATAAACTTGGATGCGGTCATTCGGGGGAGGGGGCCATTATTTCCAACCGCTTTTTCAAAGCAAATCGCAGGCAGCGGCCGGAGCGCGCCCATCTCTGCCGTCCGCTGCGATCTCGCGACGCCCGAAAGCCGTCATTCGGCTGACACGAAGACAGCAATCGCACCTTTTTGAGCTAAGCTAGGCAAAGTTCCTTCTCAAGGCTGGTAGCGGACTACGGCCTCCTCCAGGCGACGGGCGTTACGAAGCCGCTAGGCACCCGATTTCCAACCTGAGGCACTAACACTATTGGTTTGGTGGAAGTGCTTGACACGCATGGCAAACGACCGGAAATCCGAATTCTCAACCGTAAGTCGATTGAATGTTTCCCAATCAACCTGTTCGTTTAAACGGGCTGGGATAAGGACTTGGCTGTCGGAGGGATCATCCAAGTCGAGCCGGACCACCCCAATTCCGTGAAGTCCGTGAAGCATCCGCAGTTCTTCCATGATCTTGCCATCGACCTGAGCGGCCACAAGATAGCCGAAATTTGCCCACGACGAGTTAGATACAGTTTGAAAAAAAGATTCCCGAACATTTGATCTGTTAAGAACGACTTTTACCTCAATAGAATACAAATATGCCTTCTCTGCCCCCGTTAAGTTCACGAGCGACAGGACTTCCGCATCCAGCCCTTCGATTAGGCTTTCCATTGCGCATAGATCTGGGAATAGCCACTTATTGCCGTTCAACCCCTTCTTATTAGATGCAGTTTTTTCGTCCACTCTGACCGCGAACGCTCCGAACTCAGAATGCAAAAAATCCATCACAGGCTGATAGATTGAGTGCTCTGAAGGAAGCGGCGAGACGGGGTCGGGTTGCTCAAACGAAAGGGGTATCGTCTCTGCCTCTACAACGGCCTGCTCATCCGATTTATCGCTCCAATAATAAAGCCTCGGCCTATCCGCCGTAGTTCTGAGTTGGGGATGCTTTTTTTCCCACGCTGGCCGATTAGCACCAATCTCTGCGACTAGTTGATTGCGAAGCATGGTTTCCGTGGCGAACCCCGATCTCTGCGCCTTTTCAGCGCAGACGTCAGGATATGTGATCATCAGCCATTCAGCGAGGTCTCTCGCTTTAAACTGCTCACCGTGGCTAGCCGAGAGTTTCTTAATAACTGCTTCGCGAAGTTTCATAAATCCCCCCTTTGAGAGAAGTGCTAGACGGTAGCGCCGCAGATGCAACCATAGGTGAGACAGGCTTCCCCAGAGGTTTCAGTCTGGTGCGCGATTAGTCTATTGCCGGCGCATCCAAATGCGCATCTTATTAGCATCGAGTCGAAAAGGGGGCACCGTATGAACGCGCAAACGATATCCGATCTGCGAACGCCAAGGCGCTCGCGGCGCTGCCTTATCGAAGGAGCCGGAGCGTGACCCTGACCTTGCAGGGACCAGGAGGCGGTGAGACACTACATTCAGCGCTGGTCGCTGCCGCCACGGGTGCGACAAGTGGTTTTGCCGCATTCGCCTTCGCGACCTCATCAGGCATAGACACGGCTCTTGCGGAACCTGCGGTTCGCCAACTGTTAGGAACTGGGCATTTCCATCTCATCGTGGGACTGGACGCAATCACGGACACTGCCGCCGTTTCCGCTATCAAGACAGCGAAAGCGGCAATTCCAAATGCGACCGTGTCAATGTTTTACAATCCAAAGGGTGGCGTCCTTTACCATCCCAAAACGATGTTTTTTAGAAACCCAGCTGGCGGTCGCTGCCTTACGGGCTCGGGCAATTTGACCCTTGGCGGACTCCGCAATAACTGGGAAGCATTCTGGAAGGCCGACGTTTCCGACGCTAGTGCGGCAGAACTCGAGGCCCAATGGACCCAGTGGATCGTTGACCATGCGGACAACCTTCTCCCGCCAGACGATCCACGGGTTACTGCTCAGGCAGCCCTCAATGCCGTGACGAAGGCCAAGATCCAAAAGGCTGTGAAGGAGACTGATGCTGAGGGGCTTGCCGCCCTGGAAGAGGAGTTAGCTGAAGCCGCTTACCTCAATCCGTTCCTGATTGCTGAAGTTCCGAAAAACCGGCCAGGTCAGGCAGATTTCGGCATCGACACTTATCAAGGATTCTTTGGCGTCACGATTGGTAAGCCTCGCGAGGTGACATTTTATCAAGTTCGGCCGGATGGATCGCTTGCGCCGCCGGAACATCGAAAAGCCGTAGCCGTGAAAAGCAGTAACTACCGCTTTGAGGTAGAAGCGCTAGGCGGCTTACAACACCCGGCTGAAGGCCACTTTATTCTTATCTTCGAGCGCATGGGGAAGTCTGAGTATCGCTATCTGCTGCTGAAGCCGGGCGAGGTCGGTCATGCAAGCGTGCAGAAATTCTTGAATGACAATTATTTTGTCTCCGGGAACTCCAAGCGAAGAATTGTTGTGACACAAAATGACATCCAGGCGGCTTGGGCAGATAATCCGTTACTCCTCCATTAGCGGCAAAGGAGTAAGACCTCCGTCGTCCCTTTCGCAGCTTTATTCATCGACGATGAGTTGAGTTTTATGTGGTCTAAGTCGGTCAGCTGCTCGACTTGTACCTCTCTGAAATAGCGTTCGGCGAGCCCGATAACGGCATCGAGCGCCATCACCCTTGGACGAGCTTCCATACTGGGATCGAAGCCGGAATACGAAAGGACCAGCGGAACTCCCAAATCCGCGACCCCGGCGAAAAGTGACGAGAATGCTCTGGGAGCCTCGGACTTGATGCAGAACGGCGATTGGTGCCGTCCGGCTCGGTAGCCGCCACGGCTCTTCACGCCACCCCCACCTAAATTGCTTTTTGTTATGCTCGGCTCATCGCCGAGCGCGATCGTTTCAAGGCTATGATAGAACCTGCTATAGTGATCCCGCGTATAAGGAGGATCAGCGTAGACCACTGACGGTCTGATTGCAGGATTGGCCAGCGCCTCACGGAAATCAGCGCGCATCGCTACATGATCGCGTCTCGTGGTTGCTAGGCCCTCATAATGCCAAAGGTAACGCATGAAAATTGACCGTGCGGAAAGCGCCCGCTCCGAAACGATCTTTTTGACGACATGCCGTTTCGGCGCGCCAAATTTGTCTCTAGGTCGAATGGGCTGGGCAAATTGCTTGCCAATCGAGTTTACCAACTGGCTAGCGGTGCTTAGCGTTGCTGCGAGGGCAACGGAGCTGCGGGTTTTATGAGCCATTGCTGCTAATGCGTCGAGCTCTGCCGCTTGTGCATAGCTAAAATATTGTCCCCCGAAGTGGCGAATGCACACTGTTTCTTCACCACGGAGTCCGAGTGCTTCGATCCTGCGCAGGGTCTCACGTACGGCACCGCTCAGCCCGGACGATACCGGCAGGGGCGCGTTTTCCAAACTAGCGAGATTTCCTAGGTCAAGAAGTTCGCAGAGCGGTTCAATGTCGCCACGCAATGCGCGTGTCGCGAACTCATCCTCCACGCTGACAAGCGGCGCAACCGCTTGGCGAAGAGCCTCACTATGACCTGCTTGGACAACGCTCGCATCGAAATTTTTCGCCATATAGGCTGGAGCGCCGTTCAAGACCGCGTCGGCAAGTACCCGCGCATATTCTTGGATGTCGACCGCCAGCACGCGACGGCTACGGGAAAGGTATCGCGAAACGGTGGCAGAGCCTGAAAATAGGTCGCATACCGGTCCGCCCGATGGGTCGACGCGATCGATGGCTTGTCCTATGGATGGCAGAACTCGAAGTTTGCTTCCAAGGTAGTGGATGGGACGAAAGACGAAGCCAGGCGTCTCCACGTCGAGCGTTTCAGTCTGGTCGTTTTGAGCTTTTACCGCACTGCTTTTTGGCAAGGCTTTTGTTACCCTTATTTATCGGCAAATGGCCGGCGCGAGGACAAGGCACGGTGGAGAATATGAGAAGTAGGCCGATAACCTCTGACGCTCCGTTTTCGCTAGCGCGCTCGCTGGATGGGAGCAACGACTTTACCCGTGAGACAGCACTGTCAGTCGGACAGGCCAACACCGATAGCGCGATCATTCACGGAGAGAACCTCGCTGTCCTCGACTCGCTTGGCGATGCCATTAAGGGACGGGTAAAATGTGTCTACATAGATCCGCCTTATAATAATGCTGAGGTCTACCGGCATTATGACGACCGGCTGGGCCGACGCGTGTGGCTGGACCGCATGACGCATCGCATGCGAGCGTTAAGAGAAACCTTGTCATCTGACGGATCGCTTTGGGTCTCAATCGACGACAGTGAGTTGCATAACCTGAGACAAATTGGCGACGACGTGTTCCAGCCGGAAAACTTCATCGCCACCGTCGTCTGGAATCACCGTAAAACGAGGGAAAACCGCCGGCCGTTTTCTACTAACCACGAGTACATCCTATGTTTTGCAAAGAATGCCGAGGCGTTCAAGCGCTCGCGAAACCTTCTAGCTGCAACCCCGGAGATACTCAGTCGCTATAAAAACCCCGATAAAGATCCGAGAGGCGCATGGCAGTCGATAACTGCCAATGTGCAAGACGGCCACGCCACGAAGTCCCAGTTTTATACCCTCGTCTCGCCTAGCGGTCGACGACACGAACCGCCGAAGGGTCGCTGCTGGGTATACAGCCAAGCCAAGATGGAATCCGAAATACGGGCAGGACGCGTTTACTTTGGACGTGACGGCAATGCCGTGCCGCGCCTGAAGAAATATCTGAGTGAGGCAAAAATAGGAATAGCCCCGTCTACATTGTGGATGGCCGACGAGGTCGGCACCACCGACTCTGCGAAAAAGCACTTATTGTCAGTTTTGACAAAGGAGGACGTTTTTGACACGCCCAAGCCGGAGGAGCTTATCCAGCGCATTTTGCACGTTGCGAGCAATCCGGGCGATTTGATCTTGGATGCATATTTGGGGTCTGGCACGACTGCGTCAGTCGCAATGAAGATGGGTCGTAACTTCCTTGGGATCGAGCAGGGGCCACACATCGCCACCCACTGCGTGAAAAGGCTGCGCGCCGTTCATGACGGCGAGGGAGGGGGCATAAGTCCGTTAGTTGGATGGGAAGGTGGGAGCGGCTGCGCCTTCTATTCTCACCGGTCAAAGCTCACGCGGGTTTGAGACGGGGATTCGCTCATCCAACTGCCTCGGCGCCTTGGCGGGGTGGCCCGTCTGCAAATTTTCGGGCGATGAGGCGAGGGGCTCGAACAGGGTGCTTGTGACGATCCATATCATTATCGCCTCTTTGAAAAATCCTTAAACTGGTGTAAGGCATAATCACCGCGACGCAGTGATGCGGGCACTTCACCTCATTTCCGTAAGGATTCGAGGGCGGCAACGCGAGGTTTTCCGGGCAACCGGCACCCCGTACGTCTTGGAATCGCTCGAAGAGCTGTCGCCGCCTTCGGTGACGTCGGATTTTTTCCGGCAAGCGGAAGGAGGATGCGCAAGGAGCACTCCATTCTCCCTGGCACCTCGGATCGTCAACCATGTGTTGCGGTCGGGAAAGCTGCGTGCTGTCGGCCGCCTGCCAGAAGGTACTGAATATGAGTGCAAGTTCCCAAATGAAGGAAGTCCGCCGCGACCTTGAACGTCGCGGCTTTAACATCAGCAAGACTCGTGGTGGCCATTGGCGCTTCGATCATCCGAACATGGACGGGCCGGTTTTCGGACCTGACACGCCTTCGGACCGTCGCGGCATCAAGAATCTGCTCGCGCAGATTCGCCGCAAGCTGCGCGTGGCAAACGACGTCTGATGCTTCCCGCCGGCGGACGTGATCGTCCGCCGGCACACTCAACACTTGCCATCAAGATGGCCTGGAGAACCCAATATGATCAAGCTTACTTCGGACGATAGTGTCCTTCCGCGTCCCGTCGACGTGCTTCCCGAACTTGCGAATGCAAAATCACGTCAGACATTGGCGCAAAAGCTCTCGGATGCGTTCGAACTCTCGGACGCCTCAGCAATGGCGATCGCGAACGCGGTCGTAGATCCTAGCGCGGTCCGCAAATCGATCGGTGAACCGAGCGATCCGGAGGTCGAACGAATTCCGGTGCCGGGCGGCACGTTGCTCGGCATCCGGACGACGGTATGGACGCGCCGCACAATGCCCGACCCCCGGAACCCCCGCACGCTTCCGTCCCGCCGCCATCCGTTCGCTATCGAGCCGGGCACTGGCGCGGAGGATTCCCGGTTCCGTCCGGTTCCCGAGCCCCAGCCGCTCGATCCCGAATATCCCCAGCTTGCAGAACTGGCTGTCGACATCGAAAATCGCGAGCATCTTACTTGGGCGTCGCAACAGGCCAAGGCATACGTTTTGGCAGAGAACGATTGGCGCGTTTCCATCGCCTCACAGGGCGTAATGGAAGCGGTGTGGCTGGTTGCGACGACCTATCGGCACAAGGACGGAACCGAACCGGCGACGACTTTGACCACTGCCGAAGGGTCATCGCGAGATACCGCTGCCCACTCGATTTTGGGCGTTCAGTCGGCGGATGTTCCCTATGATGAGGCAGACGCGCGCATGCGGTCGCACATCCGCAAGCTTAATGAAGCCTTCATCGCTGGCGAACGGGACCCGGAATTGCTGGCGACGCTGCGCTGCGAGCGCATTCCTGCGTTGATCCTTGTCGGCTTTGAACCGCATGATGGAGCGACGACGGGCTTTCCGACCGCCGTGAAGTCTCTCGTCGCGCTCCGTCACGTCGATCCGCCGAAACCTTGGGGCGAAGGTCCTGAAAATGAATCCTTGGCTGACGAGGTTCTTGACGAGCTTTACCGCCGTTCCTTGATTTCGGCGACGCAGCGCGATTATTATGCTGGCTCATGCACTCGGGCCGAGGCACTCACGGCGCATCTGTCCGATGACCCCGTGATCCGTGCCGCCGAAATCATCCGGCTGTTCACCAGTGATGATGGTGAGGTTCACGACGCAATCCGGATTGCGGTAACGAGCCAGTCGACACGAAAGCGTATGACACCCAAGTTGATGAATGAACTCTCGACGGCACTGATTTTGCGCGCAGTATCTGATGATCGCGACCGCGTTGACCAAGTGCGACGTTATCTTCGGTACGCATTTAGCAAGGCGGTGCATCGCGAAACTTGGACCGCGACGCGCCGCCCCATCGAGACGCTCAAGTCTCTTGCACTTGAAGAGGTGCGCGAGGCAATTGGATCGGGAAATGACGAACCGGGTTCCGCTTCGCTGGAATTGGCGGTGCGAGCGGCCTTTCCCCTCGTAGTCTCTGGCAGGCTCAACGCTGACCGTGGCACGTCCGGGAACCAGCAGCCTGACCGTCGAACACCTGGCGAAGTACTCGATGCAATGCGCCGCACGCCGCAGGGCGTGCGGCAGCTCGCTCAGGCACTTGATGACTTCGGAGCCGGTATCAACGCAATTCGTGCCGTTGACGACGATGGAAACATCCGCGCTCGGCCCAACGGTTCCGAACTCACCATTAGCGATGTGTTCTTGCGTGGCGAGTTTCCGGCCCCTGGAAAGGCCAAGGCTGCAAAGCCGGGCGACACCCCGACTGACTACTACGAAGCAGCGGTCGAGCGTCTCGCCATCGCCTTTCAGAACGTCGAAACGGCCTTCGAAGAACTCGCAGCGGTTAGCGGCGATGACGGCCAGCCGCTCGTCGAAACCCGTGGCGTCGATGTTCGGCTTACCGACGTTTGGCGCACCTTGCTTCGCCGTATGGCAGACGACATGGTAGTGTGGTCGGCCACCTATCGGCGCGCATACGGCAAGCCGCAGACTCCGTCTTTTGCGGCCGTGGACGACGAGAACGAAGTCGATGACCCATACGCCGATGCGGCCGATCTCGACGACTCGCAGGACTAGGTAAGTTGCCCCGGCCAGCGATCCACTGGCCGGGGTTTCTGTGATGTTTTAAAACTATCTGACTTCGGTGGCACATCTATTGCGACTGCGCTCTATTCCGCGTCGATTCACTGAGCCGCCGCTTACTGGCCGTCCCATTTGCTGATCGACTGACCCGCCAGGTCGGAGCCTGATTCCGACGTGGCCGCAAACGGTAGTTTTGCCGAAAATCCGCCGTTGAGGGTTCTACAAGAAGGGTGTTTCGATCAGAAAAGGCGACTTAATCTTCCTCGAATAATGGCATCGAACCGCGCGGCACTGTTGTGGGAGGTTGGTCGGACGTTCGCGATTGATCATAGGTGTTGGCCATCTGCCCGGTCGGTGAGCGCCGGATTGGGATCGCGGTTCGGCTCAGCCGACTACCACGTTGCCGCTCGATCAAATTGCGCAGACTTTCGGTGAGGACGAGCGTGGCGGCCCCCATCTTGACGATCTCGACCTCTCCCCTGGCGATAAGCAGGTAGAGTGAGCTGCGACTGATCCCGGTGAACCGGCAAGCATCGTGAATGCGCATGCTGATTGGCTCGATCGCTAGGGGCGACGAAGGCGGCGGGGAAGAGGGCAGGGCGGGCATAAACACCAACATTCGTTGAGAGTGGTGACAGGATGGCCGGGAAGAGAGGGCGGCCACCCGGTCGCATCCGATTATCTGAAATTGCGTCGCGACTTGCCACCCGACGTTTCTTACCCAACGTGGCCGTTTCTACGCCTGTAGCCGGTTTTCCGTTCGGCCGGACGTCGCCAGACAGTAAGGGATGCATTAGAATGTTTCGAGTCGCGAGGCGGTCCGATCCTTACTGCACAGCTTGAAGCCTCGACCATAGGCGACTGATTGTCCATCCACCGGGCCCTCATTACGCTGTCCGGGAGACCGATGTTTGCAAGCGGCCGATCTACGGCTCGCGACAAATTCCGTCCGCCATATTCGCGTCCGACAAGAGTACGATTCGCAGCCTCGAAACGTCCCAGAAAACCGTCATTTTGCCCCCGACGAGGCAGCGCGCGCTGCCTCAGCGCAGCCTCGAAAAGTGGCAGAAAAGCGTGATGAACCCGTGCGTAAGGTGTGTGATTATAATATGTGGGTCCGGTGCGAAGCATCGCGGCCCGGAAAACGCGGACGGGTCGGCTGAGACAGCCCAGGGGCGTTTGACCGTTTTATTGGTCAGGTTGCAGGCTGCCCGCTTTCTCAAATTTGGAACGGATGGGTTCATGTTCCAGACAAACACGTTGGCGGATCGCTGCGAATAGAAGCATCTCGAGCGGCAGAGAGTAACTTGGTTAGGCGGAGCAAGCTTCGCTTGGCGCTTCCAGCTGCTAGGGCCTCAGCCGCCGCGCTGCGGGCCTGAAGATTTCGGTCGGGACCGCGGACTGGGCCGGTCTGTTCACCGACCCTTTCGGAACCAGCACGCCGCCTTGGCTTTCGAACGCGCCGCTGCCGGCCACGAGGCGTTCGCAATATAGAGCGCGAACCTCCTCGTCGCTCAGGTTGGCGGCCTGCGCTTCCGGCAACTTCAGCCGCTCGAGGAGGTTGTCGCGTGGCCAATCCGAATGAATGCGCATGAGCGCGCAGAAGAACTCATACGGTGTTTTCGATACGTTAGGGACAGGGCGCACCTGTCCGAAATAGGCGTCCGGATGATTGCGATAATCGGCGAACTGTGCGTCGCTCATATTTTCCTTGAGGAGGTAGGCCTTTTTGTTCGCCTCGTCGTGGACGGCTATCGTCACCGTCTGGTTTGCTTCCATGACGATGGCGTCAGTAACGGTCGCAATCATGTCACCGCCGTCTTCGCCAGCACCCTCGAAACTATAAGTTTGCCCAATCATCACTGGCGGCCTCTCGCCATGCAGCGTTACTCCCGGCAGCGAGCCGTCAAAAGTAGAAGGAATCGAAAGCAAGGAGGACAGGCCCTCGGCGACAAGGTTCGCATCCGCGTGCTTCTGCTCTCGCTTATAGGCCTCGTAGAGCGTCATATGGCCCGACCGGTTGAAGTCCGGGATACCGACACCGATGGGCAGGGCGACCATTTGAGCTGGCCCTTCAAGCTCCCGATGGAAGGTCATGTTCGTGATGAACAAATAAGCGGACTGGCCGTCGGCCAGCTCTTCGCGCTCGTAGCGGTGAACCCGATCTGTCGCTTTCGCGAGAAATGGCGGACGATCATCCTCCGTGACGTCGCTGCGCATTTCGCAATTAAGATCGATGAAGATCATGCGTCGATCTGCCGCAGGTTTCTTGAAGGCACCGTTAAGCTGCGGAATCAGGCTGGAGATCGCGCTGGGGTTCCTGGTGCCATCCGCATCGGTTCGACCGAGCAGCCCGGCCACGCCGCGCATCTTCGCCTCGATCCAGAACTTCTCGCCCGTGGCCTTAGACACGGCCGCGAATTCGCAATGCTTCTCACGCTTGTCTGTCTCGTCCTCAAGTGTCAGCTCGAATCCTGCGGAGATGAGTGCGCGAGCGACGAGAATTTCATAATAGGCGCCCTGAAAGTTGCCGGGATCCTTCAGGCGGGCGAGCAATCGTTTCTGCAGTTCAACATTGTGGTCGAGCAGATAGAGACCATAGGCGAGCCCGAAATAGCAGCCCAGGACGCCTACGACGTCGGTGCTCGTTGGCACGCCCGCCTTCTTCACCCATTTACGTTGAAAGTGGCAAAGCGCCTCATACCATTGCATGATCGTGTGCCGCTGTTCGAGCGGTTTGGCGATTTCTGCATTGCCCCAAGCAGGATCGAGTTTCGTTTTGAGATAGTCCTGCAGGAAATCGGGAAACGTCTTCCAGTTCCGGGAAGAAACCAGCTTGTTGCCGATCGCGACGACCTGTTCGTCTCCGACTTTAGCGGCAATTATCGGGCGTCCGAGGCCCTGCTGCTTCTCGCGAACCCTCTCGCGCGCTTGCCACTGGGTCCGTGCTTGCTCGATGTCCTTGGGAAAAAGTCGAGGTGCTCGCCCATTCGAAGCGACAGTGCCGTGGCAATGCTTGAATTTGCGCCCGCTGCCGCATGGGCAACGTTCGTTGCGTCCGATCTTTCGCTTCCTTCTTGACGGGCTACTGGTCATATGTTCCCTTTTTGTCCGAAACTTCTACATCGGTCAAATTGAGCGCGGCATTTTTCGGGCGCACTCTGGTCTCACGGGCTAGGTCAGGGGTCGCGCCGATGCTCGGCCTCGCGCGCATGCGCGGCTTTGCTCCTTGGCGGGGGGAGACCTGCCGTCCCTTCCGCACGCCGCCCCAGATGCTCGGTGGTTGCGCTCGAATATGGACCATTACTTCGCATGAAGGAGCGATGGAGATGGCAGGAACTTCAAAAATCAGGGAGCCAATTAGGAATGCCGCCGTATTTGGCGAGGACTTGGCGTTGCTTCCGACCAGCACGGCCGCTGCGCCCAATGAGAAACCTTGCGCTGCGGACGCCAGCGGCGCGACCCTCGCTCCGGTCAAACGGAAGCGAAGGAGTCGTGTGATGGAATATTTTACCGGCCTTGATGTCTCGATCGACGAAACCGCGATCTGCGTTGTCGGCGACGACGGGAAAGTCGCGTTCGAAACTGCTGTGGAAACCGATCCGGCTGCGATCGCGGAGGCATTGCGACCCTATGCGGATCGCATGCGCCGCGTCGGCCATGAAGCCGGATCGCTATCGCCGTGGCTGCATACCGAGCTGCTGGCGGAAGGTGTTCCAGCGGTCTGCCTTGAAACGCGTCATGTGCGCGCGGCGCTGTCGGCGCAGCGCAATAAGACCGACGCCAACGATGCGCTCGGTATCGCGCATATCATGCGGACTGGCTGGTTCCGCCAGGCGCACGTCAAGACGGACGCCTGCTATCGCATCCGCTTGCTGCTCGTTCAGCGCCGAAATCTCAAGCGCAAGTTCCTCGACCTCGAAAATGCCATCCGTCACTCGCTGAAAGTGTTCGGAATCCGGCTCGGCAAAGTCGGCCGCGGCGCCATGGAAAAGGCCGTGCGCGAGTCTGTGGCCGGCGATGCGATGACCGCTGGACTCATGGACTGCATGCTTCGCGCGCGCGCGGCGCTGTGGGCTGAATATCTGACGCTGCACAAGCTGGTCGTGCAGATCGCCATGCGCGACGAGCTATGTCGGCGGTTTATGGCAATCCCCGGTGTTGGTCCCGTCACCGCGCTCAGCTTCAGCAGCGCGATCGACGACCCGCAGCGCTTCCGTCGTTCGCGCAATGTCGCGGCCTACTTCGGGCTGACGTCGAAGCGATGGCAGTCGGGCACCTCGATCGATGTCCACGGTCGCATCAGCAAGGCGGGCGATCCCGACGTGCGCCGCGCGCTCTACGAGGCTGCGTCGGCGATGCTCACCCGGTTCAAGGGCCGCGACATGATCAAGACATGGGGGCTGAAGCTCGCGAAGACCAAGTGTCACGCGAAAGCCCGCGTCGCCGTCGCACGCAAACTTGCCATCGTGATGCACGCAATGTGGCGCGACGGTACCTTTTACGTCGGCGATCCAGACGCGACTGCGCAGGACATCGACGCATCGAACGCAGCGAAACTGCAACGGCTCAGCCTCGCGAACTCATGAACAACCACCGCCCCATCGACTGCCGGTTGACGGCGCAACGAGCTTAGGAGGTCCGCGCAAGCGGCAGAGGAATGATACAGACCTGGAAAACGGGAAGCACGATATCTTGCCTGTGGCCGACATCCTCGGACCACGCACGAATGCCTGTGATGCTGCCCCGTAAATCCGATAGCGACATGTGCCGCGACGGCTCGAACACCGCGAAAGTGCGGTTCCAACATCCCGTCGATGAGCCCGGAAGAGTGCACGGCGTATCAGACCCTCGTCACATCGCAGATCTTGCAAGCCTGTCGTCGAATAGGGGCCAATTACTTGCTATGAAGGAGAGATGGAGATGGCGAAAACTTCGAAAATCAGGGAGCCAAATAAGAGGGCAAGATAAAAGCGGTGCCAGCTTCTGGCCCGCAATGGTTGGTTTTCTGCGGCTTCGAGCGTATGGCATGTCTCGAAACTGCCATACAGGCCGCACGAAAACGGCCCGCAGCGCGTGTTTTTCGTATGGCTTAAGCGAAATCAGGGGTGAGTTGCGGCTTTCGCTTCGAGTTCGGCGATCCGCTCGCAGCAAATCGCATGGACAGCGCGGCCAAGCTCCTCGATGCAGTCGCTGAGCCATTTCAGCTCTTCGTTGGTGATGCGATAATGTTTCGAGTAGCGGGCCTTCACATAGGCCTCTTTCAGCTTCTCGAAGCGCGCCCGATCCGATTTCAGTTCACGAGGCCAGGCGTCGACGAGGCGCATGTCAATTCGCTCAGCCTGGGTGCGCAGGAAGGCGAGATTGTGGACATGAGGCGTGTAGAAAGAGCAGACCAAGAGAACGCAGTGGTAAAGGCGCTCGGTCGCTTGATGAGTGTCGAAGGCTGCGTCTTTCAAATAGCCCTTCTCGAGATCGAATTTGGAAATTTCGAAACGCTTCATCGCCGAAGGAAACCACTCGTCGAAATATTCGCGCGCCATCGCCAACGCCTGTTCGGGCGTCTTTGGCTTGGGGGTGTGAAGCGGCTTGTCATCGTATTCGTAAAGCGCGATCCCATCGCGGGCGACGTCCATGAAGAAGTAGCGCCCGTGCGCGAGGCCGTCGTTCACCTCCTGCAAGGTGTGAACAATGAAATTGACCGGCGTCTTGAGCGTCTTGTCGATTGCGAGCTCGCGAATGAGCCGGTCTTCGAGCTTGCCCCAGAAATCGACCTTCTCAGTTAGCCGCTTGTCGTTGACGATGATGAGAAGATCGAAGTCGGAGCGATAGCCCTTGGCGGTGTGGGGCTCATCGACCCAGCCGCCGCGCGCATAGCTGCCGTAGAGGATGATCTTGTCGATCCGGCCTTTCTTCTTCCAGCCCATTGTGCCGAGCGCGATGGCATCCTCGAATTCTTCGAAGACGATTGCCTTAACGCGGTCGAGTTCGCGCTGCTTGTTCGCCGGAAGATGATCAAGGTCGGTTTTCATGCTGGCGGCACCCT
Organism: Alphaproteobacteria bacterium; assembly: GCA_018823905.1. Lineage (GTDB taxonomy): Bacteria > Pseudomonadota > Alphaproteobacteria > Sphingomonadales > Sphingomonadaceae > Sphingopyxis. The sequence continues at coordinate 65,464 of JAHJHL010000033.1, forward strand.
GTCGAGACGGCGGCAAATTGGCAAGGTCGAAGCGCCGTCACCGGCGCCAGAATTGCCACCGCTTGCGGTTCTTTCTATCAACCGTTTGCGCGATGACGCGCAGGCTTCGGATCATTGCCTGTTCGATCTCAGCAATGCTGACGCCGTGCCGTTCGGCAAGCTGGCGATAGCTTAGCTCCTCGACCCGATGGCCGAGAAAGACTCGGCGGTCGAACTCGTCCAGCCGATCGACAGCGCACTCGTAGAGGCGTAGCAGGCGGCGCCGCGCGCGGGTGAAGCGATTCACCGCTTCTTGCCTTCGCAGAAGTTGGCCCAATCCTCCATCATCACGCGGCGCTTTTCGAGCAGATTGCCGCGCCGGTAAGCGGCCTCGGTTTTGTTCGCGACCGTGTGGGCGAGGGCGGCTTCGGCGACATCGCTCTGATGGTCGGTTTCTTCGCTCACCCAATCGCGGAAAGACGAACGGAATCCGTGCGCCGTGAATGGCTCGCCCAACTCCTTGACCAACTTCGACAAAGTCATATCGGACAAGCGCTGGTTTCTACGGATGCCGGGGAATACCAACTCGCAACCCGCGATGCGAAGTCGCGCGCAACGCTGAACGATGCGGAGCGGGCGGCGGGAAAGGGGCACCACATGCTCGCGGAACGCCTTCATGCGCTCCTTCGAGAGCGTCCACAGTCCCTTTTCTAGGTCGAACTCATCCCATGTCGCGCCGCGCACCTCGCCGGATCGCGCGGCCGTGAAAATAGCAAATTCCAGCGCCAGCCGACTGAAAGATTCCTTCTCGCGCAGCGTCTGCACGAACGCTGGCACGTCTTCATAGGGCATGGAGGCAAAATGATTGTCTCGGCGAGGTTGGCGCGGCAATCCCTTCGTGATCGCCCGCATAGGCGCTTCGGTGTCGCGGTAACCCGACGCGTATGCCCAATCGAGGACAGCGCCGACACGCTGCCGCACGCGGCGCGCCGTCTCCGGCTTCTCAAGCCAGATTTCCTCAAGCAAGTCACGGATCATCGGGCCGGTGATCTGATCGACCCGAAATTTTCCGATGTGCGGGAAGGCATAAAGCTCAAGCGTCCGGGTCCATTGCGCGTGGTGCTTGCCGTTGCGCCACGTCTTGGAATGGACCTCGTAAAACTTCGCTGCCGCTTCCTTGAATGTCGGCACGGCCTGCCGCTTGCGCCGCTCGAATTGCGGGTCGATCCCCAACTCGATCTGGCTGCGAATTTCGCGCGCCAGCTCGCGGGCTTGCGCCAAACTGACCTTCTGACAGCTGCCTAGGCCGAAGTCGCGGCGGTTGCCGTGCTTCTGCACCCGGCACACCCAACTGCTTGTGCCTCCCGGCCGATCCAATCTGATGAGTCCGTCACCGTAGCTAACCCGGCTCGACTTGCCCTTGGACTTCACAGCCCCGTTTTGCGCATTTTTCATCGTGGTAATCATAATTTTCAGTCCCACATTGGCAAAAATGTCGGACTGGATCCTGTGGGACACACAGGGACCCGAATCGCTTCTCAAACCCGCAGCAAAGCTGAGGTGCCGGAAACGGTTCGGGAAAATGGGGGATTAGAATTTGGCGGACAGGGTGGGATTCGAACCCACGGTGAGCTTGCACCCACGGCGGTTTTCAAGACCGCTGCCTTAAACCACTCGGCCACCTGTCCGCACGGTCGTCGCCATAGCGTGATGGGCCGATGCGGCAAGAAAAACCTTGCCGTCGCAGCCTGCCGCGCGAATGACTCCGCTCATCTCGCCGCAATCTAGCCAAGCCGCTCGCATCTGTGCGAGACACGCCTTATGGGTGGGGACATCATGCACGCTATTAGTTTCAGAATCAGTCGCCTTTTTGCTCTCGCCGCCGCCGTCCTGTCGGCGTGGCTGCTCACGGCATCGGCGCCGCTGCACGCGCAGAGCGGCGACAGCGGCTTTGATACCTATGTACAGTCGCTGTGGCCCAAGGCGCAGGCGCGCGGTGTTTCGCGGCAGGTGTTTGATCGTGTCACGGCTGGGCTGCGCTATAATCCACGCGTGATTGCGCTCGATCGTGACAATCTGGGCAGTCCGCCGACCAACGACACGCCGATCCCGAATTTTGCGCCGTACAAGGCGAAGCATGTAGATGCCGCGCGGATCAATGGCGGGCGCCGAGTTCATGATCGCCTCTTGCCCCTGCTGTCACGGATCGAGGCGCGCACCGGGGTGCCGACCAGTATCATGATCGCGATTTATGGCCACGAAACGGCCTATGGTCAGGTGACGGGCAGTTTCGACCTCCCCGAAGCTCTGGCGACGCTGGCCTATGAAGGGCGCCGCCGCAGCCTGTTCGAACCCGAATTCATCGCGACGCTGGAGATGGTCCAGCGCGGTGTCCCGCGCGAGGTGCTGAAGGGCAGCTGGGCGGGTGCGTTCGGCTATCCGCAGTTCCTGCCGTCGGTTTATCTCGCGGTGGCCGAGGATGGCGATGGTGATGGCCGCGCCAATATCTGGTCGAGCGAAGCGGATGCGATTGAATCGATCGGCGCCTACCTGCGCCGCGCCGGCTGGCGCGCCGGACAGCCGTGGGGCGTGGCCGTAACCGTGCCGAGCAGCTTCGACCGCAGTCGCTTCGCCACCCGCCTGGCGCCCACCCGCTGCCCGCGCGTTTTCGCGCGCCACAGCCGCTGGCGCTCGATGGCCGAATGGCGCGCCGACGGCATCCAGCCGGTCGGCGGACGCTGGCCCGAAGGCCAAATTCAAGCGGTGCTGCTCGAACCCGACGGCCCCGGACGGACCGCATATTTGCTGACCGGTAACTATCGTGCGATATTGGACTATAATTGTTCCAATTTTTACGCATTATCAGTGGGGTTGCTGGCGGATGAAATCGATCGGTAGAAAAACGGGGCTGATGGCCGGGGCGATGCTGCTGCTCGCCGGCTGCGGCAGTTTCGGCGGCGAGCGCGAAGGCGGGCCGACCGCCAGCCCAACCCCGGCCCAATCGGCGAACGGCGTGAGCGACACGCCGGTCAAGATCGGCGAACCCTATACGATTGGTGGCACAACCTATACGCCCGCCGATACGGCCGACTATGACGAGGTGGGCTATGCCAGCTGGTATGGCGAAGAACTGGCCGGACGGCCGACAGCCAATGGTGAGATCTTCGACCCCGCCGGGATCAGTGCCGCACATAAGACTTTGCCGCTGCCCAGCTATGTCGAGGTCACGTCGCTCGACACCGGGCGGACGATCCTGGTCCGCGTCAACGATCGGGGACCAATGGTGAACGATCGCCTGATCGACCTGTCGCGCGGCGCGGCGGAGCAACTGGGACTAAGCGCTGGCGTTGCCGCGGTCCGCGTCCGCCGGACGAGCCCGCCCGCCGCCGAGCGTGCGCAACTCCGCGCCGGAGGACCGGTGCGCGAGCGCATCGCGACCCCCGGGTCGCTGCTGGCAATCTTGCGCACCAAAATAAAGGCGATGCCGGTTCCCAAAGGCATGGCGCCGACACCCGCTATCGAATCGCAACCAGCGCCGCCGGTTGCATCGGGAAAAGCCAAGCCGGGTGATGACCGATTGGCTGTCGAGGGTAGCCCGCCTGCAAAACCCGTCAGCAAACCCGTTGTGGCAAACACCGGAAAATATGTTGTGCAGGTCGGGGCGTTCAGCAGCGAGAGCCGGGCCAATGCCGCGGCGAAATCGGTTGGCGGTACCGTGAGCAAGGCGGGCAATTTGTGGCGGGTCCGGATCGGCCCCTTCGCCAGCGAAGCCGAAGCACAGGGCGGGCTCGCCACGGCCAGGACCAAGGGCTTTCGCGACGCGCTGGTCCAACGCGATCGCTGACGAGCTTCGCTTGATAAAAAATCTATCCGTTACAAAGCGAAGTGCTGCGACTTTAGTAGCGCTTGCGATCGTGATTGCGGCGCCGCCGATCGCGGCGAGCGAAGCTGGTCCGACAGCGGCAACAACAGCGCGTCCACTCTACACCAGCCAAGCGCCGATTGTGATGCTGAAGGATCTTGATTCGGGCAAGATCCTGTTTGCGCGCGGCGCCGACAAGCGGTTCGCGCCAGCGTCGATGGCAAAGGTGATGACGGCTTATGTCGTTCTCGACCTGATTAAAAAAGGCGACCTCGCCCGCGACAAGCAATTCACCGTCAGCGAAGCGACGTGGAAGAAGTGGCGGGGCAGCAACGGCGGATCAACGATGTTCCTGAGCCCTGGCGAGAAAGTTTCTGTCGATGACCTGCTGAAAGGCCTGATCACCGTATCGGGAAACGATGCCGCCGCGGCACTGGCGGTAGGAATCGACGGCAGCGAGGCCGCTTTTGTCAAAAGAATGAATGTTGTAGCCACACAAATTGGCATGGGATCGAGTAACTTCGGGACGCCGAACGGCTGGCCGGACGGCGGGGTGACTAAGGTCAGCGCCAGTGACCTCATCACGCTTGCCGACCGGCTGATCCACGATCATCCCGCTGGCTATGCGCGCTATTTTTCGATGCCGAAGCTTCAGCATGGCAAGTCGCCCGACGGCAAGCCGATCGTTCAGGCGAACCGCAATCCGATTCTGGGCCGGGTGCTCGGGGCAGATGGGCTGAAGACGGGCTACACGACCGAAGCGGGCTATTGCTTGCTGGGCTCCGCGAAGCGCGACGGGCGGCGGCTGATCATGGTCGTTGCCGGTTTGCCGAGCGACAAGGCGCGGCGCGAAGAGGCCGAGCGGCTGATGACCTGGGGTTTCTCCGTAGCGTTGGCTTCGAACGACAGCCGCCAAGGCAAAAAAGCCGCGAGTGGCGGCGCTCGCGCTGCGCCGTGATGACAAAGCGCGTGCTGGCGGCTACCGCCGTGTGATGCACGCGTGCTTCCTCCTTCTACACCCTTGCAGGCTTTCGGCATGACGCTCGGGCGATTTGTCACGCTGGAGGGCGGAGAGGGTGTCGGCAAATCGACGCAGATCCGCGCGTTGGCGGCCGCGCTGGCCGCACGCGACATCGACGTCGTCACGACGCGCGAGCCCGGTGGCAGCACCGGCGCCGAAGCGATCCGGACGCTGTTGATGGAAGGCAGCGACGACCGCTGGGACGCGCGCAGCGAAGCCTTGCTGTTCGCCGCGGCGCGCGCCGACCACGTCGCGCGGACGATCCGACCGGCGCTGGCGCGCGGCGCGTGGGTATTGTGCGACCGGTTTGTCGATTCGAGCCGCGCCTATCAGGGTGGCGGTGGCGGCATCACCGATGCGGACATCTTGGCGCTCCACGGCGTGGGGTCCGAAGGGTTGCTGCCCGACCTTACCTTCCTGCTGACCGTCAGTCCTACCGAAGCGGTGCGCCGCCTCGCGGTACGCGGCGGTAGTGATCGGATGGGCAGCAAACCCGCTGATTATCAGGCGCGTTTGGCCGCGCGCTTCGTCGAAATGGCCGAGGCGGAGCCCGACCGCTGGCGGGTTATTGACGCCGATGCCCCCGCCGAGCAGGTAACGGCAGCAATCTTGGCCGGACTAGCCGAATGGCTATGATCGGCCATCAGGACGCCGAGGCAGCCTTTCTTGAAGGCTGGCAGGGGGGCCGGCTGCATCACGCCTGGCTGCTCGCCGGACCGCAGGGGATGGGGAAGGGGGGTTTTGCCGCCCGCGTCGCGCGCTTCCTCGTCACCCATGGCCGTGGCGGCGACGGGCAGGCGGTTTTGCTCGACGATCCGGGCGATAGCGCTGCGGGCCGGCTGGTCGAGGCGGGCAATCACCCCGAAATCCTTCACCTGACGCGCCAGCTCAAGGACAAGAGCAAAGAACTCGCGCGGAACATCACGATCGATCAGGTGCGGACGATGATCCGCCGCCTGCATCTGTCGCTATCGCTCGGCGAGTGGCGCGTCATCATCGTCGATGCGATCGACGATTTGGAGACCGACGCCGCTAACGCCTTACTCAAGACGCTCGAGGAACCGCCAGCCAAAACGCTGTTCCTGCTCGTCAGCCACTCTCCGGGACGCTTGTTGCCGACGATCCGGTCGCGATGCAGAGCGCTGCGTTTTCAACCAGTTGATCGTGACGTCATGACCGCATGGCTGCACGAGCTGCGCCCGATGCTCGAAATCGCCGAGGTGCGCGCGATCGTTGCCGCGTCGGGCGGTGTGCCGGGCAAGGCGCTGGCGTTGATCGACAGCGATGTTGCCGCGATGGAGAAAAAACTGCTCGCGATTGCCGCGACCGGCGACCCCGAAAATCGCCTGCGTGAGGCGCTGGCGCGCGAGGTTGGCGGCACCAGCAATCGCGCGAAGCTCGAACTCGTCATCGATATCGTGCTCGGGCTGCTCGCGCAGTTGGCGCGCGAGCGTTCAGTGGCAGAGATTGCGCCGATCCTCGCGCAATGGGACCGCGTCCAGCGTACCGTACGCGACGCGATCCGCGGCTCCTATGATGGCACGATGGTTGGGTTCGAAATCGGCAACTGCCTTGCTGAACTGGCGCCGCGTTCGACGCATCCGGCACGCTGACGCTTTCCCTCGCGCGCGCCAGCGGCTAAGGCGCGGCCATGTCCGAAAACAGTGCACCTTTCTACATCACCACCGCGATCAGCTACCCCAATGGCCGCCCGCATATCGGCCACGCCTATGAAGCGATCGCCACCGATGTGATGGCGCGGTTCCAGCGCGCGCGCGGCCGCGACGTGCGGCTGGTCACCGGGACCGACGAACATGGGCTGAAAATGTTTCAGACGGCGCGCGATCAGGGCCGCGAGACGATCGATCTGGCCGACGAAATGTCGTCCTATTTCCGTGAGATGTATGCCAAGCTGAATATCAGCTATGATAATTTCATGCGGACGTCGGATGCGGCGCATCATGCGGCCTCGCAGGCGATCTGGAAAGCGATGGAGGCCAATGGCGATCTTTATCTCGACCGTTACGAGGGTTGGTATTCGGTTCGCGACGAAGCCTTTTACGATGAAAGCGAGCTCGTCGATGGGGAGGGCGGCGCCCGCCTGTCGCCGCAAGGAACCCCGGTCGAATGGACCGTCGAGGAAAGCTGGTTCTTCCGCCTGTCAAATTATCAGGACCGGTTGCTCGCGCTGTACGAAGAGCAGCCCGACTTCATTCGCCCGGAAAGCCGCCGCAACGAAGTGATGCGCTTCGTCGAAGGCGGGCTCAAGGATCTCAGCGTCTCGCGCACCAGCTTTGACTGGGGCGTACCGGTGCCGGGATCGCCCGGGCATGTGATGTATGTGTGGGTCGACGCGCTCACCACCTATCTCTCGGGGCTCGGCTATCCCGATCTCGATGGCGATTTCGGCAAGTTCTGGCCTGCGAATATCCATATGATCGGCAAGGATATTGTGCGTTTTCATACGGTTTACTGGCCAGCCTTTCTGATGAGTGCCGGTCTGCCGCTGCCCAAGCAGGTGTTCGGTCACGGCTTCCTGCTCAACCGCGGCGAGAAGATGTCGAAGTCGCTCGGCAATGTCGTCGATCCGATGGCGCTCGCCGACACCTTCGGGGTCGATCCGCTGCGCTATTATCTGCTGCGCGAAGTCAGCTTCGGGCAGGACGGCACTTACTCGGCCGAGGCGATCGTGCGCACCGCCAATGCCGATCTGGCGAACAGCTTCGGCAACCTGGCGCAGCGCAGCTTGTCGATGATTTTCAAGAATTTGGATGGCGTTCTGTCGGCGGATTATGCGTTACACGAGGACGATCGCGCGTTGCTGTCAATCGTCAACGACGCCTGTCGCAACCTGCTCCCGCGCGAATTTGAACAGCTCGCTTTCTCGGTCGGGATCGAGGAGTGGCTGCGCGCCGTGTTCGCGTGCAACCAATATGTCGATACACAAGCCCCCTGGGCGCTGCGCAAGACCGACCCTGATCGGATGCGCGCGGTGCTGATGACCTTGTTTCAGGTCGTCCGCACGCTAGCCATCGCGATCCGTTCGGTGGTGCCGACCGCCGCCGACACGCTGCTCGATCAGATGTGTATTGCCGAAGAGGCGCGCGATTTTTCGGCGCTCGACGACGGCGAGTGGTTTGCGAACTTGGCTGCCAGCGGATTTACCGTTAGCCAGCCAACTCCGCTCTTCCCGCGCCTTGACCTGCCCGAAGGGGAAGGGGAGGCCTGATGCTCGTCGATTCGCACTGCCACCTCAATTACAAGGGGCTCGCCGAACAACAAGGCGAAGTGCTCGAGCGCGCCCGCGCCCGCGGCGTCACTGCGATGCTCAACATCGCAACGCGCGAACGCGAGTGGGACGATGTGTTGGCGGCGGCCGAAGCCAATCCCGACGTGTGGGCCAGCGTCGGCATTCATCCGCACGACGCCGACCATCACCCCGACGTCGATACCGCCAAGCTCGTCGAGCGCGCCGCGCATCCGCGTGTGATCGGCATCGGCGAAACCGGGCTCGACTATTATTACGACAAAAGCGACCGCGTTCGGCAGCAGGACAGTTTCCGCCGCCATATCCACGCGTCGCAGGCGACCGGGCTGCCGATCATCGTCCACACCCGCGATGCCGAGGCCGACACGCTGGCGCTGCTCGGTGAGGAGATGGGCAGGGCGACCTTCCCCGGCGTGATCCATTGCTTCACCGCGAGCGACGATTTCGCACGCCAGGCGCTCGACCTGGGGCTGTTCATTTCGATCTCGGGGATCGTGACCTTCAAGAACGCCGCCGATCTGCAGGCGACCGCCAAATGGCTGCCGCAGGACCGGCTGCTGATCGAAACCGACTCCCCTTTCCTCGCGCCTGTGCCGCACCGCGGTAAGACCGGGGAACCAGCGTTTGTCGCCGACACGTTGGCGTTCCTCGCGGCCCTGCGCGACGAAGATGCGGAAGCCCTCGGCGCCGCAACGAGCGCGAATTTCTACGCGCTTTTCGACAAGGCGGCGCCATGACGTCATACGCGCCATGAAGGTTCGTATCCTGGGTTGCGGGACGTCGTCGGGGGTGCCGCGGATCGGCAACGACTGGGGGCAGTGCGACCCCGACAATCCGCGCAACCTGCGCAGCCGGTCCTCGATCCTGATCTCGCTCGGCGGCTTCCGCCTGCTTGTTGACACCAGTCCCGACATGCGGCTGCAACTACTCGATGCCGAGGTCGGTGTTGTCGATGGCATCATCTGGACCCACGAGCATGCCGACCATTGCCACGGCCTCGACGATCTGCGCCAGATCATGCACCTGCGCGGCTCGCTGGTGCCCGCCTATGCCCGCAACCATGTGCTCGACACGCTCAAATGGCGCTTCACCTATGCCTTTGCCGGAAACGCCGGTTATCCAGCGTTGGTCGATCCGATCGATTTGCTCGATCACCAATCGATCGGGCCGATCGAGGTTTCGGCGATCGAAATGCCGCATGGACCGATCAAGGCCAGCGGGCTGATCTTCAGCGATGGTGTCCACAAAATCGGTTACGCGACTGATTTTTCAAAGTTTACTGATGAGATGGTCGAGTTTTTCCAAGGCGTCGATCTGTTCGTCATCGATGCGCTGCGCCGCTATCCGCACCCGACGCATCCGCATCTGGCGATGACCCTCGCAGCGCTCGAAAAATGCGGCAATCCGCGCGCGATCATCACGCATATGGACAATACGATGGATTATGACGACCTTGCAGGCGAATTGCCGCCGGGTGTCGAGCCGGGCTATGACGGGTTGGAGGTGCAGCTATGAGCGGTGATACGGCGGTGCAGCTGATCTGGTTTGTCGGCGCGCTGACGCTGGTTGTCAGTTCGCTGCTGGCGCGGCGGTTACCAATGGCCGACTGGCTCAAGATGGGGTTGGCGTGGGCGGCGATTTTTGGTCTGGTTTTTCTGGTCATCCGGACGTGGCAGATGGTCACCTGATCGCCTGGTAATCATATGGTTGAACAAAAGTCGTATGATTCCAACGGCAGGGGGGGATCCCCCGTCCCATACATACCACAATTTAACATAATATATATTATCGGATAAGTCCATGACCGACGCGACGCTTCAGTCCCCCATCGATCGCCTGTTGGCCGTGATGGCCAAATTGCGCGACCCCGACGGCGGCTGCGAATGGGATCTCGCGCAGAGTTTTGCGACCATCGCCCCCTACACGATCGAAGAAGCCTATGAAGTCGCCGATGCGATCGCTGGCGGCGACCCTGCGGCGATCTGTGACGAGCTTGGCGACCTGTTGCTGCAAGTTGTCTTCCACAGCCAGATCGCAGCCGACGACGGTCTGTTCGGCTTTGACGACGTCGCCACGGCGATCAGCGACAAGATGGAACGCCGCCATCCACACATCTTTGGCGACCACAAGACCGATGACGTCCGCCAGCAATGGGAACAGATCAAGGAAGATGAACGCGCCGCCGATGGCCCCAAGGGCGCGCTGTCGGGTGTCGCTCTATCCTTGCCCGCCTTGTTGCGTGCCCAAAAGCTCCAGTCGCGCGCCGCACGCGTGGGCTTCGACTGGCCCGATGTTAACGGTCCGCGCGATAAGATCGCCGAAGAACTGGTCGAAGTTGCCCTCGCGACTGATCAAGCGGAACGCCACGAAGAGGTCGGCGATCTGCTGCTCGCGGTCGCCAACTACGCACGCCACCTAGGAGTCGATGCAGAAAGCGCGCTGCGCGATGCCAACATCAAATTCGAACGTCGCTTTGCAGCAATGGAAGATCGCGCAGGTGGAAGCCTGGCGGGCCTGTCGCTCGACGAACAGGAAGCCCATTGGGTCGCGGTCAAGGCGTCGGAGCGTCGTCCGTAGGCCACAGCCGCTCAAACCGCGCGCTGTCGGCGGGATCGAGCCGGACCGTCAGCACATGCCCCTCACCCTCAGGCTCATCCGCCAGCACCTCGCCGCGCGCGTGAAGCCACGCCGCCGCTTCGCCGTCCTGATAGTCGAGGTAAATCCGCTGGACCTTGTGCAGTGCGGTCAGCTGCGACGCCATCAACACGCGCGCAGCTTCGACGCCTTCGCCCGTCGCCGCGGACATGACTGCGACGTCAGAACGGCGCGCCGCTATTTCCTCAATCGCGGCGCGACCATCGGCGTCCGCGGTATCGATCTTGTTCCAGATTTCTATCTGGGGGATCACGGGCGCCGCGTCGCCCTCCCCGTCATCCTGCGGCCCATTGACGCCGAGCGAGCTTAGGATCGCGCGAACATCGTCATATTGCGCGTCGCTGTCGGGATGGACGATGTCGCGGACATGGACGATCAGGTCGGCCGTCGTGACCTCTTCGAGCGTCGCGCGGAACGCCGCGACCAGTTCGGTGGGCAGGTCCGATACAAATCCGACGGTATCGGACAGGATCGCCTTGTCGATTCCGGGTAGCCTTATCTCGCGCATCGTCGGATCTAGCGTGGCGAACAGCATATCTTCCGCCATGACGTCACTGCCCGTCAACCGATTGAAAAACGTCGATTTACCCGCGTTGGTATAACCGACAAGCGCGACCACCGGCCATGGCGCGCGCTGACGCTTCGCTCGCTGAAGCTGGCGCGTGCGCCGCGCGTCGTCGAGCGACCGGCGGATGCGCGCCATCCGGTTGCGGATCATCCGCCGGTCGGCTTCAATCTGCGTTTCGCCGGGGCCGCCGAGGAAGCCGAAGCCGCCGCGCTGGCGTTCGAGGTGGGTCCAGCTGCGCACCAGCCGCCCGGCCTGATAATCAAGATGCGCCAGCTCGACCTGTAACCGCCCCTCGGCGGTCGCAGCGCGCTCGCCAAAGATTTCGAGGATCAGCCCGGTGCGGTCGATCACTTTTGTGCCAAAGGCGGTTTCCAGATTGCGCTGCTGGATAGGGCTGAGCGCCGCATCGACGACAACCAACTGGACACCGTGCTTTTCGATGTCGGGCGTAATGGCTTCGATCTGCCCGACGCCCAGGAGCGTGGCAGCGCGCGTCTGGCGCAGCCGCAAGGTGTGGACCGCAACCACGTCGAGCCCGATCGCCAGAGCAAGTCCCCGCGCCTCATCGGCGCGCGCGTCAAGGTCGCGCGTCAGCCGCTGGCTATGCCACTCAGGCACGACGAGGAGCGCGGCGGCGCCGCGGGTGACTTCTTCTGGACTGTCAATAATCGAGGCGATCAGGCGTTGTCCGCTTCTGCGTCCGGCTCGCTATCGGTCAGGTTGATCGGGCCGTTCGGCTGCACCGTCGAAATGGCGTGCTTATAAACGAGCTGCACCTGCCGCTCGCGCTCGAGCAACATGCAGAACAGGTCAAAGGCGACGATATCGCCCTGCAACATCACCCCGTTGACCAGGAACATCGTCACCGATTCATCGGATTTGCGCACTGCGTTCAAGAATACGTCTTGCAACGCCTTGCCCTTGCTGGCCGGCGCATCGCGCAAATTGCCGCCGAGCAGCGACAGGTCGAAGTCGTGCGAAGGCATCACTGTCGAGATCGCATGTTTGTAAACCAGCTGCGACTGGCCATCGCGGCGCAGCAGCAACGAGAAGTTGTCAAACCAGGTGATGATGCCCTGAAGCTTCACCCCTTTGACCAGGAACATCGTTACCGGGGTTTTGCTCTTACGTAGCGCGTTGAGAAAAATATCCTGGAGATTCTGGTTCTTATCGGACACATTTGCCTCCTGTTTTTGGCGGTACGACCGCGGGTATGCGCCGGTTTTCCGGCTTTAAGACCTTCTTATTCGCATCAATATGCGGCAAAGCTTGCGCAAGGTCTAGCGCAAAGCCTTTACCCCTCGCCGTCGGAACTCTCGGTGAGGCCCAAAAGTTTCAGTTTTCGGTGCAATGCCGAACGCTCCATGCCGATAAAGGTCGCGGTGCGCGAAATATTGCCCGAAAACCGGTTGATCTGTATCCGCAGATATTCGCGCTCAAAATTCTCGCGCGCTTCTTTCAGCGGGATCGCGGTGATCGATTCCGAATTGGGCAGGATGTCGGCTCCGCCACGCACCAACTCACTCGGCAGCATATCGGCATCGATCCGCGCCAGCCGGTCGCTCGGCGCCAGGATCATCACGCGCTCGATCACATTGCGCAGCTCGCGGACATTGCCCGGCCACTCATGCGCCTGCAAGGCCGCCATCGCTTCCGAACTGATCTCGGGCGGTGGCACCCGGCGGTCGGCGGCGTAGCGACGGATATAATGGTCGCAGAGGCTGGCTATGTCGTCGCGCCTCTCGCGCAGCGGCGGGATGTGCACGGGTACGACGTTGAGGCGATAATAAAGATCCTCGCGAAAGCGGCTCTCAGCGATTTCGGTCGTCAGGTCGCGTGCCGAGCCCGAAATAATCCGCACATCGACGCGGATCATCGTCCGCCCGCCAACCCGCGTAAAGCTCTGGTCGGTCAGCACCCGCAGGATTTTGCCCTGCGTCGTCAGCGGCATGTCGGCGACCTCGTCGAGGAACAAGGTGCCGCCGTGCGCCTGTTCGAGCAACCCGACGCGAATCGCGCCGTCGTCGCTTTCGGACCCGAACAATTCGGTTTCGACCGTTTCCGGGTCCATGCGCGCCGACGAAATCACGCGGAAGGGCGCATTGTGTCGCCCGCTCCACCCGTGCAGCACGCGCGCGGCGACTTCCTTGCCGACCCCCGCAGCACCGGTGATCAGCACCCGGCTGCCGGTCCCCGCCACACGCTTCAGCGTAGCGCGGACATTGTTGATCGAAGCACTGGTCCCGGTCAGCTCATCCGACGGCCCCGCCTTTTCACGCAGCTGCTCATATTCGAATTTCAGCCGTTCGCTTTCGGTCGCGCGCGCCACTAGGTGGAGCAGGCGCGATGCCTCGAAAGGCTTTTCGATGAAATCATAAGCACCGCGGCGGATGGCCGCGACGGCGGTGTCGAGCCCACCATGACCCGAAATGACGATGATCGGCAGTGTCGGGTCGAACGCCTTGATCGCCTCAACCAGCCCCAGCCCGTCGAGCCGCGATCCCTGCAACCAGACATCGATTAGCGCCAGCGACGGCCGCCGCTGGCGGATCGCTTCGAGCGCGGAATCGCTGTCAGAGGCAATGCGCGCCTCATAACCTTCGTCTTCCATGACGCCGGCGACGAGGTCGCAAATGTCGCGCTCGTCGTCGACAATCAGAATATCAAGCGCCATTTTCTTCCCTGTCCTGTCGGTTGCGGATCCGCCCCGGAACCGATTCTGCGTACCCCATGCTTGTTTCGTCGCCTTTCCCTGCCAATCCTTGCAGCCGGTCAGGATGAAGCGTCAGCGTGACGCACGTCCCCTGCCCCGCCGGATTGTCCGAAAACTCCAACTCGCCATAATGCTGCTCGACGATCTTTTTCACGATCGCGAGGCCCAATCCGGTGCCGCCCTGCCGCGTCGTCATATAGGGTTCGGCGATGGTATCGCGCGCCTGTGGCAAGCCGATCCCGTCGTCGGCAACACGGATCAGGATTTCACCGTGCGGCCCGCTAGCCAGCTCGGCATTGATATGTCCGATAGGCGTTGATTCCGAATTTTTCGAATTTTCTTCAATCGCTTCTACCGCGTTTTTAACAATGTTCGTCATGGCCTGTGACAGGAGGCGGCGATCGCAAACCAGCGGTTCGATCCCGTCGGGCGTTTTCACCGTAAAGACGATATCGGGTTTGGCGACCTCGAACAGGAACACCGCTTGCCGCAATATGTCCCGCACATCCTCCACTCCAAACGTCGGCTTCGGCATCCGGGCAAAGCTGGAAAATTCGTCGACCATCCTCCGCATGTCGTGAACCTGACGGATCACGGTATCGGTCAATTTCTTGAAGGTCGCACCGTCGCCCTCAATCTTGTCGCCGAACCGGCGTTGGAGGCGCTCGGCAGCAAGTTGGATCGGGGTCAGCGGATTCTTGATCTCATGCGCGATGCGCCGCGCAACATCGGACCAGGCGGCGCGCCGCTGATCGAGCAATTGCTGCGTAATATCCTCGAAACTCAGGACAAAGCCGTCGCCTTGCGCAACTGCTTTGGCAGCAAGCGTGGCAGGCTCCGCGTCGGGACGGGCCAATTGCACGATCGCCTCGCGCTCGTCACCGATCAGCAACTGCGCCAGTTCGGGCGCGACCTCAGCCAAAGGCCGTCCGGTCAGACAGTCGGTCGACTGGCAAATCAGCCGTTCGGCTGCGGCGTTGGCGAGCTGGATTCGGTGATCGGCATCGACCGAAATCACCGCCGACGAGACCCCGCTGAGCACCGCCTCGATAAAGCTGCGCCGTGCCTCGAGCTGTTCGTTGACGCTGACCAGCGCCCCAGTCTGCCCCTCCAACTGCTCGGTCATCCGGTTAAAGGCGCGGGTCAGCACCGAAATCTCGTCATCGCGCGCCGGCGGCGTCACGCGCACCGACAGATCACCGCCAGCCGCGGTGCGCGTCGCGCCGATCAGCGTCCCGAGCGGCCGCACAATGCGGTCGGCAACCACGATGGCCGCGATCACAGCGAGAGCGAGAAGGAGGAGCGAACCCAAGTAAAGGGCGCCGTTGAATTGCAACTGCAACAGCTGTGATCGGTCAAACAGCGCATTGTAGTCTGCGAGCACCGCCCCTGCCCGAGCTGATTGCTGGAAGCCAGGCACATTTGTGTCGCGTGAGGCATATACATAGGCTCTTCCGGTCCCCGGCAACCGTGCGGCAGCTTCGATCCGGTTTGCTTGGCGGACCACAACAACGTCTTCACCGGCATCAAGGCGTTGGACCATCTCTGAATTCAAACGGTTTTCCGCGGAGCGATCGTCGGGATCGATAGCTGCAGCCGTGCGCGCTACGCCGTCTTTTCCGATTTCAATGACAGCCGATTCGTTAAGGCTGCGAACGACCACCTGTTGCAGATAATAACTTGAGAAATTTGCGCTATTTATAGGAAAAACAGTCAGGCGGTTTCCCAGATCTTGGGCCATCGCGAATGTGTTGTCGCCGACTTGCCGTTGGTTCTCTTGATAGTAACCTTCCGCCAGATTTGCGGCATTCTCAAACATACCGCGCGATTTGTCAGAGAACCAGAAATCCACACCAAACTGAAACAGCAGCGACGCAAAGATCACGACGAGCAAGGTCGGCGCAGCAGCAATCAGCGAAAACAGCGCGACAAGTCGAACGTGGAGGCGCCCATTGCCTCCCTCCATCGAACGAACCGCCCGGGCGCGCGCTATTCGACTGCCGATCAGCACGATCAGCGCCATTGCCGGTACGAGATTCGCGATCATGATCGCCGCGACCAGCGCAGGTGTGAGCAAGCGCTCGCTTTGCGCATCGCCGGTGACAAAGATGTAAGTTGCGATGCCGATGCTGACGATGAGCGCCAGCGTATAATATTCGGGCGCGCCAAAGCGCCAGAAGCCCAGGCGCGCGTCCTGATCGGCGGAGTCGGTGTCGTGAGTCAGGGGAGCCGCGTGCGCCATTGTTGCTATGCTACGACAAACCTGTTGCATAGAAAACACACAAACTGCGCTGGGGCCGGTCGAGCGCCGCTATTTTGAGCTAGTTGCCGTCATTCAAGGATTCGTGGGATCGATATCCAGCTGCCCCAGACGCTTGCGCAGCGTATTGCGGTTGATGCCGAGCCGCCTCGCGGCTTCCAGTTGATTGCCGCGAACATCGCGTAGGACGCGGCGAAACAGCGCGGCTTCGACGATCGCTTCGAGTTGACCGTGGAGTTCGCCATCGGGCGCATCGCTCGCCATCTGCTCGCGCGCCCAATCATCAACCGCCCGCGCGATCAGGTCGGCGGGAGCCTCCGCACCGCCGCCTTCGCCATTTTCGTGCAACACCGTTTCGACATCGCGCACGGTCACGACCGTATCACGCGACAGCACCGCCAGCCGCTGAACGACATTGCCAAGCTCGCGGACGTTCCCCGGCCAGTCATAGCGTTCGAGCCACTGCATTGCGTCAGGCGCGAACTGGCGGTCGGGGAGACCTGACGCACGCCCCGCGTCGACAAAATGGCGCACCAGCGCCGCGATGTCGCTGCGGCGATCGCGCAGCGGCGGCAGCGTCACCGGGATGACGTTGAGGCGGTAAAACAGATCCTCGCGGAAGCGGCCATCGGCCACGAGCGTCCGCATGTCGCGGTGGGTCGCAGCGATGACGCGGACGTCGGCGCGCAACGCCTGATTGCCGCCGACGGTGGAATATTCGTTGCTCTGCAGGACACGGAGCAGCCGCGTCTGCGCCTCAAGCGGCATGTCGCCGATTTCGTCGAGGAACAAGGTTCCGCCCGCCGCTTGCTCGAAACGTCCCGCGTTACGGCTATGCGCGCCTGTAAAGGCGCCCTTTTCGTGGCCAAACAGCTCGGCCTCGATCAGTTCGCGCGGGATCGCGGCCATGTTGATCGCCACGAATGGCCCCGCCCGGCGCAGCCCGGTCGCGTGGATCGCGCGTGCGACAACCTCCTTGCCGGTTCCCGATTCGCCGAGGATCAGCACCGCCAAGTCATTCGATGCGAGGCGCGCTATGGTCCGATAGACGGCCTGCATCGCGGGCGCGCGACCGACCAGCCCGTGACTGTCCGCCTGCGCCGGATCGGTGCCGGTCATTGGCTCGGACCTTCGTTGCAACGCGGCGCGAACGCTCGCGGTCAGTTCGTCCAGATCGAACGGCTTGGGCAGATAGTCATAACTGCCGATCCCGGTCGCGCGCACCGCGGTGTCGAGCGTGTTCTGCGCCGACAGCACGATCACCGGTGTGCCGGCATCCACCCGCAACGAGTCGATGCCGTCACCATCGGGCAGCACGACATCGGTAATGATCAGGTCGGGGCTGTGGTCGGCAAGCCAGGCGTTGCGTTCGGCGATGCTGCCCACCGACGCAAAATGCGCGCATTCGCCGATCAGCGTCTCGCGAATGATCATCGCGATTGCGGAGTCATCCTCGACCAGCAGGATCGTCCTGGCGCTGCTCATGCCGCGGCTCCCTTTTGCGCCACCGGCAGATGGACACGAAAGCGCGTCCATTCGCCGTCGCGCATATGCTGGACGGTGCCGCCCATGTCGCGCGCCAGCTTGGCGACGAGCGCGAGGCCGAGCCCCCGCCCCTCGCGCTTCGTCGTCACGAACGGGTCGAACAGGTCGCCCCGAATGTCGGCGGGAACCCCGGGGCCATTGTCGCTGACGCTCACCTCGATCGGCAGCGCGATGCGGCCGCGCCCGTCGCCATTGTCGATCGACAGGCCGTGGCGATAGGCGGTCGCCAGCCGCACGACGCCATCGTCGCGCCCGCCAAGCGCCTCGCAGCCGTTGGTCACGAGGTTCAGCAAGATCTGCACCATGGCGTCATGGTTGCCATGCACCAGCGGCAGCGACGGATCGAAATCCTCGGCAAAGCGCACGCCCGGAAACTGCCGCGCCCGCGCGGTTTCCATCGCCTGATGGATCGGCTGATACAGGTTGATCGGCGCGCAGGCGATCGGCTGGCCACGCGAGAAATGCTCCATCTGGTCGATCAACGTCGCGATCCGGTCGACCTCGGTACAGATCAGCGTTGTGAATCGTTCGCCGCTGGCGTCGGTCTTGCGCGCCAAGAGCTGCGCCGCGCCCTTGATCCCCGCAAGCGGGTTCTTGATTTCATGCGCCAGCATCGATGCGGCTCCGCCAGCCGCGCGCCCCGATCGCCCAATCGCACCGCCCATCAGCTCGGCATCGCTCTGCGCGGGGATCAGCGCGAGGATGCGGTGACCGCTTTGACCATAGGGGACCATCTGCATATCGACGAAGATCGCCTTTCGACCGCCCACCGAAATCTCGGCCCGATGCGCGAACAACGCCGACGTCGCGGTGTCGCTCATGCGCTGGCGATAGCTGCGATCCATGTCGATGACGTCATAGACGACACGCCCTACCATCGCCGACCGACTGACGTTACACATCTGCTCGGCAGCGGCATTGACGAACAGGACGACGCCGCCCTTGTCGATCAACAGCGTCGGGACGGGGTGCGAGTGGATCAGCTCGTCATGGTCGAACGTCGGGATGCTCGACGTGAGCGCGCTCACGCCGCAGCCTTGCTCAGGAATGGCGTATAAAAGCGTTCGAGCGCGTCGAGCACGTCGCGGCTGCTCGGGATCTGGTTGACCATGTTGCGAAACTCGGCCGACCCATGCAGTCCCTTGACGTACCAGCCGAGATGCTTGCGCGCCATATTGACCCCGGTGATCTCGCCATAATGTTCGATCATCGCGCGATAATGCGATGTAATGACGTCATATTGTTCGTCGATGCCTGGGTCGGGCCGATCGCCCTCCCCGCGCAGCGCCGCCATCACCTGCCCCAGCAGCCACGGGCGACCATAAGCACCGCGGCCGATCATGACGCCATCGGCGCCGCTCTGCGCCAGCGCAGTGCGTGCGTCGTCGGCGGAGCAGATGTCGCCATTGGCGATCACCGGGATCGATACGGCATCCTTGACCGAGCGAATAAAGCTCCAGTCGGCCTCGCCGCGATACATCTGGTTACGGGTGCGGCCGTGGACCGTCACCAGCTTGGCGCCCAAATCCTCGGCAATATGCGCGAGTTCGGGGGCGTTCAGGCTGTCGTGGCACCAGCCCATACGCATCTTGACCGTCACCGGCACCGACACCGCCTTGACGCAGGATTCGATGAGCGCCGCGGCGAGCTTCAGGTCGCGCATCAACGCCGACCCCGCATCGCCGCTGGTCACCTTGCGCACTGGGCAGCCCATATTGATGTCGATGATCGCGGCGCCGCGATCTTCGTTGAGTTTCGCCGCCTCGCCCATTTCATAGGGGGTGCAACCGACCAACTGCATCGACACCGGTTCTTCGACCGGATCCCACGCGGCTTTCTGGATCGACTGGCGCGTTTCGCGGATCGCGGCCTGGCTCGCGATCATTTCGGTGACGTTAAGCCCCGAGCCATAGCGGCGCACCAGAGTGCGGAACGGCATGTCGGTGACGCCCGTCATCGGCGCGAGGATCACGGGATCCGCGATGGTGATGTTGCCGATCTGGATGGGCCGCAGCGGCGCCATGGCGGGAGCTTTCGTCTGATTGCCTAAAATTTGAGCAGCCCGTACACGCTAAGCCGCTTTCCCGCAAGCCGCGGCTGCGCTAACCGGCGCGCAGCATGACCGAGTCCACTCCCTCCACCACGCCGCGCGCGATGGTCATATTGCTTGCGGGCGGTCAGGGCAGCCGGGCCGGTTTCGCCGTGCCGAAGCAGCTGGCAACGCTAGGCGGCAAGCCGGTGCTGCGCTGGAGCCTCGATGCCTTTGCCGCCCACCCGGCGATTGCTGGCGGCGTGCTGGTGGCCAATGATGACGTCATGGCGGCGCTCGGACCGCTGCCGGATGGCTGGATTTCCGCCGCTCCCGGAGACGAACGGCAGCAATCGGTCGCCAACGCGCTGAACGCGCTAGCCGACCGCGAAGACGCCATACCGGTTTTGGTCCACGACGCCGCTCGGCCGGGGGTGACCGCCGAAGTCATCGTCCGACTGCTCGCCGCACTGGACGTTGCCGAAGCCGTGATCCCTACCCTGCCCGTCCCCGATACGCTGGTCGAGCAAACCGGAGCCGCCGCGGGCGACGTTGTCGACCGGAGTGCGCTCGCCCGCGTCCAGACGCCGCAAGCGTTTCGTCTTGGGACGCTGCGCCTCGCGCATGCCAACGCCGTAGAGGCCGGCGCGACCGACGATGCGCAACTCGTCCGCCGTCTGGGCGTCACGGTCGCAACAGTGGCAGGCGACGCGCGGCTCCACAAACTGACATATGCCGAGGATATGGCGATCCTCAACGGCTTGCTGGGGATTGAGACAATGACGCGTACCGCCGTCGGCATGGGCTATGACGTTCACCGCCTCGTTGCCGATAAGCCGCTTTGGATTGGCGGCATAGAAATCGCGTATAGTCATGGACTTAAAGGCCATAGCGACGCCGACGTCGGGCTTCATGCGCTCACCGATGCAATCCTCGGCGCGCTGGCTGACGGCGACATTGGCGACCATTTCCCGCCCAGCGACCCGCAATGGCGCGGCGCCGCGTCGCATCGCTTCCTGGAATTTGCCGCAAACCGCGTGGTCGAACGCGGCGGCCGGATCGAGCATGTCGACCTGACGATTATCGCTGAGGCGCCGAAAATCGGTCCCCACCGCGCCGCGATGCGCGCCCGGATCGCTGAAATCCTTGCGATTCCGCTCGATCGGGTTAGTGTGAAGGCCACAACGACAGAGCGGCTGGGGTTCACCGGTCGCCGCGAGGGGATCGCTGCGCAGGCTGTCGCGACTTTGCAACTTCCGGAGAAATGACCGTGCTGCCTGACGATGAAACGCGGTTTGCCGTGCGCAATACGCTGGCGACCAGCGTGCTCGCCAATAATCGCGCCGCGGGTCGCAAGATCGCGGTCGCCGAAAGCTGCACCGGCGGCATGGTCAGCGCCGCGCTGACCGATATCGCGGGCAGTTCGGACGTCTTTTCAGCGGGCTTCATCACCTATTCGGGGCATGCCAAGCAGAGCCAGCTCGACGTCAGCAGCGAGATTCTCGAGACCTTTGGCGAAGTATCGCTCGCGACCGCATGGGCGATGGCGACCGGCGCGCTCGCCAACAGCGACGCCGATATTGCGGTCGCGGTCACCGGTATCGCCGGCCCCGGCGGCGGATCGGCGAAAAAGCCAGTAGGGCTGGTCGTTTTCGCCCGTGCGCTGCGCGGCCAAGATCCCGACGATTATTTTACCCAGCGGGTACAGTTTGAAGGCGGAGATCGCGCCGCGATCCGCCATCACGCGACACTGTTCGCGCTCGATCTGCTTCAGCCTGAAAGGGACGAATTGCGTCCTTCGGAGGACATCGCCCTTCCCGCCGCATAAAGATCATCCGCGCGCGTTTCGAACGCTGCGATCATCTTGCGCAGCGCCTTGTCGAACATCTGCCCCGCAAGCGCCTCAAACATCCGGCTGCGAAATGCGAAGTCGACCATGAAATCGACGCGGCAACCGCCACCTTCGACCGGCGCGAATTGCCATTCATTGCTCAGGTGGCGCATCGGGCCGTCGATGTAGCTGACGGTGACGGCGCGCGGGCGGTCCTTGTGAACGCGGCAGGAAAAGCTTTCGCGTAGCCCTTTGAAGCCCACGATCATGTCGGCGACCGCCTCATGCTCGCTATCGCTGCGAATGCGCAGCGCGATCACCCAGGGCAGGAATTCGGGATAGCGCTCGATGTCGGTGACGAGCGCAAACATCTGCTCGTCGCTATACGGCAGGACGCGGGTTTCGTGATGCCTGGGCAAGAGCGGGATCAGCCAGCGGCGCGCGCCAGCTGCGCCTCGCGCGCCGCCCGCATCCGCTCGAAATCGTCACCCGCGTGATAGCTGGAGCGCGTCAGCGGCGACGACGCGACTTGCAGGAAACCTTTGGCGCGCGCGATCTGCGCATAAGCGTCGAATGCTTGTGGCGTCACGAAGTCGATCACCTTGGCATGCTTCGGTGTCGGCTGAAGATATTGGCCCATCGTCATGAAATCGATGTCGGCGCTGCGCATGTCGTCCATCACCTGATGCACCTCCATCCGCTGTTCGCCCAGCCCGAGCATGATCCCCGACTTGGTGAAGATCGACGGATCGCGGCGCTTGACGCTTTCGAGCAGGCGCAGCGACGCATAGTAGCGCGCACCCGGGCGGATCGTCGGATAGAGCCGCGGCACGGTTTCGAGATTGTGGTTATACACGTCGGGCCGCGCATCGACGATTGCCGCGATCGCGCTTTCGGGTTTGTTGCGGAAATCCGGCGTCAGAATCTCGATCGTCGTCTGCGGCGTTTCGCGGCGCAGTGCATTGATAACCTTGACGAACTGGCTCGCACCGCCGTCGGGCAGGTCATCGCGATCGACCGAGGTGATGACGATATGGCTGAGCCCCATCTTCGCCGCCGCAATCGCTGTATGTTCAGGCTCAAGCGGATCGACCGAGCGCGGCATCCCCGTCTTGACGTTGCAGAACGCACAGGCGCGGGTGCAGGTGTCGCCCAGGATCATCACCGTCGCATGCTTTTTGGTCCAGCATTCGCCGATATTCGGGCACGCCGCCTCTTCGCACACGGTGTTGAGGTTCAGCTCGCGCATCAGCTTGCGCGTCTCGGCATAGCCGGGGCTGGTCGGCGCCTTGACGCGAATCCAGTCGGGCTTGCGGGTGCGCTGGCTGGGCGTCGAAACGGGCTGTGCGGGAGCGTTCATTTCGCCCACATAGTCGCGCGCGCGCCTCTTCTCAACCTCCCTGGCTATGCTAAGGCGCGTGCATGACTCACTTTGCAGATATGATCGACGGTTACCGTCGTTTCCGTAACGGCGGTTGGCAGGAACAGCGCGAGCGTTGGGACGGGTTGGCCGAGGGACAATCGCCCAAGGTGATGGTGATCGCCTGCTCCGACAGCCGCGTCGAACCATCGCAGATTTTCGACACCAACCCCGGCGAAATCTTTGTCGTCCGCAATGTCGCGGCGCTGGTCCCGCCGTTCGAAACGACGCCGGGCCGCCACGGGGTGTCGGCGGCGCTCGAATTCGCGGTCCAGTTCCTGCGCGTCGAGGAAATCGTCGTGATGGGCCACGGCCTGTGCGGTGGTTGCCACGCCGCGCTGCACCGCTCGATGGCGGGCGCCGAGCCGGGGCGCGGCGGCTTTATTGCCGACTGGATCGCGATGCTCGACGACGCCAGCGAACAGGTGCGGCGCGATCATAGCGACATCGACACCCGCGACGCCGGACGGGCGATGGAAATGGCGGCCGTTCAAGTCAGCATCGCAAACCTGCGCACCTTCCCCTGCATTCAGGAAAAGGAACGCCGTGGGACGCTGCGGCTGCGCGGCGCCTTTTTCGCGATCAGCGACGGGGTGCTGCACCTATTGGACGAAGCGACGGGGGAGTTTGAACCCGCCGCCTGAACAGGAGACGCGATATGAGCAAGAATGCGATGTGGCTGACGCTGATTTTTGTGGCAGCGATCGTCGGCGCGTTTCTGGGGCCATCGCTGGCCAGCGTCCTGTCACCGGGAACCTTGCTTATCCTGTCGGTGCTGCTGATCGGCGGTATCGTGATCTTCTGTTTCTGGGCGCTGTCGAGCAACAAGAGCGGAGCCAAGGCCGACACAGCGGCGATTGCCGACGCGCGAACGATGCAGGCGCCTGCGGGCAAAGCACGCATCTATGTGACGCGCCGCGGCTTTGTCGCCGCGCTCCAAGGCATGAACGTCACTCTGGACGGCACGGCGAAAGGCCAGATCAAGTCGGGGCAGATGCTGATGGCCGATGTCGAACCCGGACAACATCGCCTGCATATCGCAACCGCCAAAGCCAAGCTGGCGCACCCCGCCGAATTTGACATCGATGTCGGTGCGGGCGGGGTCGTCGTGATCGGCGCGATGATCGAAATGGGCGCGTTGAAGGGCAGCATCAAGCTGGAGAGGCTCGACGCCGCGAAGGCGCGTGAGAATGTTCACGCCACCAAATTGGTGTTGTGGGAAGTGCCGCCTGCGGCAATCTGATCACATGCACCGTTACTCGGTTTAAGTCGGCTTTGGGGAGGGGAGCGGTCATTAAATCCTCCCCACTTGTGGGGAGGTGGCAGCGCGAAGCGCTAGGGGGTTGGCGTCTTCGCGCCATCCTTGCGTCAGGCCGCCCGCCCCTTCCACCACCTTCGGTGGTCCCCCTCCCCGCAAGCGGGGAAGATCTTGTGGCGGCTACGGGTTGTTAGCAGTCGGCGATCGTCCCCATCTAAGGAATCGCGTAAGTCACATTCGCCTGCCCGACCGGCTTGTCGGGATCGTCAGTCCATATCCGCACATCCATCACCGCAAGCCGCTTGCCGAGGTGCAGCATATGGGCGTCGGCGAACAGCTGCCCGGGGCGGCATGGACGCAGGAACTGGTAGTTGAGCGCACTCGTCACCGCCATCGCGACCGGGCCGATATGCGCAAGGACGAGCGCATAGGCGGCCATGTCGGCAAAACCCATCTGCGTCGGACCGGAGATCAGCCCGCCGGGGCGTAAAGCCAATTCGGTCGGGATCATCCGGGCCTGAATATGGCCCGGCACGGCCGAGATGACTGTGCCCCGCGAGCCCGGCGCAGAATTAGGGAAGGCTTCGGCCATGAACGCATTGAGCGCATCCGCGTCGAGGCGAAGTGTGCTCGACGAGATTGGCGGCTGCCCTTCCCCCATCGCGGTCAGCGCGTCAGTTTCTTATACGACGTCGCGTGCGGGCGCGTCGCATCGTCGCCGAGGCGGCGGATCTTATCCTCTTCATAGGATTCAAAATTGCCTTCGAACCATTCGACATGGCTGTCGCCCTCGAACGCGAGAATGTGCGTCGCGAGGCGATCAAGGAAGAAGCGATCGTGGCTGATGACCACGGCGCAGCCCGCGAAATTCTCCAGCGCTTCCTCGAGCGCGGCGAGCGTTTCGGTGTCGAGATCGTTGGTCGGTTCGTCGAGCAGCAGCACGTTGCCGCCCTGTTTCAGCATCTTGGCCATATGGACGCGGTTGCGTTCGCCGCCCGACAGCTGGCCGACCTTTTTCTGCTGGTCGACACCCTTGAAGTTGAAAGCGCCGACGTAAGCGCGCGTCTGCATTTCATGCTTGCCGATGTTCATCATCTCGGCGCCGCCCGAAATTTCCTGCCAGACATTGTTGTCGGGTTTCAGGTCGTCGCGGCTCTGATCGACAAACCCCAAGTGGACGGTGTCGCCAATGACGACCTTGCCGCTGTCGGGGGTTTCTTGACCGGTGATCAGCTTGAACAAGGTCGATTTGCCCGCGCCGTTCGGACCGATCACGCCGACGATGCCGCCCGGGGGCAGCGAGAAGGACAGGTCTTCAAAGAGCAGCTTGTCGCCATAGGCCTTCGAGATATTCTCGACCTCGATGACCTTGCCGCCCAGTCGCTGCGGCACCTGAATGACGATCTGCGCTTTGCCGGGGATGCGCTTTTCCTGCGCTTCGACCAGCTGGTCGAAGCTCTTGATACGCGCTTTCGATTTGGCCTGACGGGCCTTTGGCGACTGCCGGATCCACTCGAGCTCGTCCTTGATCGCTTTCTGGCGACCAGCATCCTCGCGCGATTCCTGTTCGAGCCGCTTGCCTTTCTTTTCCAGATAGGTCGAATAATTGCCCTCATAGACAAAATAGCGGCCGCGATCGAGTTCGAGGATCCAGTTCACGACATTGTCGAGGAAGTAGCGGTCGTGGGTAACGAGGATGACGTTGCCCGGATAATCGACAAGATGCTTCTCGAGCCACGCAACGCTTTCCGCGTCGAGGTGGTTGGTCGGTTCGTCGAGCAGCAGAATCGACGGTTTTTCGAGCAGCAGACGGGTGAGCGCGATGCGGCGCTTTTCGCCGCCCGACAGGCTCTGGACGCCCATGTCGCCCGGCGGGCAGCGCAAGGCTTCCATCGCGATCTCGAGCTGGTTGTCGAGCGTCCAGCCGTCGACCGCGTCGATTTTTTCCTGGAGCGTCCCCATTTCCTCCATCAACGCGTCAAAATCGGCGTCGGCGGGAGGATCGGCCATCAAGGTGCTGATTTCGTTGAAGCGTTCCATCATGTCGGCAACGCCGCGGACGCCGTCCATGACGTTTTCCTTGACCGTTTTGGTTGGGTCGAGCTCGGGCTCCTGTGCCAGATAGCCGACGGTGATGCCTTCGCCGGCCCAGGCTTCGCCCGTAAATTCGGTGTCGATGCCCGCCATGATCTTCATCAAGGTCGATTTACCGGTGCCGTTCGGGCCGACGATACCGATCTTGGCATCGGGGTAAAATTGCAGGCTCAGATCCTTGAGCGTCGGCTTTTGCGCGCCGGGATAGGTCTTGTTCAGACCCTTCATCACGAAACTATATTGGGCGGCCATGGAAGTGCTCCGGATTTGGGCTGGGCCGCGGGCGCGGCCGGAAGAGAATGAATCGTGGGCCGGTTAGCGAATGGGGGCGAACTTGGCAATCGACGCTTGCCGTTGGCAACCGCTCGTCGCTAGGGATGCACCCATGAAAAACATTGGTCGCACCGCTCGCCTTCTCACGCTCAGCGCCGCTGCGCTCGCCGCAGCCAGCGCTGGGGCAGCCCCCTCACCCACCGCGGTCGAGCTGGCGCAGCAGGGCAAAGACCTTGGCTGGTGGATCGTCGAAGACCTCACCACTGAAATCGGGCCGCGGCAGGCGGCGACCGAGGCCGAAGCCGCGGCGCGCGTCTGGGCGGTCCGTCGCCTGAATGAAATGGGTTTCCAGAACGTCCGCGAAGAAAAGTTCACGATGCCGACTTGGGTGCGCGGGGACGAACAGGCATCGCTGGTTGGCCCCTTTCATCCGCAAAAGCTGGCGGTTACGGCGCTAGGCAACAGCGCATCAACTGGCCCGAAAGGCATTGAAGGCGAGGTTGTCTATTTCGCGAGCTTCGATGCGTTGCAGGCCGCGCCCGACACGATGGTCAAAGGCAAGATCGTCTTTATCGATCACCAGATGGCGCCGACGCAAGACGGCAGCGGCTATGGCACTTACGGCCGCGGGCGCTTCACTGGCCCCAATGTAGCTGCGAAAAAGGGCGCGATGGCGATCGTCATCCGCTCGATCGGTACCGATGACCACCGCAACCCGCACACCGGCGTGACCAATTTCGACGCTGGGGTAAAGCCGATCCCGGCAGCCGCCCTGTCGAATCCCGATGCGGACCAGCTGGTTCGTCAATGGGAACGCGCGCAAGCGATGCGACCGGCGGGCGGACATGGTGGCGATCCCGAAACGCTACGCATGAAATTGCTACTCACCCCACGCAATCTGGGCCAGCAGACCTCGGGCAATGTCATTGCCGAAGTTCCCGGCAGCGATCCTGCCGCAAGCCCGATCATCATCGCCTGCCATCTCGACAGCTGGGATCTGGGTACCGGGGCGATAGACGACGCCGCGGGTTGCGGAATCATTACAGCAGCCGCCAAATATGTCATGATGGCGGGTCAGCCGCGCCGCACGATCCGTATCCTTTGGGCGGGCGCCGAGGAGGTCGGCGTGTTCGGCGGCAAGGCCTATTTCGACGCTCACGGTAAAGAGAAGCACGCCGTCGCGCTCGAATCCGATTTCGGCGCCGACCGCGTCTGGCGGATCGATTTCAAGCTGCCCGACAGCGCGAAGCAGCTCGCCGATCGGCTTTCCGCGGCGGTAGCGCCTTTTGGCGTCGTGCGCGGCCGACAGCCCGCGAACGGCGGAGCCGATATCGGCGCATTGGTCGCGGCGGGCGTTCCGGCGATCGACCTGGCGCAGGATGGCACGCGCTATTTCGACCTGCACCACACGCCCGATGACACGCTGGACAAGATCGATCCGGTCCAGCTGCGGCAAAATGTGATGGTCTGGACGGCAGTTTTGGCGATTCTCGCCAACAGCAGCGATGCCGAGCTGCCGTAATTGTTGCGCAGGAATGACAGTTTTCCGCCAGCGCGGGACATCTCAATTATTTTTGTTGACGATCCATACGGAACGGCTAAATCCCGCCGCTCGCGGGACGGGAAGTTTCCCCATCGCGGTAAGGCATTTTAGGGAGCCCACACATCATGAAGAAATTTGCTGCTATCGCCGTTGCTGCCAGCATGTTCGCCCTCGCCGCTTGCGGTGAAAAGGCTGCTGAAGAAGCCACCACGGAAGCTCCTGCTGCTGAAGCAGTTGCTGAAGAAGGCGCTGACGCCGCTGCTGCTGGCGCTGACGCCGCTGCTGCTGGCGCTGACGCCGCTGCTGCTGGTGCCGAAGCTGCTGCTCCGGCCGACGCTGCTGCGACCGCTGAAGCTCCGGCTGCTGACGCCGCTGCTGCTCCGGCTGAAGAAGCTAAGTAAGTCACAGCCCTTCGGGGCGTTGACTGAAACGAGAAACGGGCGGTCTTCCTTCGGGAAGGCCGCCTTTTTCTTTGCGCGCCTTTTTCGTCAAAGGGGCTCACGCGGGATAGACTTGCGCTGCCGCGCTGTCTAAGGCGCCCCTCAGTAGTCGGGGAGTAGCGCAGCCCGGTAGCGCGCCTGCTTTGGGAGCAGGATGTCGCAGGTTCGAATCCTGTCTCCCCGACCACTGCCATTTTTCGGCGTGATTTCAATGCTTTAGAGCGAAAATCACGCCGAAAATGATACAGCAAAATGATACAGGCATTTGGCCGTTGGCCTTCGGCTTCGTCTTCCGGGCCATGCAGTCGTACGAGCGAGTGTGATCGAACCGGCAATGGCAACATTGCGCCAGCTTGACGCGAATGCCCTACTGCTCAACAACCTTCAAAATCGAAGTATGAATGTGGAGAGCGCATTTCGTGGCTTTTGAGGAACATCCGAGTTTCCGGCGCCCAAGCGTCACGACAAAACTTTGGAGATATGTCGATCTGCCAAAGTTCGTCGCGCTGCTCACTGCTCGAAAGCTCTGGCTGACCAATGCAGAAGTTTTGGCGGCCGATGATCCTCATGAGGGGACGCTGTCATCAGGTCAGTTTGCACATCGAATTTTGAAGTCTGTCGATGACTTAGGGGGCAGGCACAAAGAATTTATCATAAAAAATTACAGCGAACGCAGCACTGAAAAAACACCTGAGGGCGCCTTCAATGCATATATGATGGAGCAAGAACAAATAAATATAATGACTCTATCGGGCCGCAGGAATTATTTTATAAATTGCTGGCATTCTGCTGAACATGAATCGGTAGCGATGTGGCGCATATATGGATCACCCGGCCCCGGTATCGCTATAATATCTAATAGTGCTCGAATTGAATCGGCGATAGATAACAAAGATAAAAAGATATATATTGGTCAGGTTACTTATTTTGATGAATTTCGAGATAGCATTGACTGGTCAAACCAGTTTAATGTCATAATGTCAAAACGAATTAGTTTTGAATATGAGAAAGAGGTGCGGATAGTATATTGGAGAACCGGTAGTTATCATGATCCAATATCGAAGTTTTCATGGAACAAAGACACGTTTAGGTTTGAAGAATTAATTGATAACCCAAATCCGCTCGACGCGGGCATCGAGCTATCTTGTGATATTGACACCTTGATTGAGTGTGTAATCGTTTCGCCGCTTGCACCCCCTTGGTATGCCGCTGCAATCGTCGCACTTCGAGACAAGCTCGGATACAAATTTCCAGTCGTTGAATCCAACCTGTTGAAAGCGCCCGCGACATTGGCTTAGCAACGGCGTTTGGGAAATCGACTGCATGTCGTTTGACACACACCCGACTCATGCCCTTATGAGGCTCCCGACCGATGCACCCGCCGCTTTTTGAGCGGGTGTCGGTTGGAGTAAACCAACATGGCAATCACTACCCTCCCCGCTCGCGACGTGGTGTTTCTGACTGCGCTCGCCGACTTCCTCTTGGCGTCTGGCAGCGACCGGGCCGCCGATGCCGTTCTCTCAGCGATTAAACCCGCATGTGCCGACGGACACACCGACGATGAAGCTTTCCCGCGCGGTTGATTCATACACCATGGTTGTGGTGTTCTATTGAACGAAAAGCTCTAGGTTGAGAGGCTGTTTCGAAGGGCGAGGTTAGGCAGGAAAAATGACACAAGACGAAATTGATATGAAGGTGGCTACCATCTTTTATCA
>JAHJHL010000034.1 GCA_018823905.1 Alphaproteobacteria bacterium
CGAGAGCCGGTCGGAGTGGATTTACAGCGACGGGCTCGCCCCATCGCGCGCGCCGGTCAATTTCGGCTCGACGCCGGCCGATGCCGCGGTGGTCGATGACAGCGCAATCTACAAGAGCTTCTCGGGCAAGGTCGGGCTCAACTACAAGCCGTCAGACGCGGTGCTGCTTTATGGCAGCATCAGCCGCGGGTTCAAAAGCGGCGGTTTCGACGGCGATTTCGCCTTCACGCGCCAGCAACTCGAACCGTTCGAGGAAGAAACGCTGACCGCTTATGAAATCGGGGTCAAATCGACCCTGATCGATCGGCGCCTGTTCCTGAACGGGTCGGTCTATCATTATGACTTCGACAAGCCGCAAGTACGGGTCGCCCAAGTCGATACCGTCACCGGCCTGCCGTTCAACCAGCTGCGCAACCTGGCAAGGGCGCGGGTCAACGGCATGGAGATCGACGCGACCCTGCGACCGGCACGCGGTTTCGACCTGCGCGCGGGAATGGCATGGATCGACACCCGGATCGACGACCCCGCCCAGCCGGTGTTCGACGGCAACGACCTGCCCCTCGCCGCCAAATTTTCGGCGAACCTGCTGGCCCGCTATCAGTTCGCCGTCGGCAGCGGCTGGGACATGGCGCTGCAGGTCGATGGCAAATATAATGGCGCCTTCTTCCTGAACGCCGAGAACACATCCTATCTGAAGGAACGGCCTTACACGCTGGTCAACGCGCGCGTCAGCCTGCTGTCGGACAGCGGCTGGGATCTGGCGCTGTGGGGGCGCAACCTCACCAAAGAAAGTTTCGCGGTGCAGAGCTTCGCGCTCTTCGGCGCCTATTCGGTCGCCTATAATGCGCCGCGCACCTATGGCGCGACGATCCGGATCGACTGGTGAGCGCGCCCGCCGACCCACCCGCCGGGTTCGAGCGGCATTTTCGCCGCAGCCCGGTGACCGATGCGTGGGAGCCGCTCTATTCCAAACGCGACGGCGATCGCTTTGTCATCGGGCTGCGCGTCGCGGCGGCGCACTGCAATGCGCGCGCGATGCTGCACGGCGGCGTGCTGTCAACGCTGTGCGACAATGCGATGGGGATTGCCTGTGTACTGGCTGCCGACGATGGCACGAGCCTAGTCACGGTGCATTTGTCGGTCGATTTTCTCGGCGCGGCGCGCGAGGGCCAATGGATCGAGGTTGGCGCCATCGCTACAAAAAACGGCCGGACACTTTCCTTCGCTGCGGCAGAGGCCACCGCCGATAGCCGGATCATCGGCCGCGCTACCGCGGTCTTTCACGTGGGCGATAGCGGACGTCCAAAGACGGCCTGACCAAACAAGCGTCGGGCTTTTCGGAGCCGGCATCCCCTGCGGATGTCGGCTCCTTTTAGACTGCTACCGCAATTTCGTCCGTATTGTCAGGCCATAGGTTCGCGGCTCGCCCTGCGCGCCGACCAGCGTCGCGCCCTGAAAGGTCGCGGGGATCGCGGATCCGATGGTGCGCTGATTCGCTAGGTTGCGCGCCCACAATTCCAGCGTCCAGCACTCGTTGGGTGTCCCGACGCCGAGGCGGGCGTTGAACAGCGCATAGCCCTTTTGTCCCGATGTCGGGCGCAGCAGGCGTTCGGTCAGCACATCGGACTGATAGCGCCCGTCGAATTGAACAAAAGCGCGCAGGCTGCCACCGGCAACAAGGTCGTCCCACCCGACCGAGCCGGTGACGACCCATTTTGGCGCATTCGCGAGTTGCCGCCCCGCGATTGCGACGACGTTGGCGGGCGGACCGGGCGGGATGGCGCCGTAGCGCGAGCTGGCATAGGTGACACCCGCTGCCAGTTGCCAGCCGGGCGCCGGGCGGGCGCCCAGTTCCAGCTCAAAGCCCTTCGCCGTAACGCGCGGGATATTGGTGGTGATCAGCGCCGCACCGGTGTTGTAGCTGAGCTGATAGTCGGTGAAGCGGGTATAAAAGACCGCCCCGTTGAGCGTCACTCCGCCGCCCGGCGATCGGAATTTAAGCCCTGCCTCGTGGTTGGTCGCGAGTTCGGGATCGAAGGCCAGATCGTCGGCATCGGGCGATTTCATCGCGATCGGCCGGAACCCGGCTCGATCGAGTACAAAGCCGCCCGCCTTGTAACCGCGGCTGTATGTCGCATAGCCGTGGAGCGCGTCGCTGAAATCATAGCTGATCGTCGCGATCCCCGACCATTCCTTCTCCACCTTGCGCGCGGTGTACGACCCGTCATAGCGCGCGTCGAAGAGCTGCAGGCACTGGATCCCCGAAATCGGCGTCGCGCCGGGGGCGGCTAGTCCCGCCGCGATCAGCGCCTGACAGCCCGGATTGAGCGTATCGACAATATCGACATCGACCCGCTTCGCCTCGCGCGTGAAACGAATACCGCCGATCAGGTCGAGCCGGTCGGTTACATGCCAGACATTGTGCGTGAAGACCGAGAGGCTGCGCGACGTCTGGCGGAAATCGTCGCGCCCCACCCCCGAGCCTTCGGGATAACTCGCCCCGACCGGCAGGCCGGTATAAAAGGATATCGGGTTGGCCCGCCCGGTCGCCGGCCCGAACAGCCGATCGAGGAACGGCTCAAGATCGCGCCCGATCCGGTAGCCGTAGCGACCGAACGCCGTTTCATGGCTGTAAAAGCCCCCGATCATCCAGTCGACCGGCCCCGCGCTGCCGTCGAGGCGGATTTCCTGGGTGAAGGTGTCGAACGCCTGCGCGGCCGCTTTGAACGGAATATAGACTAGGTCCGCCTCGGCATAATCGACCTCGCGCGCCTGATCGTTGCGCCAGCGCCGGTATCCGGTGATCGATGTCAGCTTGGCGCCTCCGAGATCCCAGTTCAGTTCGCCCGACAGCCCCCACTGATCGGTTTCCTCGACCGACGCGCGATCCTGCGTCGTCGTGATGGTCAGATCCTGCCGACCGATATGGCTGTCAAACCCCATCGCCTGAAAGATGCCGACATAGACGGGATCGTCGACGATCGGCGAATAGGTGTCGGGGCCGGTTTCGCGGCGGTGGCCATAGTCGGCGATCAGCCGGATTTCGACGTCATCGGCGGGGGTGAGCAAAAGCTGGCCGCGCAGCGTGAGACGGTTGCGGTTACGATAGCGATGGCCGCTGTCGAAGTCGCGCAGGAAGCCGCCGCGTCGTTGATAGGCGGCATCGAGCCGGACGGCCAGCAGGTCCTTCACCAACGCCCCGCCGCCGCCCGCATTCAGCCGAACCAAGTCATAATTTCCATATGACGCCGCCGCGTCGAAGCTCGGCTCGAACTTCGGCGCGAAGGTAATGACATTGATCAGGCCCGCGGAGGTATTCTTGCCGAACAGTGTCCCTTGCGGTCCGCGCAACACCTCGATCCGCTCGATCCCCGGAATGTCCGTGAGGCTGAGGTTCGAGCGGCTACGGTAGACGCCATCGACAAAGGTTGCGACCGACGATTCAAGCCCGGGATTGATCGCCTCGCTTCCCACGCCGCGCAGGCGGATGACGACGCCGGCCGAATCCGACGTCGTGCTCGTCAAGTTGAGGCTGGGCGCCAGTGTCATCAGCTCGCGCGTATCGTTGATCCCCGATTTCTGGAGTTGCTCGGACGAAAAGGCCGAGACGGCGATCGGCACGTCCTGCAGATTCTGCGAACGCTTGGTAGCGGTGACGATGATGTCACCACCATTGTCCGCAGCCTGACCAGGCGATACGTCGCCCTGCGCCGAGGCGAATGGTGCCCATGCCAATGCGGCGAGCGACAGCCCGCAACCGAGTTTCCTCTTCATAATTTCTCTCCCGTTTTTGCTTCTGATTATAAAGATGCGACAATCGCCGAGGTTGGATCGCCATGGCCGGACCGGACCTGCGCCCAGACATCGCGCACGGCATCGGCGCCGCACACGGCTTCGATCGTCAGCCAGGCTCTCGACGCGGCGATGAAATCGCGCGTGGCATCGGCTAGCGCGATATCGAAGCCCGCCGGACTGAGTTCAGCCACCGCAGCGATGATGGCATCGGGCGCGAAGAAAAATTCTTCGCCGGGTGTATTTATGCTCGTTTCGCCCGCATCCTGCCTATGGGTCATGCCGACCCGGCAAAGATGGACCGGCCGCGAGCGATCGCGCAGGCGGCCGAGCAATGTCGAGTTCCCCGAAAAATCGACGATCGCCGCGCCGGAAAGGTTCGGCAGCGCGTCATAAGTCGCCACCTCATCAAAAATACCGAGACCGATAACCGCCGCCGCATGGCGCTCCGATGTCAGGCCGACAGTCCGGATTCCGGTTCTATTGCGCCGCAGCAGCCAGCCAAGTCCGAGCGCGGTTTTGCTCGAAGCGCTGGTAACGATCACGGTGTCGCTGGTCCATGCGGCAGTCTGCCCGACCAGCCGGTCGAGGAGGAAGGAGGTGATGAAAAGCGGGCGGATGACCGATTGCCGATCCTCGGTCCCGGGCGCATGAATCGGGTCCGCCGCGACGCGGAAATAGCTGTTGTAGGCGGGTGGAAGCGACCGTCGATGGACCGAATTATCGACGATCAGCCGCGCATTGATCCGCCCCGGCTCGATCACAGCCTGCGAGGCCATCGGCCATAGGCCATAAAGCCGCTCGCCCTGGGCAACGCCCGCATGATGGGTCTCGACGACGGTCGCAAAGCCCCACACCGGGACCATGCCCCATGGTTCGGGCATAGGAAAAAGCGACCAGTAGCCAAGACGATCGCCGAGCAGCGCATAGGTCAGATTATTCGCGCTAAGGCTGAAACAATCGATGGCAAGCCGGACCTGTCCGGTCGCAAGTGGCGTTTCCGGCCTGTCGCAAATGATCGTCAACGCACCGGGACGATCCCCTCCACGATCGATAACAAGGCTGATGGCTCCGGCGCTTTGCAATGTCTGTCCCCTGCCCGTTGCGTGTCGACGCGGCGCGCGCACGACACGGGTTGTAGGACAGGCTCGGCGCAGAAGGGGTGCCGATCAAACGGCCAGAATCGAATGGTAATTGCACCGGATGCAATGGCGCACGCGCGGCAGTCCGAAGTCAGGCGAAACCCGGCCGCCCCGCCTCGATTGAGCGCCGCTCGAGCGAGAGGCAACGCGCCGCGGGATCGACCAGCGAGGCGACGGCACGCAGGTCGACGTCGATCCGTTGGGGCACGATATCGAGCAGGGCATAACCGGCATGACGATTGTCGTGATAGCGGACATGCGGGTTGCGCGACTGTGCCCCGTCGAACAAGGCGGCAGGGCCGTTGCGCGAGGCGAGGCAACTCGTCACCACCTCGCTCGCGACGATTTTCGATCGCGGATCGCCGAAATCGGCCAGCACGTTGTTCAGCCAGAAAGAATGAACGTCGCCGCCCAGCACCACGGCATTGCGAACCGTTGGCCGGCCGAGGCTGCCCAGCGCGCGGTGGCGCGCCGCCTCATAACCGTCCCACATGTCCGACCAGCGGGCATCAGGCCCCTGCGGCAGGACAAGGCGCGAGAATAATGTCTGTTGCGCGACGAGACTCCAGATGCCCCGTTCGCGCGCAAGGCCGTCGTCCAGCCACGCCTCCTGCCTGGCACCCAGCATCGTTGCACCGGGATCAGCCACCGCGTCACAGTCCCGCACCACGTGCCCGCCGCGCTTTTCGTCCGAACAAGCCTGGACACTGCGATACTGACGCGTGTCGAGCATATGTACGGTCGCGAGCTTTCCCCAGCGGAACCGGCGAAAAAGTTGCAGACTGCCGCCCGACCGCCACGCCGAAGGACGCAGCGGCATATGCTCAAAATATGCCTGCCACGCGGCGGTGCGGCGGCGAAGGAAGGCCGCTGGATCGACCGTGACGCCGCCATGCACGCCCGCATAATCATTCTCGACCTCATGATCATCGAGCGCGACGATGAATGGCATTGCAGCATGGGCCGCGGCCAGGTCGGGGTCGGTGCGGTAGAGCGCGTGGCGCGCGCGATAGTCGTCCAGCGTCAGCGGATCCGGCGTGCCGAACGCGCGGACGTTGGGACCGCTGCCGAAGGATTTTTCATAGATATAGTCGCCGACCTGCAGGACGGCATCGACGTCCTGTTCGACCATGTCGCGATAGGCGCTGAACCAACCGTGCTCCCAGTGCTGGCACGACGTCAGCGCCAGGCGCAGTCGCTCAGGGTTCGCTGCCACGGTTGCCGCCCGGCCTACACGGCTCACCGCATCGCCGAAATGGAAGCGATAGAAATAGGGGCGTCCGGACGGCAGCCCCCTCACTTCAAGATGCGCAGCGCCGCCGCGACCTACTGGCGCGTCGATACGGCCGGAACGGATGATCGTGCGGAAATTTTCGTTGCTCGCGATTTCATAGCCGAGCCGGACATCTTCGGTCAGCCCGACCGCCCGCGTCCAAAGGACAAAGCCGTCACTCGCCGGTTCGCCGGAGGCAACGCCGAGTGCGAAGGGGTCATGCGTCAGGCGTGGCGCGCGGTTCGCCGGGGCGGCTTGCGCAGCCGCGATGAAGCGGCTGGCGGCCAGCGCCGCCGCCCCGGTGAGAAGCTGGCGTCGCCCGAACATCAGAAGCGTGCTGTTAGTCGGGCATACCAAGTCCGGCCGTTCAAGCCGATCGGGGTTTCCTCGCCCGTGGGAAAGCTACCGCCGGTTGCGGCAATGAAAGATTGCTGATCGTCGATGGTGTCGGGGTCGGCGTCGAGCAGATTCTGCACACCGAAACCCAGACGCACGCCTTGCAATATCTTGTAGCCCGCCGACACGTCGATCGTCTCCTTCCCACCAAATGTCTGGATCGAATTCAGCGGCTGCGACCGATAGGTGCCAAAAGCCGCCACATTGATCCCGGCGTCGAAATTGCCATGCGTCAGGCTGCCCTGAAAAGTGAATTTCGATTTCGGCTGCGCCTCGGTGACGAACAGGATCGATTTGGTGTTCAGCAGAGGTAAGGTCGGCAGAATAGGGTTCGGGCGAAGGGCGTTGAGCTTGCTGTCGAACCAGCCATATCCGGCAGCCAAGGACAGCCGCGTATCCGGTCCCAGATCCCCTTGCCACCGCGCGGTCAGTTCAACGCCGCGTGTCGTCGTGTCGATCGCGTTGGTAAAGAAGCGCACTTGCTGAAAATTGGTAATCCCCGCCGCAGTCAAAATGTTCACGACGGCTGCACCGCCCAATTGCTCGCTGAGGGCAATCCGATCCTTGATCCGGATATGAAAATAGTCGGCGGTGAAAGAGAAGCCCTCGATCGGCCCAACAACAAGGCCCGCTGTGAAGTTCCGCGACCGTTCGGGCTTGAGATCGCTGGCGCCGAGTGCGCGCGCGACAGGATCGCCGACCGGCAACGTCCCGACCGTTACTAGCCGCCCTGCGCTAAGCGCGCCTTGAACCGCACTGAAAAACTGCTGTTGCAGCGACGGCGCCTTGAATCCCGTCCCGACCGTTGCGCGTACCGCGACGCCTTCCATCAGCTCGAGCCGCGAAGTGGCACGCCAGGTGGTCTTGCCGCCAAAGTCGCCATAATGATCGTAGCGGACCGCTCCACCGATCAGCAATGGCTTCACGGGGCGTAGTTCGGCGTCAAGGAAAGCCGCCCAGGCTTTGCGGTTTTCATCGGTCGGGTTGCGGGGGTTGAAGCCGGCGAAACCGTCAGCTCCCGTCCCGATATAGGCGTCGGGTTCGCCGCTGCGGATTTGGTAACTTTCGCGACGATACTGCCCGCCCGCGGCAATATTGCCGCCAGCCAAGACATTGTCGAGTGGCAACGACAGGACAAGGTCGGTGACATATTGGCGGTACGTGACCCCGCCTGAATCGAACGCGGTCGGGCTGGCTGGCCCCAGCGAGACATTGGCCGTGTCGAAGACGCGGAAATCCGCTTTGTTCGACCCAAACCCCTGGCTGAGATCGGCCTTTAATTCGCCAAATTCGCCGCGCAGGCCAGCTGTGACGCCAATATCCCAGATCCGTGGTTCGATGATGGGGAGGAAACCGTTCGGATGGATGGGCGAAAAGCCGGGCACTCGGAAGCCTGCGCCATTGTTGGACGTCTTCCGGGTCAGCGTTCCGAAACCGTAAAGCTCGAGCGTCTCGCCAAATGGCAGTGCAGTATCAATCGCGAGGCTAGCTACGGATGCCTCGGGATCCCCGATGCGGTAGGTAATCCTATCGAAACGCTGATCGACGAACGCCCGGTTGGTCGCTTGCTGGTGTCGCGCCGATGCGCTGATCATCAGGTGCCCGCCGTCACCGATGCCAAAACCCGCGCTGGCGCTGGCAAGACCGGTCTCGCCATCGCCCTCTTCGGTGATGCTGGCAAATAGCTCACCGCTTGCGCCCCGTGCATTTGATTTCAGGATGATGTTGACGACACCAGCGATCGCGTCGGATCCATATTGCGCTGCGGCGCCATCGCGCAAAATTTCGATCCGCTCGATCGCACTTTCAGGGATGGTGTCGAGATCGACCGCCGCCGACCCGCGGCCAATGCTGTTGTTTACGTTCAAAACCGCATTGGCGTGGCGGCGCTTGCCGTTGACGAGCACCAGCGTCTGATCGGGTGACAGGCCGCGGAGCGTTACGGGCTTGGTGTTGGCCGCCGTCGCAGTGGTCGCTGCCCGCGCGAAGTTAACGGATGGCTGTAGAAAGTTCAGCGCGCGGCCGAGGTCGGGAAAGCCCGAATCGGCGATCGCTTCACCGCTCACAACATCGACTGGCGCCGAGGATTCAAGCGCTGCACGCCCCGATGCGCGAGTTCCTGTCACGATGATCTCATCACCGAACCCCTCACCATCTTGCGTCTGCGCGTGCGCCGTGCCGCTGGCAAGAATCGCGAACCCCATCATTGGAACCATATATTTCATCGCCATTGCCCTCCAAATCGCTGCTCGATTTACGAGGAAGTGGCTCGGCACCGTTATTGCCAAGGAAGGTATCGGCATTGCGAGATACGCAACGCTTCCTCACTCAAATTGTCATCCCAGGCGTTTAGCGCCAACCATTTTATGTAGACTCTGCCCGCCAATGGTACCGAATTGTTCATGCGCATGATTCTCAAAATGGCCTAAGATCGGAGCCGGCGATCTCGTCGTGCAATGACAATCACTGGCCGCTAACGGACTGTCCGCTTTTAGCTCAAAATGTCAAAAAGCGGTCGCCAGGCAATCTATACATTCGCGAAAGAGAAACCTTCTAGCAGATTTGTGCGCTGCAGCGTAAGGCGCGATCATGAGGATCGCGATCATCGATACCAGCACGACGCGCGCCGCCATCATTTCGGACGGTTTGCGCGAGGCTGGTCTCGACGATTTGGTGCTGATCGATCCGGCGGGCGCGGTCGTGGCCCAAATCGAGGCGGCAAAGCCTGAAGTCATCTTGGTCAATCTCGAAAACCCGAGCCGCGACCTGCTGGAAGATTTCTTTGCTATGTCGCGCGCGCTCGCGCGGCCGATCGCGATGTTTGTGGACCAGAGCGATGCCGAAGCGACCGGTGCCGCAATCGATGCCGGTGTGTCGGCCTATGTCGTCGACGGACTGTCCAAACAGCGCATCAAGCCGGTCATTGATCTGGCCGTGCGGCGGTTCCAGGCTTTTTCGCGGCTCCAGCGCGAACTCGACGAAGCCAAAAATGCATTGGTCGAGCGAGCGACGATCGATCGTGCCAAGGCAATCCTGATGAAACGGCGCCATATCGACGAACCCGCAGCCTACGCCCTATTGCGAAAACAGGCGATGAGCACGAACCGCCGGATCGCCGAGATCGCCGAAGCAATCGTGACGAGCGACGCGCTCCTGGGAGATATGGAATGAGCGCCGAAACCTTCCGTATCGGTTTCCTGCCCCTCGTCGACGCCGCTTTGCCGATCCTCGCGCACGAACTGGGCTTCGCAGCGCGCGAAGGCGTGGCCATCGAACTCGTTCGCGACATGACCTGGGCGACAGTGCGCGACCGGTTGCTCTATGGGCATACCGACGCCGCGCACATGATCGCGCCGTTGGCGATTGCGACCGCGCTGGGGCGTGATCGCCCCGCGGTGCCGATGGCGGTGCCTTTCGTGCTCGGGCTCAACGGCAACGCAGTGACCTTTTCGGCCCAGCTCGCAAAGGACGTCGGGTTGGGCGAAACGCTCGGCGATCCGGCCATCATCGGCGCAGCGCTGCAGAGCGTGGCGGCGGAGCGCAAAATTGCCGGGAAGCCGCTGCGCTTCGGCGTCGTCCATCGCTATTCGAGCCATAATTATATGCTGCGATACTGGCTCGCGGGCGTCGGCATCCGCCCCGATACCCACATCGAGATCGTCGTCACCAGCCCGCCCTTCGCCGCCGATGCGCTCGCGGCGGGCGAGGTCGACGGCATATGCGTGGGCGAGCCATGGAACTCGATCGCAGTCGAGCGCGGCGTCGGCCATATCGCGCTTGCGACCGCGCAGATCTGGCGGCGAGGCGTCGAGAAAGTGCTCGCGATGCGCGAGGTCGTCGCCGATGAACGGCGCGATGCAGTCGAGGCGTTGCTGCGCGCACTCCACGCGGCCGCCGCCCATTTCGTCGTACCCGGCACGGCCGAGGAAAGCGCACAGATATTGGCGCGGCGCGAATATCTGGATGCCCCGCACGATGCGGTACTACGCGCGATCACCGATCGCATCCGCCTTGTCCCCGGGGGTGAGCCAATCCACTTTCCCGATTTCATGTTCCAGCATCGCGAAGCGGCAAACTTCCCGTGGCGCAGCCAGGCCGCGTGGCTCTATTCGCAGATGCTTCGCTGGGACCACATGCCTTATTCCGCGGCCGACGCCGCGACGGCGGCGGCGGTGTTCCGCCCCGACATCTATCGGGCCGCGCTGGCGGGTTCCGGTGCGCCCCTTCCCGGCGCGAGTTCAAAGCTCGAGGGCGGAATCGACACACCGCTTGGCGCGGGGTCGGTGCAGGGTCGTCTGCTCCTCGGCAGCGACCGTTTTTTTGACGGGCGCGCCTTCGATCCCGACGATATACAGGGCTATCTCTCTGACCTTCCTTAGATTTTGCCCGCGCTACAATTTTATGCTGCACCTGCGAAATAAGCGGTTGCGCGGTCCCTGCGAATCAGGCAGTCTTGACGCACTCGGCAAGGATGCCGGGGCAGGATAAAGCGACTATGGCTCCAACGACGGGGCCGGTTCGCGCGGCAGGCGGGGAGCCTTTCCCCGCACTCCAACAGGCAATGAAGCCGTCAGGATGCGCCCGCGTGGTCGCCGTCCTGGCGGCTTTTTTATTGCCCGTCGCACAAGGGGACGGACGATGACGAATAAATCGGGTTTCTGGGCAAGCGGACACTGGCCGACGTTGGTCGCTGCCTTTCTCTATTTCGATCTCGCCTTCATGGTGTGGGTCATCCTCGGGCCGCTCGCGCCTGCTATTTCGGAAGATCTGGGCCTTACCCCGGCGCAGAAGGGCCTTATGGTCGCGGTACCGACGCTTGCGGGCGCGGTGCTGCGCGTCGTCAACGGGCTGCTCGTCGATCGGATCGGCCCCAAGCGGTCGGGTGCAATCAGCCAGCTGATCGTCATCGCCGGCCTGTTCACCGCGTGGTTGACCGGGGTTCACAGCTTTGCCGGCACGCTTGCGCTGGGCGTCATCCTCGGTTTCGCGGGCGCCAGCTTCGCGATCGCGCTCCCGCTGGCCAGCCGCTGGTATCCGCCCGAGCATCAGGGCAAGGCGATGGGCCTCGCCGGCATGGGCAATTCGGGGACCGTGCTAGCCGCGCTGTTCGCGCCTGGCCTTGCCAAGCTGTTTGGCTGGAATGCCGTGCTCGGCCTCGCCTGCATCCCGCTCACGATCGTCTTGTTCGTCTATCTCGCGATGGCAAAGGACGCACCGAATGCGCCCGCGCCCAAGAGGCTGATCGACTATTTCGAGCCCCTCAAAACCGCCGATGCATGGTGGCTGATGGCCTTCTATTCGGTGACCTTTGGCGGCTTCGTCGGGCTTGCCGCTTCACTGCCCATATATTTCACCGACCAGTTCCACCTGACCCCGGTGATGGCGGGCTACTGCACCGCGGCGTGCGTTTTCGCAGGATCGCTGGTTCGCCCCATGGGCGGCGCACTCGCCGACCGTATCGGCGGCGTGAAGGCACTGATGATGGTCTTTGTTGTCGCCGCGCTGGCACTCGCCGGAGTGCCGCAGGCCGACACGCTGTCTGCCGCGCTCGGCCTGTTCGTGATCGCGATGCTTGCACTCGGCACCGGCAACGGATCGGTATTTCAGCTCGTACCGCAGCGCTTTTCGGCGGAGATCGGGGTGATGACCGGACTCGTCGGAATGGCGGGCGGCGTCGGCGGCTTCTACCTCGCCTCCTCGCTCGGCTTCGCCAAGCAGTGGAGCGGCAGCTTTTCTCCGGGCTTCTATATCTTCGCCGGGCTCGCAGTCGTGGCACTTGTCTGCTTGATGTTCGTGAGGGGCCAATGGCGGGCGACCTGGGGCGCCGCTGAAGGCGTGCGGATCTAATCATGACCCGCACCCTCATCCTCTTGCTGGCGCTTGCGCCGGCCGGGGCCGCACGCGCCCAGGACATTGACCTGAAGCCGCTCGGCGAAGCCCGTCTCCGATACGAGAGTGTCGACCAGGACGGCCTTGCCGCCAACGCCGAAGCCCTGACCCTGCGCGTCCGCGCCGGGGTCGAGGCCAAGGCCGGAAACTGGTCGGCACTCATCGAAGGGCAAGGCAATCTGGCCATCATCGATAACTATTTCGATGGTCTCCACGGCGCTGCCACCCGCGCGCTGGTCGCCGACCCCGACAATATCGCCCTCGCCCGCGCGCAAGTTCGCTACGCATCGCCGATCTTCACGCTGACGGCCGGGCGGCAGCGGCTGGCGTATGACGACGAGCGTTTCGTCGGCGGCGTCGTTTTTCGCCAGAACGGACAGAGCTTCGACGCGGTACGCGCCGAGATTGCGCCGCTCAAGGGCGTAAAGGCGGATATCGCCTATGCCTGGAGCGTCCGCACCATCTGGGGCATCGACGGCGCGGGCGCACGGCAGCAAGCGGTGTCGGGCGACAATATCTTCGGCAACGTCAGCGCGCAGAC
This sequence comes from Alphaproteobacteria bacterium, assembly GCA_018823905.1. GTDB lineage: Bacteria > Pseudomonadota > Alphaproteobacteria > Sphingomonadales > Sphingomonadaceae > Sphingopyxis. The sequence goes on from JAHJHL010000034.1 coordinate 13,034, forward strand.
GCCGGTCGGAAAGCTCAGCGGTTTCGCTTATCTCGTCGACCAGGATGAAGCCGCGATGCAGGGCTTCCGCATGTCGAGCCAAAGCTATGGCGCCCGCCTCGACGGCACGCAGGCGCTCGGCAAGACGAAAATCGCCTGGCAGTTTAGCTACGCGCGCCAGTCGGACTGGCACCGCAATCCGAACACCTATAGCGCGGATTATTACCTTGCCGACGTGGCGATCGATTTCGGCGGTCCGCGCATTGGCGCAGGCTATGAAGTGCTCGGCGCCGACGACGGGGTGGCGCTCACGAGCTTTCAGACCCCCCTCGCGACGGGGTTCAAATTCCAGGGCTGGGCCGACAAATTTCTTGTCACCCCGCCCGACGGGGTGCGCGATCTCTATGCGAGCGCTGGCTGGGGCTGGAAAGCGGTCGGCCCCCTCAAGGCCGTGACCCTGCAAGCCGCCTACCACGATTATCGCAGCGACCGCGCGTCGCGATCCTATGGTGACGAGATCGACCTGCTGGCGAGCGGCAAGCTCGGCAAGGTCACGGCGTCCGCTCGCTATGCGCATTACGAAGCCGAGAGCTTCGCCACCGACACCGACAAATTTTGGCTCCAACTGGACTGGATGCTCTGATGGAACATATCCACCTCACGCCCGAGGTCGACACACGCGAGCATCTCGTCGTCATCGGCAACGGCATGGCCGGCTGCCGCGCAGTCGAGGAGCTGCTCGCGCGCGATCCGGCGCGTTTCCGCGTGACGATCTTCGGCGCCGAACCGCGGGTCAATTACAACCGCATCATGCTCTCACCGGTGCTCGCGGGCGAAAAGAGCTTCGACGATATCGTGATCAACGGCACCGAATGGTATGCCGCAAACGGCATCGCGCTCATCGCAGGCGATCCGGTCGCGGCAATCGACCGCGCAGCAAAGACCGTGACGACGCGCAGCGGACTCACCGAAAGCTACGACCGTCTGCTTATCGCTACGGGTTCCGATCCTTTCATCATCCCGGTACCAGGCAAGGATCTGCCGGGCGTCATTGCCTTTCGCGACATGGACGATGTCGACACGATGCTCGCGGCTGCCGATGCAGGCGGCGATGCGGTGGTGATCGGCGGCGGGCTGCTCGGCCTCGAGGCTGCGCACGGGCTTTCGCTGCGCGGGATGAAGGTCACTGTCATCCACCTGATGCCGACGCTGATGGAGCGCCAGCTCGATGAAGCGGCGGGCTGGTTGCTCAAACAGGCGCTCGAAGCGCGCGGGCAGACGATCCTGACCGGCGCCGACACCGCCGAAATCGTCGGCGATGGCAAGGTCGAGGGGGTGAAGCTGAAGGACGGGACGCTGATCCCTGCCAGTCTCGTCGTGATGGCTGTCGGCATCCGTCCCTCGACACAGCTTGCGCGCGAAGCCGGCCTCGCGGTCGGGCGCGGCATTCAGGTCGACGATCATATGGTGACGAGCGACCCCGCGGTGCTCGCGGTCGGTGAGTGCGTCGAGCATGACGGGCAGGTCTACGGCCTCGTCGCGCCTTTGTGGGATATGTGCCGCAGCCTCGCCGACGGGCTCGTCGAGAAGCCCAGCGGCTATCGCGGCTCGGTCACCTCGACCAAGCTCAAAGTGTCCGGCATCGACGTGTTTTCGGCCGGCGATTTCTCGGGCGGCGATGGGTGTGAGGATATCGTGCTGCGCGACGCCAGCCGCGGCGTTTACAAGCGCGTGATCGTTCGCGACAATCGCATCGTCGGCGCGGTACTCTATGGCGATACCGCCGACGGCAGCTGGTATTTCGACCTGCTCAAGAAGCAGGACGACGTCTCCGACCTCCGCGACCTGTTGATCTTCGGCCAAGCCTTCGCCTCGGGAGGGGGCGCTGCGGACCCTAAGGCGGCCGTTGCGGCGCTCTCGGACGATGCCGAGATCTGCGGCTGCAACGGCGTCACCAAGGGCCAGGTCGTCTCGTGCATCGCGAAGGGCGCACACAGCCTCGACGCCGTACGCGGCACCTGCAAGGCGTCGGCGAGCTGCGGCAGCTGCACGGGCCTGGTCGAGAACCTGCTCGCGCTCACCCTCGGCGACGATGTCCAGAGCGGCCCCAAGACGATGTGCAAATGCACCAGCTTCGGCCATGACGACGTCCGGCGCGAGATTGTCGCGCAGGCGATGCGCTCGATCCCGGAAGTCATGCAGAAGCTGCACTGGACCACGCCCGACGGCTGCTCCTCGTGCCGCCCCGCGCTCAATTATTATCTGCTCTGCGTGCTGCCGGGTGAGTATGTCGACGACCAGCAGAGCCGCTTCGTCAACGAGCGCATGCACGCGAATATCCAGAAGGACGGCACTTATTCGGTGGTCCCGCGCATGTGGGGCGGGTTGACCAGCCCGCGCGAGCTGCGCGCGATCGCCGATGTCGTCGAGAAATACGACGCGCCGATGATCAAGGTCACCGGCGGCCAGCGGCTCGACATCTTCGGGATCAAAAAGGAAGATCTGCCGGCGGTCTGGGCCGACCTCAATGCCGCCGGGATGGTGTCGGGCCATGCCTATGGCAAGTCGCTGCGCACCGTGAAGACCTGCGTCGGGTCCGAATGGTGCCGCTTCGGGACGCAGGATTCGACCGGCCTCGGCGTCAAGGTCGAGCGGATGAGCTGGGGCAGCTGGATGCCGCATAAGTTCAAGATCGCGGTATCGGGATGTCCGCGCAATTGCGCTGAGGCGACGATCAAGGACTTCGGCATCGTCTGCGTCGACAGCGGTTACGAACTGCATGTCGGCGGCAATGGCGGCATCCACGTTCGTGTCACCGACCTCATCTGCAAGGTCGCGACCGAGCAGGAGGCGATGGATTATTGCGCCGCCTTCATCCAGCTTTACCGCGAGGAAGCCCGCTATCTCGAGCGCACCGCGCCGTGGATCGAGCGCGTCGGCGTCGATTATGTGAAGGCGCGGATCGTCGACGATGAATCGGGCCGCGAGGCGCTCCGCGCCCGTTTCCTATTCTCGCAAAGTTTTAGCCAGGACGATCCATGGGCGCAGCGCGCCGAGGGGGCCGAGGCCGAGCACCATGCTCCGATGGCCCGCTTCATTCCGCAGGGACGCGCTTTTTTGGAGGAGATTGGGGCATGACCACCGCTGAATGGCTCGACATCGGCTGGGTCGACCAGATCCCCGTGCGCGGGAGCCGCACCGTGCAGGTCGAAGGCGGAGACGATATCGCGGTGTTTCGCACCGCCGAGGGGAAGGTGTTCGCACTCCTCGACCGCTGCCCGCACAAGCATGGACGCCTCAGCCAGGGCATCGTCCACGGCGGCGCGGTCGCCTGCCCGCTCCACAATTGGCGGATCAGCCTGTCGACCGGCGAAGCGCTGGGCGATGACAAGGGTTGCACGCCAACCGTCCCGGTCAAGATCGACGGCGGACGCGTCCTCATCTGCCGCGCCGGCACGCTGAAGGCCGCTGCCTGATGGCGGACCCGGTCCGCACCACTTGCGCCTATTGCGGCGTCGGCTGCGGCATCCGCGCGACCGTGACGGGCGCGCGTGAGGTTCGGATCGAAGGCGACCCGGACCACCCCGCCAATCGCGGCAAGCTCTGCTCGAAGGGGACGCATCTCGGCGAGACCGTCGGGCTCGAAGGCCGCCTTCTCCATCCGATGATCGGCAAGAAGCGGGCAAGCTGGGACAAGACGCTCGACCTTGTCGCCAAGCGCTTCAAGGAGACAATCGCGCAGTATGGTCCGGGCAGCGTCGCCTTCTATGTGTCGGGTCAGCTGCTCACCGAGGATTATTATGTCGCGAACAAGCTGATGAAAGGTTTCATCGGCACCGCGAATATCGACACCAATTCGCGCCTCTGCATGTCGAGCGCGGTCGCAGGCCATATGCGCGCCTTCGGCGAGGATATCGTTCCCGCCACCTATGACGATCTCGACGCTGCCGACCTGATCGTCCTCGTCGGATCGAACACGGCTTGGTGCCACCCGATCGTTTATCAGCGCATCCGCGCGCGGTGTGAGGCGGGCGCGAAGCTCGTCGTCATCGATCCGCGCCGCACCGAAACCGCCGAAGAGGCCGACCTGCATCTCGCCCTTCGTCCGGGCAGCGACGTCGCGCTTATGAACGGCCTGCTCCAGCATTGCCGCGAGGCGGGCGTGGTCGATGAAAGCTACCTCGCCGCGCATGTCGCGATGCCCGAAGATTTCTGGGACCAGCTTGGAGAGGGGAACGACCTGTGGTCGGTGGCACGGACATGCGAAGTGCCGGCTGCCGACCTCAGGCGTTTCTATGAACTTTTCGTCGCCACGCCGCGCACGGTCACCATGTTCAGCCAAGGGATCAACCAGTCGACGTCGGGCACCGATCAGGTCAACGCGATCCTCAACCTGCACCTCGCCACCGGCCGCATTGGCAAGCCCGGAGCCGCGCCCTTCTCGATCACTGGACAGCCCAATGCGATGGGCGGGCGCGAAGTCGGCGGGCTCGCCTCGACGCTCGCCGCGCATATGGACTTCGCCCCCGAGAACCGCGACCGCGTCCAGCGTTTCTGGGCCGCGCCCGCGATGGCCGAAAAACCCGGTCTGAAGGCGGTCGACATGTTCCGCGCGATCGGCGAAGGCCGGATCAAGGCTTTATGGGTGATGGCGACCAACCCCGCCGTTTCGATGCCCGACGCGAACCGGGTTCGTGAAGCGCTCGCCACCTGCCCCTTCGTCGTCGTCAGCGACGTGATCGAACAAACCGACACCGGCGCCTTTGCGCATGTCCGCCTGCCCGCCGCCGCTTGGGGGGAAAAGGACGGTACTGTCACCAACAGCGACCGGACGATCAGCCGTCAGCGCGCGCTGTTTCCGCTGCCCGGAGAGGCGATGCCCGACTGGTGGATCGTCAAGGAGGTCGCGCGGCGCATGGGCTGGAAGAACGCCTTCGCCTACGACCGGCCCGCCGATATCTGGCGCGAGCATTGCCGGCTTTCGACCTACGACAATGACGGCAGCCGCCTGTTCGCGCTGCCCGGCGCGGCGCCGGGCGGCAACGCCGCTTATGACGATATGGCGCCCTTCCGCTGGGGCGGCGACCAAATCTTTGCCGATGGAAGATTTCCCACCGACGACGGGCGCGCGCGCCTCGTTCCGGTTGCGCAAAGGCCCCTGCCCGCACCGCTCGCCAAATGGCCGTTGACGCTCAACACCGGCCGCTACCGCGACCAGTGGCACAGCATGACACGCACCGGCCTGGCACCCAAGCTGGCGCGTCATCGCGAGGAGCCGCTTGTCGAAGTGCATCCGGACGATGCGTCGCGGCTCGGGCTGACCAACGGCGGTCTCGCACGCATCGAAACGCCGCAGGGCGACAGCATCTATCGCATCCAGGTCAGCGCAGGCCAGCGTCCCGGCGAATTGTTCGTCCCGATCCACTGGACCGATCGGACATCAAGCGGCGGCCGCACCGGCCTGCTCTCACGCCCACTGGTCGACCCGGTCTCGGGCCAGCCGGGATTCAAGCGGACCCCGGCATCGATCGCGGCAGTCGCGACAAAATGGCGCGGCTTCCTGCTGCTGGCACAGGAACTTGACGCACCCCCGAAATGCTTCTGGGCGACGCGGGTCGCTGTCCCGTCGGGAACGATGTGGGAACTCGCCGGCAACGGCGACCTCACGACCATCGAGGCACTGCTCCCGCGCGGCGAGCGGATCGAGGCACAGGATGCGGCGCGCGGCACGCGCCGTGTCGCCGTCGTCGCAGGCGGCCGCCTCGCCGCCGCGTTGTTCGTCACCGAAACGGGAGAACTGCCGCCGCGCGACTGGCTGATCGCCCAGCTTGCCGCGCCCGAAATCGCCCCAACGCTGCTCGCCGGTCGTGCGCCCGGTGCGCAGGCCGACCGCGGCCCCATCGTCTGCGTCTGCTTCGACATCGGATTGAAGACAATCGCCACAGCTATCCGCGACCGATGCCTAGCCGATGTCGCCGCGATCGGCATGGCGATCGGCGCCGGAACCAACTGCGGCTCGTGCCGCCCCGCGCTCGCGCGCATCCTGAGCGAGGAGAAAAGCGATGCAGCCTGACGATTTCCCTCCCGGCACCGTCTGGCTGGTCGGTGCCGGTCCCGGCGATCCCGAATTGCTGACGATGAAGGCGGTACGGCTGATCGAACGCGCCGAAATCGTCTTCTATGACGCATTGGTCGGCGAAGGCGTCCTCGCTCTCATCCCTGCGGGCACCGAGCGTGTCAGCGTCGGCAAACGTTCGGGTCGCCATTCGAAAGATCAGCCAACGATCGATGCTTTACTCGTCGCCGCTGCGCGCTCGGGCAAGCGCGTCGCGCGGCTCAAAGGCGGCGACCCCACATTGTTCGCCCGTGCCGCCGAGGAAATATCCGCGCTGAGCGAAGCGGGTTTTGCCGTCCGCATCTGCCCCGGCATCACCGCCGCGAGCGCTGCGGCAGCTTCTGCCGGCATGTCGCTTTCGCTGCGCGGTGTCGCCCGCGATGTGCGTTTCGTGACCGCGCACAGCAAGCGCGGTACGGCGCTCGACATCGACTGGTCCTCGCTCGCGCACAGCGGATCGACGCTTGCCTTTTACATGGGGCGCGATGCTGCCGGCGAGATCATGCGCGGCCTGATGCGGGCAGGCATGTCCGGCGAGACCCCGGTAATGATCGCATGCCACGTCAGCGGCGCCGACGAGCGGCGGCTGGCAACCCGCCTCGACCTGCTTGAACTCGCAACTGGGTCCTTCGCAGCAGACGCGCCGACACTGATTCTCGTCGGCGCGGCGGTTGGCTTGGCCGATGTTGCATGCGCGAGTCTCGAAGCGATCGCGCGGACAGCGCATGGCTAAAGTCGGGAAAATGAGCGCCGCGACAGAATGCGCGGCTTCGATCGATTTCAATACGGCGCTGGTCATTCTTGCCGCCCATGCGAAACCGCTGGATGCAGCGATCGTGTCGCTCGCCGATGCCGGCGGATGCTATCTGGCGGATCCCATCCATGCCCGCCTCGATTCGCCGAGGCGAGATTGTGCCGCGATGGACGGCTATGCGGTGCGCGAGCAGGACCTCGCAACCGGCATAGCGACGCTCCGGCAGATCGGCATCAGCTATGCCGGTGGCCGGGAATCGGGCGAGATCGGCCCGGGCGAGACGATGCGTGTCATGACGGGCGCCCCGCTGCCCAGCGGTGCCGACCGCGTCGTCATGATCGAATATTGCCGCCCGGGCGATGCCGGAGTGCGGATCGAGCCGGCGCCGCAAGGTAAGCCGCACATTCGCCTCCAGGGGTCGGACTTCGAATGCGGCCAATTGCTCATACCGGCAGGCACAAGAGTGACACCCGCGGTGGCCTTGACCGCGGCGGCGGCAGATCATGGCGAACTTAGCGTATCGCGCTGTCCGAACGTCCAGATCCTCGCGACGGGAGACGAGATCGTCCCGCCCGGCACCGCGACGGACGCACGTCTCGCTATCCCCGACAGTCTGACTGCAGCGATCGAAATGCTTTGCGCCTCCGCCGGAGCGAGGATCGTATCGAAAACTCGGCTGTCCGATGACCCTGACGCTATCGCGCGAGCGGTGGAAGCGATGCCTGCGGATGTCATAATCGTCGTCGGCGGCGCATCGCGAGGCGATCGCGACTTTGGCCGCGTAGCATTGGCTCCGCTGGGTCTCGAAATCGTCTTTGCCGATGTCGCCATAAAGCCCGGAAAGCCGGTCTGGTACGGGAAGATGGGCACCACCCATATTCTCGGGCTGCCCGGAAATCCGACCGCGGCGCTGACGATCGCGCGCCTCTTCCTAGTACCGCTCATCACCCGGCTTCTTGGCGGCGACATCGCGGATGCCCTGCCCTGGCAGCTCCTTCCCGCCGTGCGACCCTTCGCGGCGAACGGCCCGCGCGAGGCGTTTCTGTGCGCGGCGACATCCTATGGCGGTGTGGATATTGGCGACCGGCAGGAGGCGTCGGGACAAGCGCGGCTTGCCGGGACCAACGCCCTGGTGCGGCGCCCGCCCCATGCCGGACCGATCCTTCCCGGCATGCTCCTTCCGACACTGCCGCTATGCTTTTAGGATTGTTCATGCGCCAGTTTGCACAGTCGGCTGCCAGCAAGGCTGGATCGCAAGTTTCCGACAAAAGGACCCAGCCAGAGTCAAAATTTGCCACACTGCAGGCGATCGCGCAGCGGATTTCGCGTCATGGTGCAGGCGCACTGAGCGATGCGGAGAGCGTGATCTGGAATACGGCGGCGGTGATCTTCTTCATGACGGGAGACAACCGCCTCGGAATGCTACCGGATGCGAAGATTTTCAGCTGGGGCGCGGCCCGGGCAGGATTTCGCGAAATGGGGTTGCCAGCGCTAGGTGAGGTCGTCCGCCTGTTGGTGATCGAACTCGCATACCGCGCAGATCTAGATGGACGAAACCGGGCGGCGGACTCGGCATCACTCCTCAGGATCGCAAAATTGAAGCAACAATTTGAGGCGGCACAATTCACCGCCGATCTCCACAATCAACTTCAAGAGATGATTGCTCGCGCTCACGGACACTCGACCGCCGTGCGAGTTGCGGCGAACTGAACGCGGACCGACATTCCGCGTCTTGATGGCCGTTAGCTGACCGTCTGCATCCGACCTAAAATGGGCTGAATCAGACATTCCCACCGAAGTGGCGCTGCCCGCCTAGGGCGACGCGATTATAGCTGCACCGAGAGCTGCCAGGTCGATGATTTCGCGCGCGCAACGATGTCGGGCACCGAGGTCAGGAGAATATCTCCAGTGACCTTGTTGAACAGGGCTACGCGATGTTGCTCGCCAAGCAGGTTCGACGCGGTGATCTCATTCTCGGTGAGCGCAAAGAAAAAACCCTCGAAGTTTGGCTTTACGCGTGCCTGATTGGCTGTCTTGATCTCGATGAAAATGATTTCGTCGAGATGGGTGGCGATGCTTGCAGCATCGTCGAGATCGACCGAGGGGGGCAGGACAAGAGCATCGAATGCCGATGCCTTAATCGGCTTGCCCGCCTCGGCAAGGATCGAAAGCAAAGTGCGGCAACGCGCGCCGCGCGGGCGCTCAGTCCAGTCGGACTTCAACAGGCGCAAATCGCGTTCGCCTTCCGCGCCGCGCTGATTAGCGAGGCGATCGAGGTGCGCCTTGCGTGCGGTGACGAGTTCCAGCGGCGTCACGAGCGCCGCCCGCTACGGATCATCGAAGATGTTCAATCAAAAGTCTCGCTTGTGCGGGGAGCATAGTCGAGAGCTTCGAGCTCGAGGCCAGGCGATGCCGGATCCCATTCGCATCGCCGCGTGACCTTGGCGAGGTCGGGAGCGCTCACGACGAAGCGCTCATCGTAGCGCGCGTACAGCATGTCGAAATAGCCCGCGAGATTGAGCGGGCTGTCGCTGGGTGGGTAGGAAGAGAGGAGCGCGCCTTTGGTGTCGCCATGCATCTCGACAAGCCCGAAGCCGATCGCTTCGTAACGACTGACATCATTGCGAATGCCGCGCCGCCCGGCCAGCTGACGAAGGGCATTGTGGAAGCGAATGATCATTTCGACGGGAGCGCCACCCTCGGTCATCGCGATGTCGTTGCTGGCCAGTGCCTTCGTACCCTCGGGAGCGTCCGCCAGCTCGTCGGCGACCTCCTCCGCATCATCGAGCGCGCGTTCTACCAGCCGGTTTGCGCGAAGAAGAACGAGATAGCCCAAGACGAGCGCAGGGTAGGTGATGTGCAGGTTGGTGCACTCGCCGATCGTTTCTTCCATGCGATTCGTAAGATTGCGAAAGGCCCCGGTCACCCCCTTGCACGAGACGGCCAGCACGGGTCCAATCCCTTCGCGAGTCACGACCACGTCGACATTCTTGGTCTTGAGCCCGCCGAGCACAGTGCGCTCGCCCCCGCGCGCAAGGTCGGGATCGAAATGGAGCAGCGGCGGTTTGCCCGGCCGGCGCTGCACTCGAAAGGGCGGCCGGGGGACAATGTCGTCGGGGTCGAAGCCGCCTTCGACCACCAGCCGGCTGGCAACATACCAGTGCAAAGGCTTGATGTGGCTCGCGCTTTGGGTCTTGCCCGTGAATTCGGCAAAGGCCGACAATGCGGCCGCCTGATTCGTCCATTGGCAGCTTTTCGCGTCGAGATCAGTTGGCATAATGGCGCCAGCGCTGCAGCCGGATCACGCCATCGCTCACTTCTTCGTGCGAAGTCCGGCCGGCGATCGGATCGCCGGGAAACAAGATCCGGCTCGCCTCGCGTGGTTCCAGTTTTAGCATCCCGCCCCCCAAAGCATGTCCCTCGATTTCGCAGCTTAGCCGTACGAAAGGCGACGACCAGCTTGGCAAGAATTTCGACGCAAGCCCCGCGTCGCGAACATGCACGCCGTGGACGCTGTTCGTGCAGGTAACTGCAGCCTTGTTGTTGACCAGATTGGCGGCGCGTCCCGACATATAGCTCATGAAATATTCGGGGACTTGGACGTCGGGCACGGCATACCAAGGCGTCCGGTTGCGGCACTTATATCCCTGCCTGGCTTCGTGGCCGGCACTACTGTCAAGATACTGCTTTACCGCGAGCGGCAGATCGTCGCCGCGCCGCAGACGCAGAAGCAGGACCTTGTCGTCCCGCTGCTTCCAGGCTGCGACAGTGTCGGAGGTGAGCGGACCGGGCGGCATGGCGCGGCCATTGCGTAACGAAGGTTGAAGGAGAGCCGCCGGAATCTTCCAGCGTTTCGCCTCGGAGGGACGAAGATGAAAAAACTCATTGTGGCCGCTCACGTAGCCGATGCCGACCTGCGCGAAATCGCCGAGCCGGCGGCTCTCGCCGTTGAGGGCAACCTCGGCATAGAGGCCGCGAACGGACGCGGGCAGCAGATAAGGACGCAGCCGACAGTTCCAGACCCGCCGCCATTCGCCGACGTCGATCCGGATATCGGCGGGCGGCGGCTCGAAAGCGCCGACGAACCGATCTAGCGCGGTAAATTCGATGGCATCGGTCCTGCTGCCATAACCGTCAGCGAAAAGCAGCCAGCAGTCTTCCGAAAGCCCCGGAAAGAGTTTCTCGCGTACAGCCACGACCTTTACGGTGGAGAAAGAGGCGACGAGATACTCAAGCAGCGGCGCGGCGTAGGGCGCGTGGCCGATCTCGGCAGGCACGACGAAAGCCATCCGGCCGCCGCGTTGCAGCAGTCCGGCGGTGGCGACTAGGAACGGAGCCCACGATGAGGCGAGGCCCGAAAAGGATGCGCCGAGCTGTTGGCAGAGAGCAAGCGCCCGGCGACGCATGTCGCCCTTGAACGTCTGATAGCGAATGAAAGGCGGGTTTCCGGCCGCTGCCTCGAAGCGCTCGGACGTGTCGGCCGCCCAAGCGAAGAAATCACCTTCGTGCACAAGCGCCCCCGGCACGCGCGCGATCGCTTCATGCGCCGAGAGCGGATTTTGCTCGATGCCGACGCTGTTCGGATGATGACGCAGAAACTCGCCGTCACCGCAGGATGGATCCAGCATCCGGTCGCCCGATTTTCGGCACGCCCAAGAAACAAGCGACCCAGCGACATCTGCAGGCGTGAAATATGCACCCGAACGCTTTTGCGAATATTCCGGAGCGATCGTCACCATCTTTTCCACCTTTATCCAGATCTCCGTTAGCCGCAACCGAGTAAGTGGAGAACATATCAGGAACATGGCTCGTGTGCAATTATGATCACATGGTCGATAATCGAGATTTTCGGCCGACCGTAACATCGCCCGATTCAACATCCGCTGATTCCGAACCCGACACGTTACGGAGCGATGATCGTGCCTCGACCCTCACGCTATGCGGCAATCACCGACTGCTGGCCGTCCAGAAACGGCGTCTCGATGCTGCGCATTGCTGGCCCTTCCCGCGTCCAATCATCGAAGATCAACGTGATCATTCGCTCGTCGGGTCGAACTGGGCGAAGCTTGCGCTGCAGCAGCCCCATTAGCCGATCCTCATGCGTCGATACGATGATTTGGCGATGTTCACGGAAGCGGCGAAGCACGTCGACCAGTCCAAGCAAATTGATCGCGTCGAGGCTCTGGAGTGGATCATCGAGTATCGTTGCGCCAAGCTTGAGTGACGGGAGGGCAAGGTTGATTGCGAGGAACAGCGACACTGCGAATGAATTCAGTTGAGAGCTGCTCAGCAACGGACCGGCATCCTGCGGCTCAACGTCTATATCGGGGTCGCAGATGGCGACGTCGAGCTTCCCGCGTCCTCCTTTCATCGCCGCAAGCAGCTGCGTAACGCGAAACGTCGGGTGGGGGTCAATGCGACTATAAATTCGCTGAAACAGCGGAGCGATCCGGTCGATCTGCTGCCTGGTCACTGCAAGCGAAGCATCGCGCAAACCATCGATGATATTCCCGGCAACAGCGTGCGTTTCTTCCAAGCTCGCAACACGACCCGCCGTCACACTCAGCCGCTCCGTCAAAGCTGCTCGTTCCGACTGAAGCCCTTCGCGGCGTTGCTGCTCCCCCAAACGCAGGACTTGCAGGGAGAATCCCTCTGCATCGGCCACCAACCGGGCCACTTGTTCGAGGGTCGTGTGCGCTTCAGCCTTTCGAGCATCCAGCGCTGGCTTTGCAGCGTCACCGAACGCGATTCCGAGATCCGAAAGCCGGGACGCAAAGAGAGCCCGTCGTGCATCGCGGTCCCTCTGCGCGAGGGTCAGATCAAGCCGATCACCCTTCACTTTTTCCAATTGCCGCTGCAGTTCGCTGCGCGTGGCATTCAAAGAGCCGAGCCTGTCCTCTGAGGCCGGTTCCGAGGGTTGCGACGCAGCCGAGATCAATGCCTGAAGGTGCGCCACCGTGTGAGCGAAATCATGGCTTTGTTCGCAAACGGGGCAATGGTCGCCGAGGTCTTCAAGGGCAAGTTTTGCGAGTGTGGCTGTACGATTGGCGCGGTCGGCCGCGACGACGCGCCTTTCACGATCCTCGGACAATCGGACGATTTCGGTCTGCAGATCTTGTTCGGCGATCGAGATTTTATGCGAGAGATCCTGTTCCGCAGCCTCAAGAATTTCGACCTCGCCGGCCGCAAGCGCAGTAGAGGAGAATTCGCCGAGCTGCTCGATCAGACTTTCGGCCGTCGCCGCTTCTCGCTCCAAACGGGCCCGTTCTGCCCCTAATATCTTGAGAAACCGGTCGAGCAACGCGGCTGTACCGGGTGCTTCGTCCATTCCGATGCGAGCACGCCCCAAGAGGGTCACGGCCTTTTCGAAAGCAGCTTCGATCTGCGGCCGAGTCGCATCGCTTTGGATCGCATTGGCTTCGGCGAGGCGCGCAATCTGCTCGTCGATCTGGACTACCCGAGACTGAAGCGGGGCGATCTCGTCCTTGCGTAGAGCGGTTGTGTTGCGCGACCACAAGTTACGACTTTTTTCCAGGGCTGATTGCAATTCCAGAATGGTGCCTGCACCGATCACCTCGCTGACGAGCGCGAACCGGTCTGCAGACGTGTCGGAATCGATGAATTGTCGGACGAGATCCTGCTGGAGGTAAACGCCGCGGGTCAGGATGCTCCCGAGAACCTTGCGCGCATCCTGGCGCTCTTCGAGATGGGGTAACAAGAGTTTGCCAATTCTCTGGTCTGCAACCGCCCCTTCGAATTCTTCGCTGCCAATGCGGAGGCGTGTCAAATTCTGCGTACCATCGGTGGAGCGCGTGACCACAACATCGCCATTCGGGCCGGTCAGCGTAAGAGACACGCGAGCGCGCCCTTCGCGGGCGTAGAGCGAAACCGGCGAACCACGATCAGCGAAACGAGAGATGCTTCCGGAAAGCGCCCACAATATGGCGTCGAGAAGCGAGGTCTTTCCGACTCCGTTCGCGCCTTGCAGGACGATGACATCTGCGTCGAGATCGAGCGCCACGTGGCGAGCGAAGGCACGGAAGCCTTCGATTTCAATCGCTTTGAACCTCATAACCCGCCCCGATGACTATGGAGCCGATCGAGAGGGGGTTCGATAGCGCGAAAGGCGTCGACGACGACGCGCACTGAGGCCGGCTCGGCGAAGTCTTTCAGAAGGTCTGGAAGTCCTTCAAGGACATCACGGGCAGCCTCCGACGAGGCTGGTAGGCCGAGCGGCAGGAGCAAATCGAGGGTCCTTGCAACATCCGCGCTCGTGCGGAGCATGGAACCGGTCGCCACGATCTTACGCACCCGGGTGGTATCGCGCTCTATCTCAACCATTTCATGGCGATCAAGTGGTTCCCCTGCACAAAAGAGGACCAGATATCCATCCCACGCCTTCGGCGCGGACCGGGCAAGGCGGCGAGACAGGAGTTCCACGAGATCAGCCTGAGCCTCAGACCAACTCTCAACAAGTTGAGGCCATGTCTCGAACGCGACAACCGAGACTACACTGAATTCGTCTTCCGCAAGCAGTGCATCGTCACCAACCCTGCCCACATCGGTCAAATCGCGGGCGACGCGATATTTGTTGGAAGAAAGGACCTCACCCGCCAGCGCGATCATCGTCGAAGTCTCGATCGGATTTACCTCAGGCGGCATGGAGCAGCTCTCCGATGCGTTGCATGAAATCTGCATCGTTGGCCGAGATCACTGGCGTCCCGATGGGGCCGTCTATAATGTCTGCGGGGTCGGCATCGCCAACGATGTCAACATGAGACAGGTGCACAGCGCCGGGGGCGACGCCGCCGACGAGGACAAAGTCAGGCGGTGCAACCGAATGCTCCGCGACCAGGTCACAGATGGCACGGGCGCGAGGTTCAAGAGCGGCAAGGCGGCGCACGCCACCTCCAGATGCCAAAACGAGCTGCCCGACGGTCCGGTTCTGCCGCGTCAGTACCCAAGTACCAGCGGACGTAGGTTCTGCGCTCATATCGAAATGCTGGGCGAGTTGCGCGAGCTTCAAGAGCGGTTCCGCCAGCATTTCATCATCCTCGAGCCGGTGTGGCCGATAGAGGTGCCGCGGTTCCAATGCCGCAAAGGCGCGGAGCTTGCCGAGCGCCAGCAGCGACAACGGCCCGCATCTCGAAGCGAGCCCGTCGAAGCGGTCCTGATCGGCCTGATCATGCATATTTTCCGCCAGCAGTTCCTTACCATGGGTCCGAAGCTTATGCACCTGGTCTGCTGCGATACGCTCTGCCATCTTAGCCAGAACAGCGTTCCAGCCTCCCTGAATGAATCGTTCCTCCGGAATGAGCAGCTGTTGAGCAAAATGGTTGTTCGCAAAGGCGGACACATCGGCTTGATACAACGTCTTGTTTCCGTCGAGCGCGCCTTGAATCATCTCGACGGTCGCGGTGAGCACAGGCGCTGCGGAGCCCAGGCCAACGAAAAGGATGGCTGGCGCTCCAAGCACCTGCTGCGCGACGATCTCCTCCCATTGCCCCTTCCAGCCCGCATCGATCACGTCGGCGCGAAGAATGAGCTCACCGCTGGCGCTATTCGCGGTGCCGTGGAGATGCACGACGGCCGCCCGGACGGGCACTTGCTGACCGGATTGACTGATGACCGCTATGCTCACGCCTAGCTCGGACGCTGCATTTTGCACCGCGAGATCGAAGTTCAGCGAAAGAACGTGACTGACAACACGTTCTTCCATCAAGGCGACCAAATACTTATATCCTGAGTTTGGCCGCGCAAGGCGCATCCGTTCGAGCGGAAATCGTTGAACGATGCTCTCTTGGCTCCCTGTCTCGTCGAAGACCAGCTGGGCTAGAGCAGAGAGATCCCGCGGATTTTCGCATTGCCCAGCTAACAGAACATTGTCGAGAACGAGCTGTCGCTCAGTCTCCTCTGACAAATCGCCCGCCAACGGCATCCCCGTCGGTGGCTCGATTGAACATCCGGCGCCAATAACAATTGCGACTTGGCCGCCGCCCGGCGCAGCCAGTGCTTGAAGCAAATCGGCGGGAATAACGACCAAAAGCCTCTCCATCATCGAATTCTGCCGCCTGAATAGCGCGTATTGGCGAAGATGCACGGCTAATTGTCACTGTAGCGCGGCGCACGTCGTTGCGTACGCGCTGGTTCGGTATGAACCGATTATGAGCAGTGATTTCGCGACCAAAATAAAACGTGAGATCGGAGAATGCCCACGATTTAGAAGCAGCGTGTTGGGTCCGGGCTAAAATAAGTCGCCGTCTCCGGCGGCCCCGTCAAGCCTGCAGCGACTACAAACTACCGTTGATCAGCGTCGGCCTGCTCTGCTCTTCACCCAATTCCAAATCTTACTTATCCAATGAGCTTGTGTTCTTTTGGCAAAGTGCGCTTCCCGATAAGCACGCTCATGCGATTGGCCTGCGCTAACCTCCGCGTCACTCCACTGCCTTGCCCAGCGGACTTCGCCATCTCGAATGACATAGTGCGAACGACACGGCCGCTGCCAGCTCCCCACCGATGGCCAAACCGACGGACCATTCAGACCAACTGTAACTGCCCATTCCGCGGGTCCGAGCGGTGTTCGAATTTTTTCTCCACAGCCACATGCACATAAGTGCGCTGCGGTCCCATATTTTTCGGAGACGTAAATAATGCTCGGCTCCAACACTTTCGGCATGAAATCGACTTGGCGTAGCTCAAACCTCATCGCGCTGACTCATAACTCGCATGTCACCGATCTCGAAGAGGAGATTATAAAGGGCCTCGTCATCGACGTAAAAGCCAAGCTGTTTCTTATATAGAATAACTGCCAAGCACGCGTTCAGGGCGTTCAACTCAGCGATCTGCATATTCGTTTTATAGATATCGTCTTGGGCGTCGTGTGTGGGCACCAGCCGCATGTCGCGTACTTCATTGGCACGATCTTTCGCGAAATGAGTGACTCGCATGCTGCCCTTGATAGGCCCGTTTCGCCGCGCCAAGCCCATGCCAACATCGATGAACGGGATGCCCTTTGCGATTAAGAGATCAACGATTGCCGCGCGCGCAGTGCCCTTATCCACGCAGACGAAAGCGAACGTCACACCGATCAATTCGTCATGACTTCCTGAGTCGATGAATTTTGTCTCGATTTTTAAGCCGTGCCGGAAGTTTTCATAGCGGTTTGCATAGACCTCGGCCTTCGTCATTCCGAGTTCTTCGCCCAGTAAACGGCCGGGTGATCGGTAGGCGTTGTGAACGTGGTAACCGTCAGCATCGAAACCGCGGACTTCGCGCACCGGAGTTTTGACCATCAAATCCAGAACGTATCCGCCCGTGCCGCCGAGACCGATCACGGCGACGACTTCATCGTTGAAAGCCGCAGTCAGATCATCAATCTCCGCGCGCGCGGTCAGCATGTCCCTGAACTTGAATACACTTTCGCCTTCCGCGTTGTCGTAAGTGCGGAACGTCAAGGGCGTCACGCCATGCAGTTCTATCGCGGGTCCGGAAATGATCGTGGCGTAGCGATCGATCTTGTCGAAGAAATCGACATAACCAGCATCCGGCTTGTTCGAGAACTGCCGTTCTACGATAACGCGGGGCTCGGTATCGCTCAGGGGTACAGTATGCGGCGTATCCCCGATATTTAGTATCGGTCGTCCATCAAGATCGTGAGGTGCGCCGCCTGCAAATGACACCTGATGGTTTTTCTGCGTCACCTTCACTTCATCGACAAACTCGAGAAGCGTGACGATCGCGCCCCATTGCAATTCACGCGCGTTGTTGAGGTAGGGGATATCCCGCACAACGAGATAATCACTGTCAAAAGTGACGGCATATCCCCGCTCAACCAGTCGGCGGATGTCGTCGTTATGACTGGCCAGTATCGGTAACATTGAATTCCATCCCGTCTTTCACCTTAACCGAAGCGCCAGGCGACAGAATGCCCTCGTGCTTCTTCCCCTCGCCCTTGCGGTAAGTCACCGAGTAGGTGCGCTCTGGGTGTTGCGGAAAATCGGGAAATTCGAGAGTCACCACCTGGGCATAGCTGATGTCTGCCCCTTTAGGCCATTCGTGCGGGGTTGCCTCGACGATGATCGTCACCGTCTTATCCTTCTTATCTTCAGCTTCGTTAGTCATGTGCCTATTCTCCATAGCCGCGCGACACCCGCCGCCCGGCGATTAGTCATCCCTTCGGCGGGAAGGGGTCGTTGCCGTACGAATTCGCGTCCCGGATGCGTCCGTCCGGGCGGTGGATAATCACCTCGCCGCGTTCGCGGATCGCCGTGCTGCGCGCGGCATCGCTGGCCCCGGACTGCGTTGCGTGGGTTGACCCAACGCGACTCGCTCCCTCGCGCCGGGTCGCCCAGCCATCCCCATGCGGGACTACATGAATCCTCTTTGACATTCGACTTCTCCTCAGCGGTTCCGCCGAGTCGACCCCCGGCACATCGAGGATATGGCGGCAATCACAATTGAGGTCAATAGTCACAATGCTATGTGATTGACATTCACATAGTGTGCGTGATGTTGACATTGCCATGTGTCTGGAACAAACAGGTAACGTGACCCACCCAAATCCAATCAATGTTGCCTTCGGTAGCGCCGTAGCCAAGCGGCGCGACGAGCTGGGCATGACCCAAGCCGAGCTTTCAGGACTAACTGGCCTGTCGCGGGCTTCCATTGCCAGTATCGAGAAAGGTCGGCAGAACGTACTTCTGCATCACGTCTACGACCTTGCCCAAGCGCTCCGCTTCCGTCACGTCGGCGACCTGCTTCCAGCCCGTCCTCCCTCCCTTAGGAGGGAGGTTGAGGTGAGGGTGACACATGGCGCTATCTCAGACCGCGAGACCGCGGACGTGCTTGAGCTGATCGGGCGTTTCGTCCACACGGGTGATGCGGAAGTCCGGTCGTGAGGCCCTCGGATTCTGCGGGCGCGAGGCGAGCTGCGGTGAAACTGTTGGCCGACGCGGGTGTCCGTTCGGCTCCTGTCCCGGTTGAACGCATCGTTAAATCTAGGGGCATCACCCTGCAATTCGCGCCGCTCGGAGACGAGCTGTCCGGGATGGCCTACATCAAGGATGGTCTTAAGATCATAGGCGTCAATGCGCTTCACCATCCGAACCGCCAGCGATTCTCGGTCGCACATGAACTCGCGCACCACGTCCTACACGTGGCCGAGATCACTGAGGCGGTCCACGTCGATCGAGGATTTCGCGTGCTACACCGAGACAAGGTGTCGGCAGAGGGAATCGATCCCCTTGAGGTGGAGGCCAACGCGTTCGCGTCTGAGCTGCTCATGCCGGCGACGCTGCTCGCCGACGCGATAGGGGATGCCGGACTGGATCTCGATGACGACGAGGCCGTCGACGCGCTGGCGCGCAAGTTCAAGGTTAGCGCGTCGGCTATGCGTAACCGCCTGAGCTACTCTTTGTAGCGCTGGTCGGGTGGGATACGTCTTCTTTGACACCGAGACCACCGGACTTTCGCCGGCATTCGACCAGATTTTGCACTTCGCGGCGATCCACACCGACCATGAGCTGGTGAGGATAGACGACTTCGAGCTCAGATCTCGGCTGCAGCCACACGTAGTTCCGCACCCCGCCGCAATGCTCACGAATCGCTTGTCGATCGAGCAGATGCTAGATCGCACCCTCAAGACGCACCCGGCAATGATTTCGGAGGTAAGAGCCAGGCTGTTGGCTTGGTCGCCTGCTATCTTCGCAGGCTTCAACTCGATCGGATTCGATGAGGAGATGCTGCGCCACGGCCTGTTCCAGACGCTGTTTCACCCTTATCTTACGAGTGGAAGAGGTTGCGGACGGGCCGACGCTTACGGATTGGTGCAGGCTGCTTGCGCGCTCAACCCCGGATGTCTGGCGGTCCCGCTCAAGGTTGATGGTCGGCGTGACTTCAGGTTGGCGTCCCTTCTTGCAGCCAACGGTCTCGGCACAGGAGCCGCCCACGACGCCATGTCCGACGTCTCTGGAACGGTGGAGCTTTGTCGGCTCGTCAAGGACCGCTCGCCTGCAGCCTGGGAGCGCTTCGTCCGCCTGTCGAACAAAGTCGCCGTGGCGGAAATGGTGAACGAGGAAGAGGGTTTCGTCCTCACAGAATTCTTCGGCGGCGAGCCCTTCCATCGAGCGGTGGTGTGTATTGGTTCAATCCCAGACAATGCCAACGGAAGGTTCTGCATAGAATTGGGGCGCGATCCGGACGACTGGCGTTTGATGTCGGACGATCAGATGCGCAGCGAAATAGCCCGGAAGGGAACGCCCCTCAGGCGTCTGAAGGTGAACGGCGCGCCAACTCTCACGCCGCTCGAAGAGGCCGACGACCTGATTCCGGGTCTAGATATTGAGGCTGCGCGCGATCGGTCTCGCCGCTACCGTTCCGCAAGCGACATTTGCGCAAGGCTGATCCGCGTCTACACGAGCGACTGGGGGAGCGCAGAGCAGTCCCCGTTCCCGGAGGCATGCCTCTACTCCGGCGGATTCGTAAATGATGAAGACCTATGGACGTGTGGCGACTTTCATGATGCGACATGGGCAGAACGCGTGGCAACGGTTTCGAGGCTCCGTGATCCCCGCCTTCGTTTTCTCGCGGATCGTCTCATCTACTTTGAGAACCGCGGGGCGCTCTCGGGCGACCAGCAGGCGCTGGCCGATTACGCGCTGGCCGACCGACTGCTACATCCCGTCGCGGGAGGACCACTGACGCTTGGCGGGGCGATCGAGGAGATCGATCGGCTGGCGGTGCAAGCGGACCCGTCGTCTATGGCGCTGCTCTCTGACTACCGAAACTATCTGACGGACAGGGCGGCGCGGGCATACGCCTTCCGTAATAGCTCGAGTGCAAACATCTGAAGCGTCAATCCCGCCCAGGCCTTTGCCGACACCCTATTTCTATTTTTCTCATCAGCGAACGGCAGGTTTCGGGCAGCCGTCTCGCGGCCATCTACGACTTAGATGAGGCGCAAAGCAGCCGATTAACTAGATGCTGAGAGGCTGGACCTTGATCGTGCATGTCACGGCTTTCTTCTTCCGCTCAGCCTGCTTTTCGCAATCCGCGACCTTCTTTTCGTTCCCCTTGTAAAGTCTGGAAGCGCGTGCGACCGCCTCCCACCGGCGGGGATCGCCTACCCGCATTAACCGAACACCGGCGCCCCACATGTCACGCTCCAACCGGGTGGCGGCACGCTTCTCCGGCCAATGCCAATGGTCGGGCACGGCCCGATCGACCGCGGACGGGATAGTGCAGCCCGCCATGAACGCCAGGATTGCGGCAACGCCGGCGCTGATTGCGACCCAAAAATTCTGCTGCTCCTGCGTCCGTGCAGAAGCGACGACGAGGCTGATCGATTGCACCGCCTCATCGAGACGCGAACGCGCGTCGCGTAAGGCTTGTAGTTCGGTCTCGCGGGCGCGCGCACCCGCCAACCTCATCTGCTCGCCCATAACCTCTGGCGTGAGCGCCAGCGCAGGGCGTTCGGCCAACCGCTTGATTGCCTCGCTCGCCTTTTTCCAGTTCTGATCGATCTTCGCGAGATCGTCAGTGTAATCCCGCCCCACCACATCGTTCAGACGCAAGCCGAACTGATCGATGGCAGCGGCAAGCGTCGACATGTTGCCCGACATTCTGTCGAAGGCCTGGTCGAGGGCGATATCTTCGGCGGCGACGTCGTCGCCAAGATTTTCTGGGTCACTGTCCTGCATGGCGACAACCTAAAGCCCCATGCCGAGGGAACGCGAGGGGCGGAGATATTCCTGGAGCGCCTGAGACACCGAATGTTTCTCAAGCGATTTCAACCCAAGCTCGTGGGTGCGATTTCGGAGCAGCGACTCGAGTTGCGGGTCGCGGTGCAGGCTCTTTGCCATGTCGTTAAGGTGCGCTCCGACACGCTTGGCGCCAACTTGATCATAGTTCGCTTTGTGCTCCCGGAGCTGCTTCGACCCCGCCTGCCACTCTGCAACGAAGCGGTCAGCCCGGGCCGGTGCGTCGATGCGCAGTTTGGTTTCGGTGCGCATCGCTTCCATAGCACGCTGCGTGCGGCCGCTCGCCGCCTCGGCGGTCAGCGACGGGTCATTGCGGAGCGCCGTGGCAAAATCCTTTGCCCCATCGCTGCGGAGAGCATCGATGTCGCGCGCCGCCGCATCGAGGCTTTTCTGCTGGTGGATGACTGGCGACAGCCCCTTGGAATGCATGGCATCGATCTCGCGTTGCGCGCGGGCATAGCGCTCGACCGCCTTGTCTAGTGCGCTACGATCGGCCGCCGCGCCCAGCCCCCGCGCGCTGACGCGGATATTGCGGGTGCGCTCGGGCCGTTGCTGCGCGGGAGCCGCTTTGCCGAGGGATGCGGTAGAGACGGTAGGTTTGAGCTTCAGGCCTGCGAACATGCTGCGTTTCGGTTCGACCTTGGGCGCGGCCTCTTTGGTGCGATAGTCGCTGGCCATGTCCTTGCCGCGCTCGCGACTGAGCGCACGAACGAGTTTGGACTGATCGCGAAAGTCGTCGCGGCCATAATGGAGATCCACTCCGTCCCGGTGTCGCGACATGGCAACATACGCGCCGTGCCGATCCATCCCCGGCGTCGCGAGCACCTGCACACGGTCGACCGTCATGCCCTGCGCCTTGTGGATCGTGGCAGCATAGCCATGATCGACATGGGCATAATCCTTCAGGTCGAAGGCGACGCGCCGCCCGTCGTCGAGCATGACGGCCATGCGCATCCGGTCGATATTCTGCACCGTGCCCAGCGAGCCGTTCTTCACGCCCATCTCGCGCTCGTTCCGGAGGAACATGACACGGTCGCCCTCGGCGAACATCCGCTCGCCGCGCTCGACGTTGATCTCGATTTCCGGGCCAAGCGCGCCGCCCGCCCGCAGCCTGTCCCGAACGTCGTCATTGAGCTGGCGCACTTCGTCATTGGTGTGGGTAAGAATGATCCGGCTCGCATCGGGATGACGTTGCCGATCGCGATCCCACGCATCGACAAGTTCGGTGCGCGCTGCATCGCGGGTGTCGGCGGCGTGGACATGCCCAGCATCGGCATAACGACCGATCGCCTCGCCGGTCCGGCCCGTAGCCAGCTCGCGCGTCGCATCGCGCTGCCATTCCTCATGCTGGCGGCGGATCGAACTGATCTCGACGGCGCCGTGGCGTTCGGCAGCGGCGCGGAACGCGGCGCCCGCTTCGATCGCCTGCAACTGTTCAGGATCGCCAACGAGGACGACCTTGGCGCCCTGCTTCTCGGCTTCGGTCACGACACGCTCAAGCTGGCGTGTCCCGATCATCCCCGCCTCGTCGATGACGAGGATATGTTTGCTCGTCAGCCGATCGCGGTCGTTGGCCCATTGATGCTCGAGGCTGGCAAGCGTTCGCGAGCCGATGCCGGAACCATGTTCGAGACCCTCGGCGGCGATGCCCGACAGCGCGGCGCCCTGCACCTGATAGCCGGCGGCTTCCCACGCCTCCCGCGCCACGCCGAGCATCGCGCTCTTGCCGGTCCCGGCATAGCCGATGACATTGCTGACACCGCGCGCCGACGTGACATGCTCAAGCGCGCCGCGCTGTTCAGCGGAAAGTTCGAGACCGCGGCCGCTGGCGCGCGCCAATGCAAGCCCGCGATGACGATCGGCGACGCCATGATTGCGGCGCGCGTCGAGTGTTGCGGTCGCGCGTTCGAGCCGCTGCTCGGTCTCGATCATCGCACGCGACGTGAACCGATCCTCGCCGCGCCCATCCTTGCCCAGCGCGATCAGATCGGGCGACGCTTTCACCGCCCCCATGACGGCATCGAACTGGATTGTTCCGGCACTGTGCCGATGCACGAACATCGCGAGGTCGCGATTGGTGAAGGTCGCCTGGCCGTGGGTGATGCTGTCGAGCGCGATCGATGGGTTGCCGAGTATTTTCTCGCCGTTCCGCCGCGCAATTTCGAGATGCTCCTCGGCGCGGTCGACCTCAAGCCCCTGCTCCACCATTCGCGATGCGGCAGGACCGATCTTGTGCTGCGGCTCGAGGTCGATGCCCTGCGCTTCGAGACTGCGATGATCGATGCGTGCGTCGATGTCGAGCGATGCCAGGCGCTCATTGACATGATCGGCCCAGGCTTCACGCCAGTGGGTCAGCAGCTCCGTGCGGTTCCAATCCCGCACCTTGGCGCCGAACTCGGCGGATCCGTCGTCGCCGATCCGGATCTCGCGCATCGTCAGCATGACATGCGCGTGCGGCCGCGCCAGCCCGTCAGCGCCGATGTCCCAATGGACATTGAGATCGGCGATCATGCCGCGCTCGACGAACTCGTCTCGGACGAAGTCGCGGGCCAGCTCGATGCCCTGCCCCTCGGTCATCTCGCGCGGGATCGCGAACTCGATCTCGCGAGCGAGCTGCGCGTCTTTGCGGATCTCCGCGGCTTCGACGTCATTCCAGAGCTGTTCGCGGTCGCGCCATTCCTCCGGCGCGCCATCGGGGAGCAGCACTTCGCTGTGGACGACACCCGCCTTGTTCGAGAAATCATGGCTGCGGCCGAGGCGCTCATCGTGAAGGCGATCGGCCGAACGATAGGCCGCCGCCGCGACCGCGCTGCTGCCGACGGCACGGGAAATCACTTTGGCCGAGAAATGGTA
>JAHJHL010000035.1 GCA_018823905.1 Alphaproteobacteria bacterium
CATCGACCCAACCGCCGCGCGCATAGCTGCGGTAGAGGATGACCTTGTCGATCCGCCCCTTCTTCTTCCAGTTCATCGTCGCGAGCGCGATGCTGTCAGCAAATTCTTCGAAGATGATCTGCTTCACGCGCTCAAGCTCGCGCTGCTTGTTGGCCGGAAGGTGATCGAGGTCGGTACGCATTGGTTTTACCCTGTATTTGGATGCGCCGGATGGCAAGCGCCATCCGGCGCGAAGATGGTCACCACAGCCGGAAACGCCACCACCATGGATCTTTTTCATCCATGGCTTTCATCATGATCCGCAGGCTCGCTGCGAAATAGGCTTCGACATCGGCGAAGCTGATGTCGAAGCGTTCTGCGATCTGCGGATAGGTCATCTCATCGACGCGGATCGCCAGAAAGACCTTGCGGTCCATGCCGTGCATCCGATCCACGACGCGCTCGGCGCGCCAAAGACGAAGCCGCTCCTCGCGCGACTTGCGGGCGGTCATCGTTCTTCTCCCGCGAAGGCGAGCAGGAAATCGCTCGCCTTGCTCGCCTGACTGGCAGCGCGGAAAATCGCTTTGTCATCGTCGCGAAGGACCGAAAGCCAAGATGCGATATAGTCCGAATGCCGCACAGTCGGCGCGATGCCAAGCGACGCGCAGGTAAATGCCGCCGCTATTTCGGCGACAAGTTCCTCCTTGGCATAAGTTCCCGAACCGAACCCGCCCTTCTGGTCGCGATCCAGTCGGGTCGCATGGCCGGTCCAATGGCCCAGCTCGTGGAGCGCGGTGCGATACCAATTGATCGGCTCGTGAAACGCCGCCTGCGGCGGAACCTGCACAAAGTCATGGCTCGGGCTGTAAAAGGCTTCGCCGCCGCCGATCTGAACCCGCGCGCCGCTCGCGGCGATCAGCGCATCGGCCTCGGAAATCGCGAGCACCGGATCGGGGCTGACCATTGGGGCGGTGTAATCGTCGGGCAGACCTTCGCACTGTTCGATGTTGAAGACGACAAAGCGTTTCAGGAACGCAACCTGCCGCACCTCGCGGTCTTCGCCGCGCGCAGCCTCGGCTTCGGCCTTCGGCGTGAAGCGGTCAGCATAGCAGATGACCGTGCCTTTCTCGCCGCGCCGGACATTGCCGCCCGCCGCCTCGGCCTGCCGGTAGGTCAGCCAACGCTGTGACGCATAACCCTTGGCAACGACCTCGGCCCACAGGATCAGTACATTGATCCCCGAATAGCGCCGCGCCGTTCCGGCGTTCTGCGGCATGGTGCAACCGCACGCTGCACTATCCCACGGCTGGACCCATGGCAGACGCCCTTCTTCAAGCTCCGCGATGATCCGGTTCGTGACCTCCGAGTAGAGGCTCGCCCGTTCGATCCTTTCTGCACGCATATCCCTTCTCCTTCCAGCCACTGCACCCGGCCCGGAAGGGGGCGGGGTGGGCGGCAGGAAGGAGCCGGCAGACCCGCATCATCGGGCGGGCTGCATCCGCAGGACCGAAATGCAATGGAGGACCCGCGGCACGCGGGTTGCGGCCCGACCGGGCGGGGCTAGAGGCGAGTGACGCCCACCCTGCCCCCAACCTGCCGGGACAGACAACGCCGCCGCGAAGCGGCGACCGCGTGCGCGCCAGCGGCGCCCCTCCAGGAACGAATCGGACGATGTCCGTGCCCTCTGCGGCGCGTCCTTGGCAGCGCGACTGTCCCAGACAGTCTCAATCGCAAGTGGAACGAAATTATTTGCCGCAAAATGCAGATTTAGTCTCACACGCTACACTTGGACAGACTTGCCCAGAGTTGGACAGAGTACGACAGACTATGACTACACAAATTATACGCACCATTTCATGATGTTGACTAAATCAAAAAACTTCCCATTCTCATTTTTCGGGGCATCATTTCGAACCAGTAAATGAAGGAATTGTTCATGGCGTTTCAATCTCCCCTCCGCCTCATGCGGCTCAATGAAGTCCTCGATCTAACCGGGCTCAGCCGCGCGACTCTCTACCGCAAGATCGCCGCCGGGACCTTCCCGACGCAGCATAAGCTCGCCGAACGCTGCTGTGGCTGGCGCGCCGGCGAGGTCGAAAAGTGGCTGCGTAACCCGCACGCGTTCACGATCGCCGATCTCAAGCGCGAAGCGGCTTAGGGTCAAGCATGGCAAAGCCCCACGCCGCCGAAGCGGCGCGGGGTGGAAGCCCGCCTCAATCGGCGGGGTTCCAGATCAGCGCATAGCCGTCTTCGCCGTCCTGGCCGGCAGCGCGTCCGAGGTTGGCATAAATCCGGCGCGGCCCGAACTCGGGGGCCGCGAGGGTCAGCGACACATAGGGCTTGCCCGATGCTTCGCCGGTGCGGACCCAGCCCGCCCCGATTTCGACGCCTTCGGAATAAACCCGGTAGTCGGGCTGGACGTCGCCGCTCTTGGAGCGGTTGGTGCGGATCTCGATCGCTGCGCGGATCGTGAGAGTTTTCAACTGGCCCACGAAGCCTTCTTCGATGGTGCCGTTCACAAAGCCGATAGCTGCCATTGGTCGTCTCCTTGAATGTGCCGCGGGACCATCCCTGCGACATGGGCGGACCAGAGACTGGCGCATGAGGCGATCCGCGAACCCGCAAGGGCCGCAGCGCAGCGGAGAAGTGCGACGCCGCGATTATTTGAAGCGCAGCGACCGCGAGGAGGCGGCGCAGCCGGCGGGGAAATAATCGCGCCGCCGCACTTTCGCGGGGCGCCGTGCCGGTCCAGGTCGATCGCCCGTCGACGGGGATGGTCTTCGGCTTGATCAAGGCAGTCACTAACAGCACCGGATTAGTGACGTCATGAGAGCAGGATGCCCAAGCCGAACACACGCCTCAATGCGCCAGAGACACATCGTCAAGGACGGTTCAACGCAGACGTTCCGCGATTGTTGTTATTCCGACGCCATAGCGCGAGTTGGACAACCCACCGGGTCATCGGGAAATGCACAATCTGGAGCGCCATCACTCCGTTTTGGCGGATCTGTACAATCCTGCCCGACTGGCAACGGCCATAGGCCTCGCAACACGAACTTTCGTCGGACGCTCCCTGATTGCGACCCAGGGGACCGTTCGGTGGTGGGGGGCGATATTCTGCAACGCAGACCATCGTTTAAGGCGGCGCGATTTATCGCGCCGCCTTTTTCCTTCCGGCCTCCGCGCCGTCGCCGCTTGTGGCGGCGGCGCGCCAAAAATGAAAGCGCCGCGCTGGCCCGAAGGGTCAGCGCGTCCGTTACCGGTGAGGGAACAATAGGCGGGCGACCAAAAGCCGCCCGCCCTGTTGTTATGCCGCCAATGGCGGTTCGTCGGTTTCCGGTCCGCTGCTGTCCTCGGTGAGAGGCACAATGCTCGCGGAGAGATCGAAAGCCACACGCGCCGCCGCCTTCACGCT
This sequence comes from Alphaproteobacteria bacterium, assembly GCA_018823905.1. Taxonomy (GTDB): domain Bacteria; phylum Pseudomonadota; class Alphaproteobacteria; order Sphingomonadales; family Sphingomonadaceae; genus Sphingopyxis. The sequence goes on from JAHJHL010000035.1 coordinate 3,395, forward strand.
GCCGACACCGCCGCGCGACGTGTAGGCCGAAGGCGGGAATGCCATCCACTGCGGAACCCACGGCTCGGACTTGGCGCGGCCGTTCGTGCCCGCAATGCAATCCAAGATGATCGCTTTCAGCGCCTTGCCCTTCGCATCCTTGTTTCCCGCTGCGACATCTGCACCCGCAACTTCACCGACGATGGCGAGCAGCACTTCGCGGTCGCGAAGCTGGTCTAAGAACGCCGCGTCGGCTTGCCAGTGCCGGTGCATGTCGGTGCCGATCTGAAGCCCGATCATTTCCACCGCCTCGCTGCCCGCCGCCAGCGTTTCGCCCATGACGATGGCAATAATCTCCATCACTACGGGGTCGGGCAGTTCGAGCAACCGAGTGAACAAGGGAGCAAAAGGGGGCCGGTGATAACCCTTGCCGGTAACGGTCGGGGCGTCTTCATCGAAGCCGAGCACGGCAAGCACGGCGCGGCGCTTCGTGTCGAAAGCGGTTTCGGCGGGGCAGGTCTCGACGCTCTCGGCAATTTCTTCTTTCGGCGCGCGCTGCGCCTCGACATCGACCCGCCACAGGTCTGCACCCGCAATGACATGCGCGGCCATCGCTCGGAGTGCGACACCTGTATGGGCAAGCAGGTCGGCGCGCACCGCCGCATGGCGATGAAGATCGATATAGGCATTGAGCGGACCCGATACCTCGGGACGGCTCGGCTTCTCGATGACCGCCCCATCCTCGCTGCTCCCGCCGTTCGCAAGCCGCTTCGTTTCCTTGGTGGTGACAAAGCCTTCGTGGAAGCTGACCTCGCCGCTCTCGCGAACCTCGATATAGACGCGACCGCCCTTGCGCTTCCCAGCATGGGCATAATCCCATGACCGGAACCACTGCCCGCGCTCCATGATGATCACGTCGGACCATCCGGCCTCAAGATAGTCGGCCTTGCGCACCTCGATGGCGCCCATCTGCGCGGTCCAGAATGCATCGCTGTCGGCAAAGAAGCGATCCTCGCCAAACAGGTCGGCAACAATGCCGCCCTTGAACGCCTCGACGTCGAACAAGGCATGCGTCACCGCAATGGCCGTGCCGCCGAACAGCCACGCCTTGACCTGATGGCCGGTCGGGCAATAGGCGCTCTCGTCGTCAAACAGCGCCAGCCATGCCTTCTGCTGACTTTTCGATGCGAGGGTCAGATGGCGCACCGTGTTCACGTCGATCTCGCCGCCGCGATAGAGGGTGCGGATGCGCGGCAACAGATTGCCGAGAGCAAGGATGCGGTTCACCGCCGACGGCTCGAAGCCGAACGTGTCGGCAACCTCGTCCACGCTGCGACCTGATTTGACCAGCGCCACAAACGCTTCCCACTGGCTGACCTCGTCGGGTCGCACCCGTGCGAGGTTTTCGAGCATCGACGCTTCGAGCGCATCGGCATCGTCGCCTTCATCGAGGATTGCACAGGGGATCGGTTTCACCGCCCCGCCCTCGCGCGCAACGGCGTTGACGGCGGTAAAGCGGCGACGTCCCGCCACGATCTCGAACCGGCCTTCGGCGCAGTTGGGACGAACGAGCAGCGGAACCAGTACACCCCGCGCGCGAATGCTCGGGAGCAGGTCGGACACATCGGGGTCTTTGCCCTTCCCCCGCATGTTGGCGGCGGCAATCGACAGATGGTCCACATCGATAAAATCGAGCTTCATGATTTTCTTCCTTTCCTTCAACCACACCCGGCCCCGGACGGCGGGGCGGGCGGCGAGAAAAGGCGACGGGACCGCGCTCAAGGACGGGGCGCACCCGCAGGGCCGCAACGTAGTGGAGGAGCCGACGCGCAGCGGCAGCTTGCGCACCGTCCGAGCGGTCCCATAGCCGTGCGCCGACTGCCACGCTGTC
>JAHJHL010000036.1 GCA_018823905.1 Alphaproteobacteria bacterium
CCGCTGGTGCCGTTTCCCGACACGCGGCCGCCGGCGCGCAGCGTCGAGACACGCTTGGGACGCGCCAGCCTTCGCGTGTCTCGACTTCGCTCGACACGAACGGATTCAGGGGACTACTCCCTAAGCCCCCGCATCGCCGCGCCCGCCGCAAACGGCCCGATCATCGTCAGCAGCAAACTCGTCGCGCCGAGCAACTTCATCGCCCCGCGCCCCGACGGGTCGAGCATCCCGGCGCCGAAGATCAGCAGCGGCACCGCGAGCGGCAGCACCAGCAGCCCGCCGATCGCGCTCCCGCCCTTCAGCCCTGCGGTCAGCGCCGCGCTCAGCACCGCGAGCGACGCCAGCGCCGGGATCGCGATCGCAATCCCTGTCGCCAGCACCTCCACCCGCGCCGCATCCTGCGCCAGCAACGCCGCCGCCGGGAACAAGGCGATCATCAGCGGCAAGCCGAACGCGATCGCATGCGCCAGAATCTTCACCGCCGCGATCACCTCGTCGGCGATCCCGCGCACCGCGAGCTGATCAAGCACCCCGGCGTCGCGGTCGGGCCGCACCAGCCGGTCGATCGGCAATAGCGCCGCGAGCAACGCTGCGACCCACACCATCCCGCCGCCCGCGCGCCGCAGCAACGGGGCATCCGGCCCCACCGCGAACGGAAAGGCGGTCGCCACGAGCAGGAAGAACAGTACCGGCAACCACAATGCCCCGCTGCCCCACGCCCGCCGCAGGTCGCGCCAGAACAGGGCGAGCAGGGTGGTCACTTTGCCTCTCCGTCATTGCGAGGAGCGAAGCGACGCGGCAATCTCCAGTTCACCAGATTTCGCGAGGCCGCTGGCTGGAGATTGCTTCGATTCGCTCGCAATGACGGACAGCGCATCATGCCAAAGCCCCCATATCGAGTTCGGCCAAGTCTGGTACCCCCAGCGCAAAATGCGACGCCAGCAGCACCGCGCCGCCATTCGCCCGATGCACCGCAATCGCCGCGACCAGCCGCGCCTGCGCCGCATCGTCCATGCCGTTGGCGGGCTCGTCGAGCAGCCAGATCGGCGCTCCGCTTGCGATCACGCGCACCATCGCGGCGCGCTTGCGCTGGCCGGTCGACAGCATCGCGACCGGCACGTCGCTCAGCGGCGCCAGCGCCATCGCCGCCATCGCGCGGTCGACCGCATGGCCATCGACGGTATCGACCCGCGCCCAAAAATCGAGCGCGCGGCGCAGCGGCAGTTCGGCGTCGAGCGCCGATGCTTCGTCGATCAGCGCGCAGCGCCCGCGGCGCTCGACCGTCCCCGCTGCGGCGCGCAGCAGCCCCGCGGCCAGCCGGATCAGGCTCGACTTGCCCGCGCCATTCGGCCCGCGTAGCCACAACGCGTCGCCGGGCGCCAGCGCCAGCGACAGATTTTCGAACAGCAACCGGTCGCCGCGGATGCACGCCACGCCATCGAGCCGCAGCAACGCCGTCACGCCATATCTTCCAGCGCGTGCATGTCGTCGTCGCTAAATCCAAAATGATGCCCGATCTCGTGGATCAGCACATGCCGCACCAGCCGGTCGAGCCGCTCGCCGGTCTCGATCCATTCGACCAAGATCGGAATGCGATACAGCGTCACCCGGTCGGGCATGCCGCCGCTCTCGCTGACACTGCGCTCGGTCAGCGGGCGCCCTTCGTACAGGCCGGTCAAGTCATAGGGATGCTCAATGTCGAGCGATTTCAGCACTTCGTCGTCGGCAAATTCTTCGATCGCGATCACCACGCCCTGAATATGCGGCAGAAACACCGCGGGCATCGTGTCGAGCGCGACCTCGGCCATCGCGAACATCGCATCGGCATCGGGGGCGGTGCCGGTCCATCCGGCTGGCAGGGCAGGCTTGTCGCTCATCGCGCCCTTCCTTATGGCGGCGGCACGGCCTTTACCAGCGGGAGAAAATTCATGGTCCAGAAACTCGACGACGACGCCCGCACTGCCTTGCTCGCGCGTTTCCCCGACTGGACGCACGAACCGGCGCGCGACGCGATCACCCGCCGGTTCAAATTCGACGATTTCGCGCAGGCGTTCGGCTTCATGGCCAGCGTCGCGATCATCGCCGAGAAGATGGATCATCACCCCGAATGGTCGAACGTCTATAACCGC
>JAHJHL010000037.1 GCA_018823905.1 Alphaproteobacteria bacterium
CGACCGCAACGTCCATATCCAGCTCGACGATGCGGCGCGCGAATGGCTGACCGGCAAGGGCTATGACAAGCTGTACGGCGCGCGCCCGATGGGCCGCCTGATCCAGGAAAAGATCAAGCAGCCGCTCGCCGAGGAACTGCTGTTCGGCAAGCTCGTCCATGGCGGCGAGGTCAAGGTGAAGATGAAGACCGGCGACGACGCGAAGGTCGGCAATCCGCTGGCGTTCGAAATCGTCTCCGCGCCGCCGAAAGTCGGCAAGGGCAAGGCGAAGGTGCCGAAGGCCGACAAGGCGAAGAAGTCGGCGGAGTAAAACGCCACTTTGAGATTTTCGGGCGGCGTGTTATAACGAACGTATGAACACGCCGCTCAAAATCACGAGGGTTGGCAATAGCGCCGCCGTTATCTTGCCCAAGGAACTGCTTGCACGGCTTGGCGCAGCGCAGGGTGATATGCTTTCGGTGCGCGATACCGAACGCGGAATCGAACTCGCGCCCTATGACGCTGACTTTGAAACGCAGATGGCTGCAGCACGCGAAGTCATGGCACGCCGCAAGCGCGCGTTGCGCGAACTGGCGAAATAGCGACACCGGCGATGCAATGGATTTGGGTATCGCTGGAAGTCGCTCTGGCGGCCCATCTGGAACAACTGGCTGAGCATGGCGGCGGAGAAGGCGTGCGTGATGCGGGCATGCTTGAAAGCGCCATGGCGCGGCCAAAAAACCTCGTCGCCTACGGGAATCCTGACGCCGCCGAACTGGCAGCATCCTACGCCTTTGGCATCGCGCGCAATCATCCCTTCGAAGACGGCAATAAACGCGCTGCCGCAGTGGTCAGCGAAACCTTTCTGGTGCTGAACGGCCATAGCTTGGCTGCCACTGATGCGGAACTGGTGGTGACCTTCCTCGCACTTGCGGCGGGAGAATTGTCGGAAAGCGAGCTCGCGGACTGGTTCCGCGACCATCTTGCCAAAAGCTGACGCCGCCGACCCCTCGCTTTTTCACCCTCCAGCCGCTATATCCCCTCCCATGTACGACTATGTCTCCGTAACCACCGCCGACGCTGGCGCGCCGACCCCCGTGCGCGACGGCACGATCAAGCTGCACGACGAGGCCGGCTTTGCCGGGATGCGCAAGGCGGGGCGGCTGTCGGCCGAAATCCTCGACGCGCTGGTTCCCTTCGTCCAGCCGGGCGTGACCACCGCGGCGATCGACGACCTCGTCCGCACGATGATGCTCGATGGCGGCGGCATCCCCGCGACGCTCGGCTATCGCGGCTTTACGCACAGCTGCTGCACCAGCATCAACCATGTCGTGTGCCACGGCATCCCCGACGACAAGCCGGTGCGTGAGGGCGACATCGTCAATATCGACGTGACGACGATCATCGACGGCTGGCACGGCGACACCAGCCGCATGTATCTGGTCGGCGACGTGCCGATCAAGGCGAAGCGCCTCGTCGAAGTCACCTATGAGTGCCTGATGCTCGGCATCGAGCAGGCGAAACCCGGCAACCGCATGGGCGACGTCGCGCACGCGATCCAGACCCACGCCGAACGCCACCGCTATTCGGTCGTCCGCGATTTCTGCGGCCATGGGCTGGGGCAGATGTTCCACGACGCGCCCGAAGTCGTCCACGCCGGACGCCCCGGCACCGGCCCGGAGCTGCGCCCGGGCATGTTCTTCACGATCGAGCCGATGATCAACACCGGCAAATTTGCCGTGAAGATGCTCCCCGACGGCTGGACCGCGGTCACCCGCGATCGCTCGCTATCGGCGCAGTTCGAGCACAGCATCGGGATTACCGAAACCGGCTGCGAAATTTTCACGGCAAGTCCGAAGGGGCTGAACGCGCCGCCTTGGGCCTGATTCCTTCTCCTTACGGGAAGATCAAAATCAAACCATGCCATGCTCCGCCGGAATCCCCGACGGCGGGCCAACCGGCATCCGCATCAATTCGGCCTCGCTCGCGCCCGCCTCATAACGCGCCAGCAATTCGTCCGGATCATATTCGATCCCGATCGGATTGCCGCCGAACGCCTCACTCTTCATATACGCGACGGCGTCCGCGACCGTGCCATGATCGACCTGAAACTCCATCCTATTGCCATCGGGGTCGGAATAATAGAGCGACAGCGTCGTCCCGTGATGGATCGGCCAATAGGGCGTGATCCCCGCTGCCTTCAGCCGTTTGTACACCTCCATCAGATCGCCCGCGCTCGCATAGGTATAGGCGACATGATTGACCCCGACATCGCCGCGCCCACCATCGCCGCCGGGTTTCAGCAACTCTAGGTTCGCAAAGGCAAAGCGGTGGTGCTCGTCGTCATACGTCAGGAACGCGAGCGCCGGATCCTGATGCACGACCTCGGCCTCGAACACCTGTTGGTACCAGGCGATCATCGCGTCATAGCGCCGCGTCATATAGACGACATGCGCGAACTTGCTCGGCTTCGTCATAGCCCCACTCCACCCATGACCCGCTGCGATGCTGCGCCCGTTCGTTTCATTGTTCAAGCTAGAATCCCTCGGCTAGAGGCGGGCTATGCGCCCCGATTCGCCTTCTCCCGTCATCCCGTTCCTGATCGCATGCGCGGGCATCGCGACCTTTTCGGCGATGGACGTGCTGATGAAGGGACTGTCGATCGACATCGGCGCCTATAACGCCGTGCTATGGCGCACCGGCGCCGGGACGATCCTCAGCGGCGCGATCTATTTCGCCAGCCGCCCTGCGATGCCCGATCGCGCGACGCTCCGCATCCACGCCGTCCGCTCGCTGTTCGTCGCGGGGATGGCGGTCAGCTTTTTCTGGGCGCTCGCGCGGTTGCCGATGGCCGAAGCGATCGCGATCGCCTTCATCGCCCCGCTCGCGACGCTTTACATGGCGGCGATCTTCCTTGGCGAGAAGATCGGCCCGCGCTCGATCATCGCGTCGGTCCTCGGCATCGCCGGGGTGCTCGTCATCGTCGCGGGCAAGCTGGGCCGCGGCGAGTACGCGCCCGAAGCCCTGTGGGCGGTCGGTGCGGTCGTCGGTTCGGCGCTGCTCTATGCCTATAACCTCATCCTCGCGCGGCGGCAGGCGAAGATGGCCGAGCCGATGGAGATCGCCTTTTTCCAGAACGGCTTCGTCGCGCTGATCCTCGCGGTGGGCGCGCCCTGGTTCCTCGCGGTGCCCGGCAGCGAACAGGCAATCCCCCTCGTCGGCGCCGCCGTCCTCGCGGTCACGTCGCTGCTCCTGCTCAGCTGGGCCTATGCCCGCGCCGAGGCACAGATCCTGGCGACCACCGAATATACCGGCTTCCTGTGGGCGATGCTGTTCGGCTGGATGTTCTTCGACGAAGCGGTGACCTGGCCGACGATCATCGGCGCGGTGCTGATCGTGGTCGGTTGCCTAATCGTGGCGCGAAAGACCCCGCAGCTCGATCCGATCGAGCCAGCGGCGGCTTAAGAAATATTTCGCACGAAGACACAAAGACACGAAGAGGTTGGCGCATCAGCACTTGGTTCGTTTGCCAATTGCGCGCAGCGCCTTTGAAGGTCGCCTGCGGCGACACCAACCCTCGAAGCTATAGCCCGGCTTCTTCGTGTCTTTGTGTCTTTGTGCGAACCAAATATCACACCGCGGCGCGCGAGAGCCGATCGTTGATCGCCGCGCCCAGCCCCTCGGCAGGGATCGTCGCGACAGAAATCTTCACCTTCGCGCTCGCCGCCCCCGCATGCAGCGCATCGAACAGGCGCGCCGCCGCCTCGGTCAAATCGCTACCTGCGCTCAGGCAATAGTCGCCGGCAACCTCTCCGAACCCGATCCCGAACTCATCTTCTGCAAAATCCGCCGCGCCGAGCCGCACCGGCTTGCCCGGCGCATAATGGCTCGCCAGCATCCCCGGCGCGACGATGTCCGATCCTGTCACGCCCGTCACTCGTAACCCGCTCGCTTCGGCCAGCATATCGGCGGTCACCGGCCCCGGTCGCAGCACCTCCACCGCGCCGCCCCTTACCCGCGCGATCGTCGATTCCACCCCAGCTGTCGTCGGCCCATCGTCGATCACCAGCGCGATCCGCCCGTCGAGCGTCGCCAAAACATGCTCGGCCTTCGTGGGGCTCCCCCCGCCGCTCGCGTTGGCGCTCGGCGCGGCAAGCGGCGCGCCGGTCTCGGCAAGCAGCGACTGCATCGCGCGATGCCGCGGCGCTCGCAGCGCAATCGTTTCGAGCCCCGCGGTCGCGATGCTCGCCACCGGGCAGTCGGCAGTGCGCGGCACCACCAATGTCAGCGGCCCCGGCCAGAACCGCGCGGCCAGCGCCCGCTCCACGCAGCCGAACACACCCAGCGCCTCCGCGGCAGCCAGATCGGCCACATGCACAATCAGCGGGTTGAAATCAGGCCGCCCCTTCGCCGCATAGATGCGCGCCACAGCCTCAGCATTGCGCGCATCCGCCGCCAAACCATAGACCGTCTCGGTCGGCACCGCGATCGGCTGGCCATCGGTGACCAGCGCTGCGGCGCGCGCTATCGCATCCGCGTTAAACGGCCGCACCTCGGTCGCCATGTTCTCGTTCGTTTGACCCGTCGCCATGCCGCGCTATAGCCGCGCCGAGCACAGAATCGCCAGCAAAAGCGGGGACGAGATGACCTATACGCCGCCGACCACCGAACAACTCTTCGTCCTCGACCATATCGCGCGCATCGACGCGATGGCGGCACACGAGAAATTCGCCGCCGCGACCCCCGACATGGTCGAGGCGATCGTCAACGGCATCGGCGAATTTGCCGCCGAGGTGTATGCCCCGCTTAACCGCGTCGGCGACGTCCAAAACCCCAAATGGGAAGACGGCAAGGTCACCATGCCACCCGGCTTCAAGGAAGCCTATCAGGCCTTCGTCGACGCCGGTTGGGGCAGCATCGACGGACCCGAAGAATATGGTGGGCAAGGCCTGCCCTTCACGCTGGCCACCGTGATCATCGAGGCGCTCGGCACCGCCGACATGGGCTTTACACTCTGCAACATCCTGACCCCCGGCGCGATCCACGCGCTGATGGCCTATGGCACCGAGGAACAGCGCCAGACCTGGCTGCCCAACCTCGTCTCGGGCGCGTGGAACGGCACGATGAACCTGACAGAGCCTGCCGCGGGCAGCGACGTCGGCGCGCTGCGCTCGACCGCCGAGCTGGTCACCGAAGGCGATCACGCTGGGCTCTACAAGATCAGGGGTCAGAAGATCTTCATCACCTTCGGCGAGCACGACCTCACCGACAATATCGTCCACCTCGTCCTCGCGCGTACGCCGGGCGCGCCCGAGGGGACGCGCGGCATTTCGCTGTTCCTCGTCCCCAAATACCGCCTCGACGCCGACGGCAAGCCCGCCCATTCGAACGGCGTCCGCTGCGCTTCGATTGAGCATAAGCTCGGCATCCACGGCTCGCCGACCGCCGTCATGATCTATGGCGAGGACGAGGATTGCCTCGGCGAGATCGTCGGCGCCGAAATGGGCGGCATGCGCGCGATGTTCGTGATGATGAACGCCGCGCGCCTGCTCGTCGGCTGTCAGGGCGTCCAGATCGCCGAACGCGCGACGCAGCAGGCGCAGCGTTTCGCCGCCGAACGCGTCCAGTCGGCGCTCGCGGGCGGTACCGACCGCACCCCGGTGACGATCGACCAGCACCCGGACGTCCGCCGCATGCTGTGGCGGATGCGCGCCCAGACCGAGGCGGCGCGCGCGCTGACCTATTATGCCGCCGCGCAGACCGACTTTGGCAAGCTCGGTGACGAAGCCGCCGCGATGCGCGCCGAAATCCTGATCCCGCTGGTCAAGGCGCACGCGACCGACATCGGCTGCGAAGTCGCCAGTCTCGGCATTCAGGTCCATGGCGGCATGGGCTTCATCGAGGAAACCGGCGCTGCACAGCATTATCGCGATGCGCGCATCGCGCCGATCTACGAAGGCACCAACGGCATCCAGGCCGCCGATCTGGTCGGGCGCAAGCTCGGCATGGCGGGCGGCGACCTGGTCCGCGGGTTGATCGACGACATCGCGCACGGCGCGGCGGATTTCCCCGAACTCCAGCAACTCGCCGACGCGTGCCGCGCGGTCACCGACTGGATGGTCGTCGCGAACACCAGCGATCGACTGGCGGGCAGCTATCCCTATCTCACCATGCTGGCGACCGCGACTTGCGGCTGGCTGATGGCGCTGCAACATCGCGGCGCGAAAGCGGCGCTGGAAGACGGCAGCGGCGACCGCGCGTTTCTCGAGGCCAAGATCGCCTCGACGCGCTTCTACCTGCAGCAGATCGTCCCCGCGGCAACCGGTCTCGCGCCGTCGGCGCTGGCGGGCGATGCGGCGCTCGCCCCACTGCCAAAATTCGCCTGAGACATAAGGATTCAAGCGGTTTTTCAGCACCTCGACGGAAGCAAGAATTTGTTCATGATTAACGCGATGATAACCATCTGAGACTAGGCACATCCGGCAATTGCTGGAGACGTGCGTGCCCATTCCGGTCAAAAGTCTGATCATCAGCTGGCGCACGCTCGCCTTGTCGCTGCTACTGAGCGTAGCAGCGGGCCTTTCGTCTATCGCCGAACCGATCGATCGCATTCTCGAAAGCGCCGTGGGCCGCGTCGCGTGGCGACCTGTATCGGGCGATACGATTGTCGTCGGCCTTGACGACAAGACTTTGCAGGCCGTTGAAAACAAGGATTTCGACGTCTCGCATCACGCGCAGCTAGTCAGCGCGATCAGCGCGTCACCTGCCAAGCGGCTTTTCGTCGATTTTTCTTATGAGCGCCGCTTGGAGGATCGCGACTTTCCCCTGCTCGCGGATGCTGTTCAGAAAATGGACGACCGGATCGTGCTTGCAGTGCCTGGCAGCAGCACCACGGGCACCACCGCTGTGGTCGATTATTGGCCTGACCCCGCGTTCGGTAACCGCGCGCAGCAAGCCTGCATTTGCTGGGAGTATGAATTTTGGCAAGTGTGGAAAGTGCCGCTCGCGGTCACGGCAAGCGGCCGATTGCTGCCCAGTTTTGCCGCTAAACTGGCCGATCGGCAGCCCCATAAGCCCGAAGTCTTCGCCCTCGACCTGTCCTATGACGCCGACACTATCAAAGAATATAGCGCGATCGACGTGATGACGGGCAAACTCGACCCAGAGCTATTGCGCGGCAAGGATGTGATCTTTGCGTTTACCGCCGCCGCGTCGCCCGACAAACATTATCTGCCCGGCCACGACAAGCTGCCCGGCGCCTACATTCACCTGATCGCGGGCGAGGCGCTCAAGCGCGGCCAACCGATCAGTGTCGGCTGGCTCCCGGCGCTTGTTTTCGCCGCAATTATGTTGCTTGGTGCGCTGACTTGGCAAAGTGGCCGCTGGTATTCGCGCGTCGCGCTGGCCACGACATTGCTGTTAATCGCGGCGAAGATTTTCCTTGGGCTTTCGCTTGTCGCAACCCAGATCGGCGGTGCCTGCTTCCTGATCGCTGCGGTTAGCGCCAATGTGTCGCGCAACCGCCGCCGCCGCTCAGCGCAGCGCGAAAACCCGGTATCGGGCCTCCCCAACTTCGAGGCGCTGCGATCGCAAACGCCTTTTGGCAGTGGCACCGTCGTTGCCGCAAAGGTTGTCAATTTCGAGGATCTCGCGGCTTTCATTCCAGGTGACGGGATTGGCAAACTGATCGAACAGGTTACACGCCGTCTTCAGTTAGCGTCGCAGGGTACGGCGCTCCATCACGATCTCGATGGTACCTTCGCGTGGCTGGTTCCCTATTATCAGCACAGTCAGATCGAGGGACAGCTCGCGGGCCTCGCGGCGCTGTTCAACGCGCCGCTGACGATCGGCGAATTGCGCGTCGACGTCGCGATCGCCTTCGGCGTCAATGACGAGTTCGAGGGGTCGAACGCCCAGCGCCTTGCCGCCGCGCTCGTCGCCGCCGAACGCGCGATCCGTACCCGTGCGCTGTGGACCAAATATGTGCCGCGGCAAAAGGACGATGCCGGCTGGCAACTGAGCTTCCACTCGCAGCTTGAGGATGCGCTCACCGGCGGTGACATCTGGGTCGCCTTCCAGCCGCAATATGCCATCGCGACGGGCAGGCTCGTCGGGGTCGAGGCTCTCGCGCGCTGGACGCACCCGACGCGCGGCCCCATCCCGCCCGACGAATTCATCGTCCAGGCCGAAAAGAGCCAGGACATCTATCGCCTGACGCTGTTTGTCATGGATCAGGCGATCCGCTCGGCGGCGCAGCTTCACGAGCGCGGTCACCGGATCAATATGTCGGTCAATCTGTCGGCGACGTTGCTCGACCACAGCGACCTCGTCGGCACGATCCGCGTGATGCTCACCGCGCACCACCTGCCGCCTGAAGCCCTGACCATCGAGATCACCGAAACCGCACAGATCGAAAACAGCCGTCAGGCGCGCGCAACGCTCGCCCAGCTCCGCCGCTCCGGCATCCGCCTGTCGATCGACGATTATGGCACCGGCCAGTCAAACCTCGAATATCTGACCGAAATCGAAGCGGACGAAATCAAGATCGACAAGCGATTCGTGATGACCATGCGCGATTCGCAGCGGAACCTTGAAGTGGTAAAATCTACCATTGACCTAGCACATCGATTGGGCGCCGTGGCGGTCGCTGAAGGCATTGAAGACGCCGAAACCATGGCGCTGCTTGCCGGCCTCGGCTGCGACGTTGGTCAAGGCTATCATCTTGGCAAACCACAGCTATTTTCCGAACTCGCCGCAACCCTTTCAGCGCCCCCGCAAAACCGCACCGCATAGCTGCCAAATTGGCGGCAATAATATGGTTAAGACTCGATTTACCTTACCAAAGATGGTATATGCTTCGTTAACTGTTCTTCGTGGGCAGTGCCGACAGGAGATATCATATGGGTTGGTTTTGGAGATTTCTGGGTGGCGGTGGCTCCGGCAACGGTGGCGCATCGGCCTAATCTGGATGTAAATTCAGGGAGAGGGCTCCGGCATTGCCGGGGCCCTTTCTTTTTGTCCGTCGTCCGTGCGACAGTCCGACGTCCGCTGCGGCAGCGTGGCCAATGGCCGAGATCCCAAGCGGCAATCTCGTAGCCTCGCTTCCGCGAAAAATTTCCGTGCACATCGCCATCGCGCCCCAATTCGCGCTAACCCGCGGAAAGGCTGGCGCGCGCCCCCGCGATCGTCCATTGCGCACGACGAGACGAATCAAATTATCGACGAACCGAGTCCCTAAATCGTCATTTACCGTCTTGCATCGTCGCGCTGACGTGGCACTATAGATGGTGGGTCGGCCGAGGGGGCACCCCAAGAATTAGTGGTTAGCCAAAAATGGCGGATTTCCGTCGCCCATCGCATATGGGCTCGGGAAAGTGCTTCGTGCGGCCAAAAATATGTGCCCCCGCGGATCGAATAGATGCTAGGCTGGGGCTTCGTCCCGAGTCGAACAAGACATGAACATATGCGCTGCGGCGCATGGGCAATCGGGGACGGATACGATGGATTTTCGCGAGACAGAACGGGTGGAGACGAGCGACGTGGCGACGGTGGAATTGACGAAAAACGAAGCGCCTGTCGCGAACGAATCGGCTCCCGCAGCGGCCGCAACGGCCGCAACGGCCAAGCTGAACGACAGCAGCGAGGCGAAGGTCCACGCGCGGCGATTCGATATCGTCACCGATCGCAGCCGCGACGCGCTGCTCACCGACTTCGGCAAGGAAACGCTCGAGGATCGCTACCTGCTCCCCGGCGAATCCTATCAGGATCTTTTCGCGCGCGTCGCGTCGGCCTATGCCGACGATCAGGATCATGCGCAGCGCCTCTACGACTATATCTCGAAGCTGTGGTTCATGCCCGCCACCCCCGTCCTCTCGAACGGCGGCACCGGCCGCGGCCTGCCGATCAGCTGCTACCTCAACTCGGTCCCCGACAGCCTTGAGGGCATTGTCGAGACGTGGAACGAGAATGTCTGGCTGGCGTCGCGCGGCGGCGGCATCGGCACCTATTGGGGCAGCGTGCGCGGCATCGGCGAGCCCGTCGGCCTCAACGGCAAGACCAGCGGCATCATCCCCTTCGTCCGCGTCATGGACTCGCTCACCCTCGCGATCAGCCAGGGCAGCCTGCGCCGCGGCTCTGCCGCCTGCTATCTCGACATCAGCCACCCGGAGATCGAGGAGTTCCTCGAAATCCGCAAACCGTCGGGCGACTTCAACCGCAAGGCGCTCAACCTCCACCACGGCGTGCTGATCACCGACGAGTTCATGGAAGCCGTCCGCGACGGCACCGAATTCAACCTGCGCAGCCCCAAGGACCAGAGCGTCCGCGGTAGCGTCGACGCGCGCTCGCTGTTCCAGAAGCTCGTCGAAACGCGCCTCGCGACCGGTGAGCCCTATATCATCTTCATCGACCAGGTGAACCGCATGATGCCCAAGCATCACCGCGACCTGGGCCTCAAGGTCACCACCTCGAACCTGTGCAGCGAAATCACCCTGCCCACCGGCCGCGACCATCTCGGCAACGATCGCACCGCGGTCTGCTGCCTCTCGTCGCTCAACCTTGAAACCTGGGACGAGTGGAACGGCGACAAGGGCTTCATCGAAGACGTGATGCGCATGCTCGACAATGTCCTTCAGGATTATATCGACCGCGCCCCGCCCGAAATGGCGCGCGCCAAATATAGCGCCAGCCGCGAACGCTCGGTCGGGCTTGGCGTCATGGGCTTCCACAGCTTCCTCCAGGCGCGCGGCCTGCCCTTCGAGGGCGCGATGGCGAAATCGTCGAACCTGCGCGTCTTCAAGCATATCCGCGCGCAGGTCGATCAGGCGTCGATGCTGCTCGCCAAGGAACGCGGCCCCTGCCCCGACGCCGCCGATCAGGGCGTGATGGAGCGTTTCAGCTGCAAGATGGCGATCGCGCCGACCGCGTCGATTTCGATCATCTGCGGCGGCACCAGCGCGTGCATCGAGCCGATCCCCGCGAACATCTACACGCACAAGACGCTCTCGGGCAGCTTCTCGATCCGCAACCCGCACCTCGAAGCCCTGCTCGTCGACAAGGCGAAGAACAGCGACAATATCTGGAACTCGATCCTGGAAAAGGGCGGCAGCGTCCAGCACCTCGACTTCCTGACCGTCGACGAGAAGGATTGCTTCAAGACCAGCTTCGAGATCGACCAGCGCTGGCTGCTCGAACTCGCCGCCGACCGCACGCCGTACATCGATCAGGCCGCGTCGCTGAACCTGTTCATCCCGGCCGACGTCGAGAAATGGGACCTGCTCATGCTCCACTACCGCGCATGGGAACTCGGCATCAAATCGCTCTATTACCTCCGCTCGAAATCGGTGCAGCGCGCCGGCTTCGCGGGCGGGGTCGAGGCCGACAACACCGCCGAAGCCCCGGTGTATCAGCTGGAGAGCACCGATTACGACGAGTGCCTGGCCTGCCAGTAAAGCTTACCCTCCCTCGTCACCCCGGACTTGATCCGGGGTCCACGCGGGGGGAGCCAACCCATCGATGGATTCCGGCTTTCGCCGGAATGACGAAAAAAATCTGACCCGAGGATAGCCGCCATGCCGTTGTTAGAATCCCGCAACACCTACAAGCCCTTCGAATATCCCTGGGCGTTCGATTTCTGGAAGCGCCAGCAGCAGATCCACTGGGTTCCCGAGGAAGTGCCGCTGGGCGAGGATTGCCGCGACTGGGCGCAAAAGATCAGCGACCATGAACGCAATCTGCTCACCCAGATTTTCCGCTTCTTCACCCAGGCCGATATCGAGGTGCAGGATTGCTACCACGACAAATATGGCCGCGTGTTCAAGCCGACCGAAATCAAGATGATGCTGACCGCGTTCAGCAACATGGAAACCGTGCATATCGCGGCGTACAGCCACCTGCTCGACACCATCGGCATGCCCGAAAGCGAATATGGCATGTTCCTCGAATATGACGAGATGCGCGCCAAGCATGATTATATGCAGCAGTTCGGCGTCGATAACGACGAAGATATTGCGCGCACCCTTGCGATGTTCGGCGGCTTTACCGAGGGGCTTCAGCTCTTCGCCAGCTTCGCGATGCTGATGAACTTCCCGCGCTTCAACAAGATGAAGGGCATGGGCCAGATCGTCAGCTGGTCGATCCGAGACGAAAGCCTGCATTGCGAAGGCATCATCAAGCTGTTCCACACCTTCACCAAGGAACGCGATTGTCTGACCAAGGCGGTGAAGGAAGACATCATCGACACCTGCCAGAAAACGGTGCGGCTCGAGGACGCGTTCATCGACCTTGCGTTCGAACAAGGCCCCGTCCCCGGCATGACGCCGAAGGAAATCAAGCGCTACATCCGCTACATCGCCGACTGGCGCCTGGGCCAGCTTGGCTTCGCGCCGATCTACATGATCGAGGAACACCCCCTCCCCTGGCTCGCCCCGCTGCTCAACGGCGTCGAGCACGCCAACTTCTTCGAAACCCGCGCCACCGAATACAGCAAGGGCGCGACGCGCGGCGAGTGGAACAACGTCTGGTCCAGCTTCGACAACCGCAAGAAAGCCAAGGCGAACGACGACCTCGCCCCGGCGATCACCGCCGAAACCGACGGCGAGGATATGTTCGCCAAAGCGGGGATCGCCGCCGAGTAAATGACCTCTCCTTATCGCCCCGAGTTTGAAGCGGCGCTTCGCCTCTTCGCTCGGGTGAGCGAGGCAATGGCGGCGCGGGGTCTATCCCGACCGGTGCTCGTCGGCGGGGCCGCCGTCGAATATTATTCGGGCAGCGCGCTGATGACGGGCGATTTCGACATCTGCTCGCCATGGCAGGATGCGCTGGATGAAGAACTGCAACGCGCCGGGTTTGTCCGACCGTCGGGCGTCGGCCAGCTGGCGCGCGGCTGGATCCACCCCGGTCTCAAACTCGGCTTTGAAATCGTGGGATCGGTCCCGTTGGACGGCAATATCGATCGCGACCATATCCTGCTCGTCGAAGACACTGGCGACGGATCGAGCTTCGCGATCATTTCAGTCGAGGATTTAATCGCCGATCGCATGGGTCAATATGCTTCCGGAACGGCAAAGGATCGGCTGGATCAAGCGCGAATTTTGTTTGCCCTTCACCCGACTGCCGATCTCGACTATCTTGAACGCCGGATAAGACAGGAAACGGTCGAAGAATATGGCATCGCAGCGCTCAAAGCCTGAACTGGCGCCCGACTGGACCGGTGCGCGAATTGATTTTGCCCGTTTTTCCGCCGATTTGGCTGCGCGTCGTGCGGCGCTTGGCAATCCCGAGCTTCCGCGCAACGCGGGCAAAGACCGCACGACAAGCAAAAAGGCACTTCTCAAAGCCATCGACGCCATGGGCGGAAAATGGTGACGCCAGACATCGCATAAGGTCGCTCAGCGGCCCAATAACAGGACGACGACAAACAGCATGACCGAAAAACAAAAACTCATCATCCTCAGCCAGCCGCAGCGTTCGACGCTCGAAGGCCTGTCGAACCGCCGCCCTCAACTCCCCACCGACCCGATCCGCGACGAACTCGTCACACTGGGGCTGGTGGTGAAACAGGGCGCCAAATGGGCGCTGACCCCGCAGGGCAAGAAGGTGCTGGCGGCAAGCTCGAACCGGCGCAATGCGGGAGGGTTTTCGGTTTGAGTTGAAATAACGCTCCCATAGACTACACAGTCGAGGAGGGGAGTTTGAAATGGCTAATTTTAAGGTTATTGCTCAGTGAGCACGCAGCCGCAAATAGCGGCGGCCAATGACGCTGCTTTATCAGGCGAACAAAAGCCTACTCCTGACCAGTCATATTTTGACGTCAACCAACGAATTAGCCGCGAGCTCGTAATTGCTTTCGTTGGCCCTGTCGGATCGGGATCGACAACGACATACGATACTCTTCAGCAAAAAATGAAGGATTCGTATGGGTACGATCCCGTGTACGTTAGACTTAGCTCTATAATTAAAGAAAATTCTCATTTGGTAGAGGAGAATATTTCTGACGGCGGGTTCTCTATTGACAGAATAGATAAATTCCAAAATGCCGGAAATAAACTGCACGATAAATTTGGCCCATCCTATTTAGCCGATAAGGCTATAGAGCAAATAGCTCTAGAGAGAGATCAGCGTGGCGGCTACATTGAAATAAACGACAGAAGAGTCGTGAAACCAGAAAAAAGAGTGTACTTTATAGACTCTTTAAAACACCCCGCGGAGTTAAAAAGACTTAGACAAGTTTATGGGGATCTGCTTTGGGTTGTTACGGTTTTTGCAACCGATGAAATTCGATTAAAACGCCTTATTGATCTAGGAATGCCCGAAGATGTAGCGCGACATGCTATGAAGCGTGACTATGATGAAGAACTAAACTCTGGTCAAAAAGTTAGTAAAATAGCCCATCAAGCGAATTATTTTATTCGTAATAACTCGGATCTTAAGAACAATCTTATACCTCCAACCGAAAGGTTTTTAGAGGTTGTTATGGGCGTTAAACTCCATACCCCAGACCAATATGAGCGGGGGATGTTAGAAGCGTCTGCGGTTGCTGTTCGATCTGCATGCCTTTCAAGACAAGTCGGTGCTGCCGTTTATGACGAGGAAGGCCACCTGCTTGGAATCGGGTGCAACGACGTTCCGAAATTTAAAGGCGGCCTGTACAGTGAAGGCACAAATGATCATCGATGCTTCAATTGGAAAGACAGAGAGTGTCACAACGATAAGAAAAAGATCGAATTGGCTAAAAAGATATCTGCCGCCATTGCAGCGGAGAACGAAGATAACATAGTAAAAGTCAGTGAGATCCTAGAGTCAGGCGTCGGCAACCTCATCGAGTTCTCTCGGTCAGTACATGCCGAGATGGAAGCGATCGTTTCAGTTGCAAGAATTGGTAGCGGATCTCTCCTCGGTGGCACTCTATATACCACCACCTACCCTTGTCATAATTGTGCGCGCCACATCGTCGCGGCCGGGATCACAAAGGTCATATACGTCGAACCATACAGCAAGAGCTTGGCCCTCGACCTTCACAGCGATTCCATAACCCAAGATGAAAATGACCATTCCAAAGTTCGCTTTCTTCAGTACCAAGGCTTCTCACCACGGACGTCGATCAGGCTGTTTTCCAGCATAGGGAAAGACAGGAAGGTGGAGGGGAAATACGTTGAAGTGAAGGAGGCCGACGCCGTTCCGGTGTTTGCTTCCCCCCTTGATTCGTATACTACGTCAGAGAATTTGATTATCCAGGAACTTGAAACAGGGAGAACTTTCGATGGAGGCGAAGGATAGACCTGCAAAACAACTTACTTTGATGTTGCCTATCAATGGAAAGACACGACCACCTGAGATTCGCTCTGGAAGCGCAGAAGTATCGCGGTCAAACCTGATGTCCGACCTCAACGCCGTAGGATTGAGACGTCCTGTGAAAAAATGAGGCCGCGTATCCCGCGCGAGAAGCAAATCAAGAATTGGCAGCGCAAGTGGAAGATCGAACTGATCGAGGCGGCGAACCCGGAGTGGCGCGATCTGGCGGAGGAATTGGGATTGCCGCCGTTGGGGGCGTAGCGCCGAAACTTTACACGGTTCCCTCGTTCGTCATGCCGGACCCTTCGACAAGCTCAGGACAGACTTGATCCGGCATCCATTCCTGCCTCGCCGCATGGATCCCCCTGAGTTCACAAACGAAGTGCAACACCTCACACAGGTGCTGCCATGTCGAGATACCGTCAGCTATCGATCGAGGAGCGCTGCTCGATTGCCCGTCTTCATGAAGACGGGCAATCGATCCG
>JAHJHL010000038.1 GCA_018823905.1 Alphaproteobacteria bacterium
GGGATGACGACGAGGGCTCAATCCTCCCTGTAGCGAAGCCACAGGGAGGATTGAGCCCTCGTCGTCATCCCTGCCCCACCAAAAGAAAAGGGCCGCGAATTGCTTCGCGGCCCCATCCATTTTGCCAAACGGCTTTGATCAAAGATCAGAAGACGCGGGCATATTGTTCGTTGCCGACGAAGCCCAGCTTGCCGACGCCGCTGCGCTTGACAACCGCCAAGACGCGATCGACGACGATGTACCGCGCATAAGGATCGGGCTGGACCTGCAATTCGGGTTCGACCGGCAGTGCCTTGGTCTGTTCCAGATATTGCGCGAGCTGCGCCAGATCGATCGGCGTGCCGTTCCAGGTGATCGTTCCCGCGGGATCGATCATCACCTTGTTCTTTTCGGGATCGACATTGCTGGTGCTGTTGTCAGGCACCGGCAAGTCGATCTTTACCGCGTGGGTCTGGACCGGGATGGTGATGATGAACATGATGAGGAGCACGAGCATGACGTCGATCAACGGCGTCGTGTTCATATCCATCATCGGTTCGTCGTCGTCCCGTTCTCCAACTGCCATCGACATAAGGCTATTCCTTCATTCGTAAAGTGGCCGACACCCTTACAGGCGGCTGACCGTACCCGACCCAGCTGCCGGTTCGGAAATGAACCCAATCTTCTGGAAGCCGGCATATTGCATCGTATAGATCACCCCGCCGATGCACTGATACGGTGTGTTGACGTCGCCGCGGATATGCACTTCGGGGAAATTGTCCTCGGTGATATTTTCGACGCCGCCAATATCTTCGATCAGCTGCTCAAGCTTGTTCTGACCGCGTTCCAGCAACTGCTTTGAATCGACCGGGGTCTGGCCCCAATAGACTTCGCAAGCGCTGCTTTCTGCATTGGGCAGGCCGTCACCATCGGTGTCCGCCGAACGGATCGACAGCAACACGTTTTCGGGTTTCGTCGTCGTCACCTCAAACGCCACATCGGGAAGCTCGAGATTCACCGTCTCCAACACCACGGGAACCGTGATGAGGAAGATGATGAGCAACACGAGCATGATATCCACGAGCGGGGTCGTGTTGATCTCGGACATCGGGGCATCTTCGCCCCCCTTGTCGCCTACACTCATCGACATAGGATCAGTATCCTGTCACTAAAATTCATGTCACGAACATCGGGATTGCAGGCCGCATAGCCACACTCGCCCTGTCCAGCGGACCCCGCCTCCGCCACAATGACGGACGGCGGGGGCCACAATCAATCAGGCCTTTTTCGGTGCCGCAACCGGGGCAGCAGCCTTCGGCGCGGGACCGGACATGACCGGCTTTACCTGACCGTTCGACATGATCGAACCGAGAATGTCGTTCGAGAAGGTCGACAGGCGGCGAGCAATCGCCTTGTTGCGGCTCTGGAGCCAGTTGAACGCAAGCACCGCGGGAACCGCCACGATCAGACCGATGGCGGTCATGATCAGTGCTTCACCGACCGGACCGGCGACAGTATCGATCGACGCCTGACCCGACGCACCGATCTTCACGAGGGCGCGCAGAATACCGATAACAGTACCGAACAGACCCACGAACGGTGCGGTCGAACCGACGGTCGCGAGGAAGGAGAGGCCGCCGTTAAGCTTCGAATTGATGTGGTTCTGCGAGCGCTCGAGCGTGCCGTGCATCCAGTCATGCGCTTCGACGGGATCGGTCAGCTTGTTATGCTCTTCGTTGGCGCGCAGGCCGTCTTCGACAACCTGACGATAGGCGCTGTTCTTTTCGAGCTTTGCAGCGCCTTCGGCCAGCGTCGGCGCACGCCAGAAATTCGCATCGACCGCCTTGCCCTGGTTCATCACCTTGTTCTGTTCGAACAGCTTGGTGAACAGGATGTAGAGTGTGCCGATAAACATGACCAGCAGCACGAGGAACGTCAGCTGGCCGACGATGCCGCCGTCGCAGAGCGCGGGGATCATGCCGTAGGGGCTGGCGCCTTCTTCTTTCACGCACATCGCCGCAGGCATCAGGGTGAGCCCTGCCTCGTGGGCCGGTGCCGCAGCAGCGGCATTTGCGATCAGATTAAACATAGTGGATATTCCCTCTCAAGAAATTCGGTAAAATTCGAATGATCGGCAGTCACGCGCTGAATTCAGCGCGGGATCTGCCAACGGATACGATTGCTGTAGGTGCCGCCCGTGGGGTTGCCCGCGCGATCCTTGCCCGGATTGAAGCGGCCACGGCGCTGGATGAGCTTGCACGTTTCGGCGTCAAGGTCGGCATGACCGCTCGACGACGTCACGTCGCACGACGTAATCCGACCATCGACGCCATAGGTGACGCGAAAGCCCGTCGTACCTTCGCGCTCTTCACGCATGGCACGCGCCGGATAGTCGTCGTTCGTCGCCCAGCGACCCGGGTTACCACGCGGCGTACCGGCAGCACTGAGATCGGGCGTCGGCGGCGGCGCGGGCGGTGCCGGCGGCACATAGACCGGCGGCGGCGGATTCGGCGGCGCCTTCGGCACCGACTGAATCGTGTTCGTCGATACCGGCGGCGGAATCGGCGACGGCGGCGTCACAACCGGCGGCGGCGGCGGCAGGACATTGTCCGGCGGCGGCGGCGGCGGCGGCTCTTCCGGCGGCGGCGGCTCTTCGACGTCCACCACATCCAATTTTTCGGCAATCGACTTGACGATGCTGATGTTCAGGCCGTTGACGAGGCCGTAGCCCATCATCGCCGTCAAAAAGCCCACCAAGACGATCGAGACCACCCTGCTTTTAGGGTCGACATTATCACCATAAGCCATTCAGGGACGACGCTCCTTGCTAGATCATCCTGACACCAATTCCCACCCGACGGGTTCCATTGCCAAATGCCCGGATGATTCCGATGCGTTCCACAGACCCGGCGGAGCTACGTTCGGCTTATTATGTTCTGGCCGGACGCTTCACCGCCCGTCCTATCGCGGTGGCGTCGAGTTCGCAAACCCTTTATCAGGGGTTAATGTGGCATGTCCCATGATGGGGACTGATCCACCGTTACCGGTGTCAATGAAGATGGAAAGTCAATCGACCATGCGCGTGTATTTGGCGGCGACCGTCGCCGGAGTTTTGACCCTGAGTCCCGGATTTGCTGGTGTTTCCGCGATGCAGGTCGCGCCCGCCGCCATCGCGGCGAGCCCGTACAGCTATGCCGATATCGCCGATCTAGCGACGGCAGCACCGATGGCCATCGAAGCCCGCATCCACAGCGCCATCGCGCTCAAAGCGGCGCAGGCACCGGGCGTCGCCGCGGGTCAAAGCCGATTCTATGTCGAAGCCGACGTGGTCAGCCTGATTCGCGGCTCCGGTCCGCTGGCATCGCGCATTTCCTATCTCGTCGACCTGCCGCTAGACGCCCGCGGTAAGCCGCAGAAGCTGAAAAAGAAGCAGTCGGTCCTGCTCTTTGCCCGCCCCGTCGCGGGCGCCGCGGCGGGGAGCAACAGCACCGGCAGCGTCCGGCTGGTCGCGCCGGACGCGCAATTGCCGTGGGACGCCGCGACGGAGGCGCAGCTGCGCGCGGTGCTGACCGAACTCGTCAAACCCGGTGCGCCGCCCGCGATCACCGGCATCGCCAATGGCTTTCACGTCCCCGGCGCCCTGCCCGGCGAGGGCGAGACGCAACTGTTCCTGAACACGAGCACCGGCGAACCGGTGTCGTTGACGATCTTGACCGCCGCCGATGGATCGCGGCGCTGGGCTGCCGCGTTCGGCGAAATTGTCGATGGATCGGCGGCGGTGCCGGCGCGCAACACGCTCGCCTGGTACCGACTCGCTTGCGGGCTCCCGCGCCAGTTGCCGCTCAGCAAGCTGGCGGGTACCGCGCCCGAGGATCGGCGCAAGGCGGCGTCGGACTATGGCGTGGTGCTGGGCGCGCTCGGCCAGTGTACCCGGACGCGCAAACCCCCGGTGGGCTGATAAAGATTTGCTTCGGCGCCACCGAGGCGCGGCGGGCTTGTTTCCACGGTAAAAGCCGATAGGGCGCTGGCGACGGCGGAGCGCGGCTCCGCGCTTTAGTATGGAGTCCTGCATGTCGCCCCATCCCGCCCCGACCGCTCCCCGCCCGCCGCTGCGTGTGGCGCTTGCGGGAATCGGGGTTGTTGGCGGCGGCGTCGTTCGGCTGCTCGAAACGAATCGTGACCTGATCGCCCGCCGCGCCGGGCGCGCGATCGAGATCGTCGCGGTGTCGGCGCGTGATCGGCACAAGGACCGCGGTATCGACCTCAGCCCCTATCGCTGGGAGGACGATATGGACGCGCTGGTTGCGGCGGACGATGTCGATGTCGTCGTCGAGATGATCGGCGGCGCCGACGGATCGGCGCTGACGCTGGCGCGCCATACGCTCGGCGCGGGCAAGGCGCTGGTCACCGCCAATAAGGCGATGATCGCACATCATGGACTGGATCTCGCGCGACTCGCCGAAGAAAAAGACACGCCGCTGAAATATGAAGCCGCGGTCGCGGGCGGCATTCCGGTGATCAAGGCGATCCGCGAGGGCGCGTCGGCGAACGAGATCGCGCGCGTTTACGGCATTCTCAATGGCACCTGCAATTATATCCTGACCCAGATGGAGCGGAATGGCGCGAGCTTTGCCGATGCGCTGAGCGCGGCGCAGGCCGAGGGCTATGCCGAAGCCGACCCGAGTTTCGACGTCGACGGCATCGACGCCGCGCACAAGCTGTCGATCCTCGCCGCGCTGTGCTTCGGCACCCGGCTCGATATCGAGGCGGTCGCCGCCGGCGGCATCCGCGGCCTGATCGCCGCTGACATTCGCGAGGCCGAGGCGCTGGGCCACCGCGTGCGGCTGATCGGCATGGCCGAACGCAATGCGGATGGCCTCTACCAGCATGTCCAGCCGTGCCTCGTGCCGGCCGACCATCCGCTTGCCTATGTCCCCGGCGCGCTCAACGCCGTGGTGGCGGAGGGCAATTTTGTCGGGCGGCTGTTCTTCGAGGGCGCCGGCGCGGGCGCGGGGCCGACGGCATCGGCGATCGTCGCCGACATCATCGACATCGCGCGCGACGAATATGGCCCTGCCTTTGCAATGCCGGTCGATTCGCTCGACGCCGCCCCGGTCGCCGACGCCGGTGCGCGG
This sequence comes from Alphaproteobacteria bacterium, assembly GCA_018823905.1. Taxonomy (GTDB): domain Bacteria; phylum Pseudomonadota; class Alphaproteobacteria; order Sphingomonadales; family Sphingomonadaceae; genus Sphingopyxis. The sequence goes on from JAHJHL010000038.1 coordinate 5,115, forward strand.
GTCGGCAAACATTATGTCCGCCTGATCGTCGAGGACCGCATCGGCGTCCTCGCCGAAATCGCGACGGCAATGCGCGATGCCGGGGTATCGATCGAGAGCTTCATCCAGCGCGGCACCGAGGAAGATGACGACGTCGTGATCGTGCTCGTCACCCATGCAGGCCCGGCGCGCGCGATCCACGCGGCGCTGGCGATCCTGGCGGGGTCGGACCATGTCGTCGGGACGCCGATGCTGATGCCGATCCTGGCGCTCTAGCCTCCCTGCTCGATTGCCGCGACGATGACCGGGTACACCGGCCGCCGCTTGTCATCGCGGCATCCGCTGATACCCGTGCGCAAAGCGCGTGGGGGAAAGCGCGTGGGGGAAAGCGCGTGGGGGACAGCGGTCATGGACATTGATATCGACATCAACATCGGGCGGGGGCTGGCCGAGGCGCGGGCGCTCGCCGCCACACATAAGGCGATGCTGGCCGCCTATGTCGGGATCGGCGTCGTCATTCCGTTTCTGCTGCTGTCGAGCGAGCCGCTGTTCAACCTGCGCGCGATCCTGACGATCCTCGACAATCCGGGGTTGCAGTTCGGCGGGTCGATCGCGGGGCCGCTCTATCTGCTGGCCATCGTCGGCGCGATCGTCGCAGGCGCGATGCTCGCGGCCTGGAGCGGCCTGCTCGCCGAGATGCGCGAAGGCTATGTTGCCGAGATCATGTACGGGATGGTCGCGGGCGTCGCCTATTTCGCCTGCAACCTGATGGTGAGCGTCGTGACGTGGGTGATCACGCTGTTTCCCATCCTGCTCATCGGCGGACGGATGGAATGGGGAAATCTTGGCGGCGGCGCGATCACGATCGGCTATCAACTGCTGCTGACGACTGTCGCCTTCTGGATCGCCACGCGCTTTTGCCTGGCGGGCGCGATCATGGGTGGACGCGGCAAGCTGGAGCCAATCGGCGCATTTATCGAATCATGGCGGCGCACGCAGACGGCGCAGTGGCGCCTCTGCGGATTTTATCTGCTGTACGGCGTGCCCTTCGCGGTGCTTGGCGGCGGGCTGATGGCGCTGCACATGACGACCATCATGACCAAGGCGGCGGGAAGTCCGGTCGAGACCGCAATGAGCTTTGGCTGGGTCGTGCTTTTCGCGCTCTATTTCCTGGGTCAGATCTTGATCCCTGCGGGACTTTACCGGGCATCCGAACCCGCGGCGGCGGCGAGCGAAATTTTCGCCTAGGGTTAATCCTCCGGCTCGGCAGGCGGCGGCTGGCCCGTCTCGGGATCGGTCGCGCGCTTTGCCTGTTCGTATAGCGCATTATATTCGGGGCCGGGCTTCATCCGGCCGCCGAGCGACATCCAGTTGTGCGGTAGTTTGTCCCAGATCATCATCTGCGCCTCCGCGCGGGGCAGCTTCGGCGGCGCTTCGCGGCCCTCTTGCGCGATTGCGCGCAGTTCGGGGGTCAGCCGGTGGCGCTCGGTATCGGTCCCGCACACGTTGATCGATCCGTCGTCGGCGGGTTTGCAGCGGCGGATCGGATCGATCAGTTCTTTGGCATTAGCCGCGGCAGTTTCGGCATCGCGCGGTGGCGGTGGTGCGGGCGGTCCCTGCATCTGTGCGGCAGCTGTCACAGACAGGACGCACGACAGCGCCAGAGCGGCTCCGATTCGGGCGAAGCATCCTCGACAAGCAGTGCGACCGGCCATATGGCGCGCACCATGCCCGACCGGGGCGGCAAGGCAAGACCAAAGACGGAGATTAGCGGACATGACGAACAGCGCCAGCAACCTCGACCGGGTGCTCGTACTCGAAATGGTGCGCGTCACCGAAGCCGCGGCGATCGCGGCGGCCAAGCTGATCGGGCGCGGCGACGAGAAAGCCGCCGATGCCGCGGCGGTCGAAGCGATGCGCACCGCGTTCAACACGCTGTATATGGACGGCACGATCGTGATCGGCGAGGGCGAACGCGACGAGGCACCGATGCTGTATATCGGTGAAAAGGTCGGCAGCGCGCCGGGCAAGGGTCCGAAAATCGACATCGCGGTCGATCCGCTGGAAGGCACGACGATCACCGCCAAGGCCGGCCCGAATGCGCTCGCGGTGCTGGCGATCGCCGAAGAAGGCTGCCTGCTCAACGCCCCCGACGTCTATATGGACAAGCTCGCGGTCGGCCCCGGCTATTCGCCGAACATCGTCAATTTCGACAACAGCATCCGCCAGAATGTCGAAGCGGTCGCCAAGGAAAAGGGCTGCACCGCCGCCGACGTCATGGTGTGCGTGCTCGACCGCCCGCGTCACGAAGCGATGATCGCCGAGCTGCGTAGCTTGGGCTGCGGCGTTGCGCTGATCCCCGACGGCGACGTTGCCGGGGTGATCGCGACGACCAACCCCGACACCAATGTCGACATCTATATGGGCAGCGGCGGCGCGCCCGAGGGCGTGCTGGCAGCCGCCGCGCTGCGCTGTGTCGGTGGCCAGTTCAAGGGCCGCTTGCTGTTCCGCAACGACGACGAGCGTCGGCGCGCCGCCAAATGGGGGGTCGAGGATCTCGACCGCGTCTATGACCTCGAAGATCTGGCCAAGGGCGATGTGATCTTTGCCGCGACCGGGGTCACCGACGGGTCGCTGCTGCGCGGCGTCAAGCATCGCCGCGACGGGGTGATGACCACCGAGACGGTGGTGATGCGCGCATCGTCGGGCACGGTGCGCTGGGTGCGCGGCGAGCACCGGTCGAGCTGAAGCGCGACTGACAACGCGTTACGGCATCAGGCTCCGCGCCACCGCCTCGGCGACCTTGATGCCGTCAACCGCCGCCGACAAAATGCCGCCAGCATAGCCCGCGCCCTCGCCCGCGGGGAACAGTCCGGCGGTGTTCAGGCTTTGAAAATCCTCGCCGCGGGTGAAGCGCACCGGCGACGAGGTGCGCGTTTCGACCCCGGTCATCACGACATCGGGATGGTCATATCCCTTGATCTGGCGCCCGAACACGGGGATCGCCTCGCGCATCGCCTCGACCGCGAAATCGGGCAGGCATTGCGACAGATCAGTCGGGGTGACGCCGGGGCGATACGAGGGGGTGACGCTGCCGAGCGACGTCGACGGGCGCCCCGCCAGAAAGTCGCCGACGCGCTGCGCGGGGGCACGGTAGTTCGACCCACCCGCGACATAAGCGAGCGATTCCCAGTGGCGCTGAAAGGCGAGGCCGGCGAGCGGATCGCCGGGATAGTCGCGTTCGGGGTCGATCGCGACGACGAACCCCGAGTTGGCGTTGCGTTCGTTGCGCGAATATTGGCTCATGCCGTTCGTGGCGACGCGCCCCTCCTCCGACGTCGCGGCGACCACGGTGCCGCCCGGACACATGCAGAAACTATAGACGGTGCGGCCGTTCTGGCAGTGGTGCGAGATATGATATTCGGCGGCGCCGAGGATCGGGTTGCCCGCATCGGCGCCAAAGCGCGAGGTGTCGATCCACGATTGCGGATGCTCGATGCGGACGCCGATCGAAAAGGGCTTCGCCTCGACATGCACCCCCGCCGCGTGCAGCATCGCAAAGGTGTCGCGCGCGCTGTGGCCGACGGCGAGGATGACGCGGTCGGCCTCGATATAATCGCCACCCGTCAGATGCACGCCCTGGACGCGGCGCTCGCCCGCGCCGTCGGTCGCAATGTCCAGCCCGTCGACCTTGTGCTGCCAGCGATATTCGCCGCCCAGCCCCTCGATCGTTTCGCGCAGGCTTTCGACCATCGTCACCAGCCGGAAGGTGCCGATGTGTGGATGCGCCTCGGTCAATATTTCGGGCGGGGCGCCAGCCTTGACGAATTCGGTCAGCACCTTGCGGTCGAGGTGGCGCGGATCCTTGATCCGGCTGTAGAGCTTGCCGTCGGAAAAAGTCCCTGCCCCGCCCTCACCAAACTGGACGTTCGATTCGGGGTGCAGCACGCCGCGCCGCCACAGATCCCACGTATCTTTCGTGCGCTCGCGCACCACCTTGCCGCGGTCGAGGATAATCGGGCGGAACCCCATCTGCGCGAGGATCAGCCCAACGAACAGCCCGCACGGCCCGGCGCCGACGACGACCGGGCGCTTGATCCCCTTCGGCGCTTGCGTGATAAATTTATAGCTGGTGTTCGGGGTCTGCTGAACATTGCGGTCCTTGCGAAAGCGCGCGAGCACCGCGCCCTCGTCCCTCACATTCACATCGACCGAATAGACGAGCTGGATATTGGTCTTGTCGCGCGCATCATGCGCGCGCCGCGCGACGACATGGCGGACCAGCTCGCGCGGGGTGATGCGCAGCCGCTTGCAGATCGCGGCGGGCAGTTCTTCCGCCGCATGGTGCAGCGGCAAGGTGAGTTCGGTCAGGCGAAGCATCGGGTGCCTGTAGCGGGCAAAGGTCGGCGCGCCAATCGCGCGCGTTGGGGCTCTATAAAGGCGACGGGAGCGAAGCCGCGTGAAAGGGCAATGTCTTATCTCCGTTCGTGCTGAGCTTGTCGAAGCACCGTCCTTCTTCCTGCGGCGTCCGAAAGAAAGAACAGCCCCCTTCGACTACTTTGCAGGCGCTCAGGACAGGCTTCGACAAGCTCAGGGCGAACGGATTTGGGAAAGCCTGTTTCAGAAGATCCCGGCCGCTAGCCCTTCGGCCAGCGCGGCGCCGAGATCGCGGGCTTCGGACAGGCGCTCGGCGGGAATCGACTTGGGCGCGAGGATCGCTTCGGGGGTTTGCGCGGCGGTGTTCACGATGACGCCCTCCGCGACCCTTTTCAGCCGCCAGCCGGTCGCGATGCGGTCGAGCTGGCTCTGGGCGTTTTCGCCGTCGGAGCCCGCGCAGATGATCGTCGCATAGGGGCGGCCTTCGAGTTTCCCGAGGCAGGGATAATAGCAGCGGTCGAACATCTCTTTCATGGCGCCCGACAGCGCGGCGAGATTTTCCGGGCCGATGAAGAGATAGCCGCTCGCGGCAAGCAGCATCTCCAGGGTGACATCCTCGGCGCCGACCAGCCGCGCGGCGCTACCGGCGCCGTCCGCCGCCGCCCGCGCCAGCGCTTCACTGCCGCCGGTGCGGCTGTGCCAGGCGATCAGCAGGGTCGGGGTTGCGGTCATCCACCGATGCTTGCCAAGCGGCGGAGCGCGGCGCAAGCTGCCGTCAAAATATGGGGGAGAATGACATGCGCCGATTGACCGCCCTGCTGCTCGCCAGCACCCTGCCCTTTGCCGCCGTCGCGCAGGACGCGGCGAGCGAGGCGACGCGCGCGGCGCAGGCCGAACTCGCCGCACGCCTGCCGCTCGATGATCCGCGCGACATGGCGAATGCGACGAGGGGCAAGCTCGCCGAGATAGCCGAGGGGGTGATTACCGACAGCACCGGAAAGATCATCTGGGACCGGCGCCCCTATGCTTTTCTGGCGAGCGCGACCGCGCCCGACACGGTGAACCCGTCGCTGTGGCGGCAGGCGCGGCTGAATGCGGTGCATGGGCTGTTCGAGGTGGTGCCGGACAAGATCTGGCAGCTGCGCGGCTATGATCTGTCGGTGATGACGGTCATCCGCGGCAAAACGGGCTGGATCGTCGTCGATCCGCTGTTGTCCGAGGAAGCGGCGGCGGCGAGCTGGAAATTGTTCGCCGATACGGTCGAAGCCAAAGTGGGCAAGCGCCCGATCAAGGCGGTGATTTTTTCGCACAGCCATAGCGACCATTTCGGCGGGGTCGGCGGCATCGTGACGCCCGAGCAGGTGAAAAAGGACAAAATCCGCATCATCGCGCCGCACGGTTTTTCGGAAGAAGCGACCGCCGAGAACGTCCTCGCGGGCAGCGCGATGGGGCGGCGCGCGCTGTATATGTTCGGGTCGATCCTGAACCCCGGACCCGCGGGGCAGGTCGATACCGGGCTGGGGCCGAAGCTGTCGTCGGGGACGATCGGTTATATGGAGCCGACCGAGACGGTCAGCGAAAGAGGTGGTACGCTGACCATCGACGGGCTGGCGTTCGATTTCCTCGACGCGGGCGGCACCGAGGCACCGTCGGAGTTCGTGTTTTATGTCCCCGCGTACAAGGCGCTGCACACGACCGAGGTCGTCACGCATAATTTGCACAATATCTTGACGCTGCGCGGCGCGCAGGTGCGCGATGCGCTGCGCTGGTCGAAGGTGATCGACGCAACCTTGCTCAAATGGGGCGGGCAGGCCGAGGTGGCGCTGGCATCGCACCACTGGCCGACATGGGGCGCGGGCGAGGTGAGCGCATTGCTGGCGAACCAGCGCGACGCCTATCGTTATGTCCATGATCGCACGCTTTTTCTGGCCAATCGCGGTGCGACCTTGCACGAGTTGGCCGACGCGACCGCCGAGGCGCCGGTGCAAAGCCGCGATTTTTCGACGCGCGGCTATTATGGCACGCTCAACCACGACATGAAGGCGGTCTATCAGCGTTATTTCGGCTGGTGGGACGGCAATCCCGCCAATTTCAACCCGCTGCCGCCCGAACAATCGGCGCCCAAATATGTCGCGCTGGCGGGCGGGGCCGACAAGCTGCTCGCGGCGGGCAAGGCGGCGATCAAGGCGGGCGATTATCGCTGGGCGGCGGAGCTGCTGAACAAGCTGGTGTTTGCCGAGCCGGACAATCAGGCGGCGCGCGGCGCGCTGGCGGCGGCTTACGACCAGCTCGGCTATCAGGCCGAATCGGGAGCGTGGCGCAACTATTATCTCGCGGGCGCGGCGAGCCTGCGCGGCAATGCGGTGGAGAATGTGTCGGGCAACGGGCAGAGCCGCAGCTTTGTCAGCGCGATCCCGACCGCGGTGTTTTTCGACGCGCTCGCGACACGATTCGACGCCGCCAAGGGTTCGGCGATCAAGGGGGTTTTCCAGTTTGTTTTGCCCGACAGCAAGGAAACGGTGGCGATCGTCGTCGGCGGCGGGGTCGAGGTGCCGCGCTATGGCGTCACCGACGCCGCGCCGACCGCGACGGTGACGCTCGACCGCACGACGCTCGACGATGTGATGCTGGGACAGGCGCAGTTTCCGGCGCTGATGCAGTCGGGGGCGATCAAGATTGAGGGGGACCGTATGGCGTTCCTCAGCTGGTTCGCGCTCCACCCACCAGCGGACCCACGCTTCAATGTGGTTGTGCCATAGGCCTCTAACACGGTAACGGGGGAGCATGACCGACACCCCCGCGATCCACCCGACCGATCCGTTCGAACCCGAGGCGCTCAACGCCGCCGAAGGGCTCGACCCGGTCGACCCCGCTTATGCGCAGGTGCTGCGCGTCGCGACCGCGCTGAACCTGATCCCGCTGGCGATCGGGGCGAGCGTGTTCGATTATCTGCTGATCCGCCATGTCGAGGGGCCATATGGGCTGATCACCGCGCTGGCGTGGCTGGTCGCGATCGTGGTGATCATAACCTTTCCGTCGCGGCGCGTGTCGCGCTGGGGCTACAAGATCGGCGAAGGACAGCTGCGCGTTGCGCGCGGCTGGCTGTTCCGCACCGACACCATCGTACCGTTCGTGCGCGTCCAGCATATCGACGTCGGGCAGGGGCCGGTCGAGCGCTGGTTCGGGCTGTCGCACCTGATCGTCCACACGTCGGGCACGCACAACAGCACCGTCACCCTGCCCGGACTGCCCGCCGACCTGGCCGCCGCGATGCGCGAGACGATCCGGCGCCACATCCAGACCGATTTCGCATGACCGAAGCCGCCGCGGTTCCGACCGCCCCGATCATCGACGAGGACGCGAACTGGCAGCGATTGCACCCGGCGACGCTGGCGCTCGCGGTCGTCAAGCTGGGGCCGCGCAGCCTGAATTTCCTGCCTGCGGTCGCGGCGCTCGGTTTCACTGGTAATTGGGTGTGGATCGTCCCCGCGATCCTCGCCTTCCTGCTCTTTTCGCTGGTCGCCGCGTGGCTGCACTGGCTGCGCTTCCGCTTCCTGGTCGGCGACGACGAGATTGTGATTGAAAGCGGCGTCCTGAGCCGCCAGCACCGCACCATCCCCTTCGACCGCATCCAGGACGTCAGCATCGAACAGGGACTGGTGTCGCGCGCGCTGGGCATCGCCAAGGTCGGGTTCGAGACGGGCGCTGGCGGCAAGGAGAATGACGCCGACCTCGACGCGATCGCGCTCGATGCGGCGCAGGCGCTGCGCACGACGATCCGCGCGCACCGCAGCGGCGAGGTGGTGGCCGCGGTTGCCGCAAGCGATACGCCCGAAGCCGCGCCAGTGGCCGAAGACCGACTGCTATTCGCGATGACGCCGCGCCAGTTGTTGCTCGCGGGCCTGTTCAACTTTTCGCTCGCCGCGCTCGCCGTGGTCGGCGCGGGTATGCAGTTTTTCGACAATCTGCTGCCGTTCAAGTTCAACGCCTTCAACCCGATGGACTGGGTCGATGTCGCCGAGGATTATGGGCTCGACCAATGGCTGCTCGCGCATCGCTGGGTCGCGGGGTTTGGCGCGGCGCTGTCGCTGCTCTTCATCGGATTCGCGAGCGGGATCATCACGATGATGTTCGCCAACTGGAATTTCCGCCTGACCCGCGAGCCGCGCGCATTGCGCCGCACCCGCGGGCTGACGACGCGCACCGACGTTGCGGTTCCGGTGAGGCGCGTGCAGGCCGCGATCCTCGTCACAGGCTGGTTCCGCCAGCGGTTCGGCTGGCACGAACTGCGGCTGCAAAGTCTGGCGAGCGATGGCGAGAAGGAGCGCGATCATCAGGTCGTCCCCTTCGCCCAGCTGGACGCGATCGACTCGGTGCTCGCTGAAGTCGCCATCGCGCGTCCCGATGCCGACGCGGCTTGGCAACAAAGCCACCGCATCATCGCGCTGGGCGGACTGGTCGGCGCGCTGGGCGCGACGATTGGCGGGCTGGTCGCGGCGTCTTTCGGACAGGCGCTCGGCTGGTTGGGGCCGGTGCTCGGGCTGCTGATCGGTGCCGCGTCGCTGTTCGGCGTGCGCTTTCACCGCTGGACCGACCTCGGCGAACAGGTCGCGATTCGCCGCGGGTTCTGGAAACCCAAGCTGACCCTGCTCCCGCACGCATCGGTGCAGAGCGTCGACCTTAAGAGCGATTTCATCCTGCGCCCGCTCGGCCTCGCTACATTGGTGTTCGGTGTCCCCGGCGGCAGTTCGCTGGCGAGCCACGAAATTCCAGCGATTCCTATCGCGACCGCACGCGCGCTGCGCAACCGCATCCTGACCGCGCGAGCGCGGGCATGAGCGACGCCGCGCTCGGCATCACCCGCTCGATCCTCGGCCAGCCCTGGCATTGGCGGCGCGCCAGCGCCGACATGGCGTCCGAAAATCTCGCTCCCGACGATCTGGTCACCCAGCTGCTACTCGCGCGCGGGGTGACGCGCGACGATCTCGACCGCCAGCGCGCCCCGACCTTGCGCGGCTTCATGCCCGACCCGTCGCTGTTCCGCGACATGGACGCCGCCGCGGCGCGGCTCGCCGATGCGGTCGAAAAGGGCGAAGCGGTGACGATCTTTGGCGACTATGACGTCGACGGCGCGACCTCGGCGGCGTTGCTCGTCCGGCTGCTGCGCGGGCTCGGGCTGCCCGCGGGCGCCTATATCCCCGACCGGTTGATGGAGGGCTATGGCCCCTCGGGCGCGGCGCTGGTCAAGATCGGCGAAGCGGGATCGAAGCTGGTCGTCACCGTCGATTGCGGCGCGCAGGCGTTCGAAGCCATCGCCGAAGCCAATGCGGCGGGGGTCGAGGTGATCGTCGTTGACCATCATCAATGCGCGACGATGCTGCCCGCGGCGCTGGCGCTGGTGAACCCCAACCGCCTCGACGAAGCCCCTGACGCCGCTATCCATGGCAATCTCGCCGCGGTCGGGGTCGCCTTTTTGCTGGGCGCTGCCTTGCTCCGCACGCTGCGCGCGCGCAGCTTTTTTGCGACCCGCGACGAACCCGCGCTGATCGACCTGCTCGACCTCGTCGCGCTCGGCACCGTCGCCGACGTCGCGCGGCTGACCGGGTTCAACCGCGCGCTGGTGACGCAGGGGCTGAAGGTGATGGCGCGGCGCGGCAACACC
>JAHJHL010000006.1 GCA_018823905.1 Alphaproteobacteria bacterium
CGGCGCCCAGATCATCGATGAAGCTCGCTTCTTCGGTAACCTTGTCGGCTTCGACGCCCAGATGTTCGACGACGATCTTCTTAACCTTTTCGGCCGAATCGCTCATGCGCTATTCCTTTTCTGACTAAGCCGTGAATGTTGGAAATTGCCCTAGTGTCCGTGGGCGGGGCTGGCAAGAGGGCTGGTATCGGTCGGTCAGAAAGCACCGCATTCTGGCCGGACTTTCTCACAAACCAGCCGAACGCCCCCCTTCCGTCCCGGACTCGCGTCATCAGGTAAGAAATGGGATCGCAGGCTTCAAGGCTCCCTGCCCGTTACGGTGCAGCTTTTGCCGGAACGACCCCCGAATCGCGCAGCGCCGCCGATCCCCGCTGAATCACCACCGGGGAAATCATGAACCGACCGAGCACCGCTTCAGGCGCGGCGTTCGCGGGCTGGCGGGTATAGGCGAGCAGGCGCTGCCACTGCGCCCTTCCCGCCGCAACATCGCCCTGCCGCGCCATGACGATCGCGCGGACCATCATATATTGCGGCTCCATGTTGCTGGGCGATGGCATCTGATCGAGGACGGTCAGCGCTTCGGCCTGTTCGCCGCGCTGCGACAGGATGAACGCCAGGGTTACCGCCGGGACGCCGGGGTAGCTGTCGTCGAGCGCCAGCGAACGGCGCAGCAACGCTTCGCCCTCCTCCGCCTGCCCGCAGGTAATTTTGAACAGCCCAAGGAAGCCCGCCATGTCGGGGTCGAATGGATTGAGCCGCCGGGCGGCGTCGCCCATCGTATTGCCGCCCGAACAATCGCCGACATAATAATTTGCCCGCGCCATCGCGAACAGCCCGGCGGCCGAATTGGGGCTGGCTTCATACGCCTGAAGTGCGAGCGCGCGCGCTTCGGCAAAGGCGGCGCGTCCGGCAGGCGTCGCCCGTTGCGGTTGCCAGTCGCCGAAGCGAAGCAGCGACAGCGCGGCGAGTACGACCGGGTCACGCTCGTCGCGCGTCAGCGTCGCGCGCAGGCACGTATCGACCTGCTTGGCACCGGACGGATTGCGCATCTGGCGTAGCCGGTTGAACTGCGCGAGGCAGGGATAGCCGGCGGCAAAATTGTCGGGTTGGCGCTGGACCTGATCGCGGACGATGATCCCATAATCACCGGCAATCTGCGCCACCAGCGGCTCGATCGACACAAACTGCGGCGTGTCCGGGTCAGCCACACGGATCTGCTGCGACCAGATGGTGCGCTGGTCCGCGACGCGGTTCAGCACCAACGTGACGTCGGCATTGCCCTCCAGATCGCGGACAAGCGAGGTGTCGAGCCGATAGTCGGCCGCGCGCGGAGCCGCGTCGCCGGGCGCCTTGGCGCTTAACAGGTCGACGAGCTCGAACCGGCGGAGCCCGTCGCGCAGCTTACCGTCGAGCGCGCGTACCAGTGCGCGCGACGGCGCCGTATTGCCGGCGACCGGGGCGCTGACCTCCAGCAAAGGCATCGGTTTCGGGCTGCTTACGAACAATTGGTCCGGGCCGCTGCGCAAGGACCAGAGGGTGAAGATCGCGAGCGCGAGGAGGACGAGTGCGACGACCCAGCGGCCGTAGCGCGGCGCGTCAGTTGAGGGACGACTGGCAGCGCCCGGCGTGCGCGGTGCGCCTGTCCCATCGGCGGTCACCGCGGTCTTGACGTCACTGTCGTCGCCCGCGCTGTCCGCTGACCGCGATGGCGGCGCGACGCGGTGCTGGACGACCACCTCATAGCTGCCCTGCGGCACCCGCAGGCGATGGATCCACGGGGTGTCGGCATAGTAACGATCGAGCAAGGTGCGCAGCCGCCCGACCATGACGCGCGGATAGCTGTCGACCGCGGGATCGAAATCTTCACTGCGGCCGAGCGCCTCGGTCGCGATCGCATAGGCCTTGGGCGAACTGCGCCCGCCGCGCAGGCGATGCTCGACGAGGAATTGCAGCAGGCGCGTCAACACCGGCGACCGGACGAACATCGGGGATTCGAGCAGTCGCTCCAGCTCCTCGGCGATAATCCGTTCGGTCTCGCCGGGTTTTTGCGTCTCGTTCGCTTTCGCGTGGTCCATGCTACCCTCAAATGCCCACGACGGGCGGTGCGGGTGATACGCCAATCAACAAGCGCGACCAGTCCTTGTTACGTCATTGTAACGGTAACAGGCGCGCGGTTCTGCATATCAGAAGCGCGGCCCGTCGCCAATCAGCAACGACAAAGCCCTAAACCTGATGAACAAAGGGTTATCAAACGGCGACATCGGGCCATGTGACCCCTTGTAACTGCCGCATTTTCGAAAGCCTGTCATTCTTTCGGGGTCGCGTCATTCCTACGATGACGTGATGTTGAGGCCGACAGGAGAAGGATGCGAGCTGGTCCCTGGCATTCTTCAGACCCCCTCCGGCTTCATTTCAAGACTTCGCCGGGCGGACCGACAGCCCCACCTGTTGCCCGCCCGGCAAGTCGACCTTCGCCCCGCCCGCGCTGCGCTCAGGCCGCACCGATCCGAAAAGCGCAGAGCTTGTTGCCGTCGAGATCGCGGAAATAGGCGGCGTAGAACGCCTGATCGCCGTCGTCACCGCGAACGCCCGGCGGTCCTTCGCACGTCCCGCCCAGCGCGATTGCTTTGGCATGCAGGCCGTCCACTTTGGCGCGCTCGTCGACGATGATTGCGGCCATATGCCCATTACCCGCGTGCATCGGCTGGCCGTCATAAGGCCGCGTCACCGCGATGCCGGGTTGGCCCCAGCTGGTCGCATAGAGGGTAAAGCCATTGTCCTCGTCCGACATCCGCATCAATTCGCTGGCGCCGATCGTGCCGAGCAGCGCCGCATAAAATTCGCGCGCGCGGTCGATATCGTCGGTTCCCATCGTCACATACCCCAGCATCGTCGCTCTCCTCTCGCATTGACATGATTAGGGCGCCAGCTTTGCTGACGCCCCGATCGATTGACAATTACGTCATGGTTTAGGTCGTTGGGGCTCAGGTCGTCGCCGGCGCCTTGCACGGGCCGGTGTGGGTGCTGGTCATCTGCATGACCATTTCCATGTCGCCGCCGGTCGGCACCTTGCCCTTGGTGGTGATCGTCACGTCGCTTTTCTTGGCCGCCATCGTGCCGTTCATCGCCATATCGACCGTCTGGCCATTGGCGGTGCAGGTGCCGGCGATGTCGATCGTGCCGCCCGCGATATTCTTTTTCGACCAGGTGCATTCCCCGCCATTGCCCGGACCCTTGGCGAGTTCGGCGGCGATATCTTCCTTGTCGACCTGCTCCTGGGTGAAGCACTGGTCCATCCCGCTGGCGCCTTCCATCATCTTCGCCATGCCGTCCTTCATCTCGGCAGGCATGCCGGGGACTTCGAATTTCACCAGCTTGACGTCGGTTTTCCAGTTGCCCGCTTCGCGCTTCACCGGGCCGCTTGCCGCATTTTCGCTCTTGCCGCAGCCCGACACCGCCAGAAGCGTGCCGACGGCTGCAATCGTCAAAATCTTTTTCATACCCTGTCTCCTGTGACTAGCCGCTGCCTGCTCTGTGGCGGACTCATTGCGATTGTGGACCCGCCCCATCGATACCATATTGGCAGCAATGGCAATTCAGATTCGTACATCGCTCGATGAAATCGACACGGCGGAGGGATATGTCCCCCACCGTCCCGCGCGCCCCGACAAGGTCGAAGGGGGCAAGCGATTCGAGTTAGTTAGCGACTATGAACCCGCGGGCGACCAGCCGACCGCGATCAAGGAGCTGGTCACGACCGCGCTCGACGGCGAGCGCGATCAGGTGCTGCTCGGCGTCACCGGATCGGGCAAGACCTTCACGATGGCGAAGGTGATCGACGAATTGCAGCGCCCGGCGCTGATCCTTGCGCCGAACAAGATCCTTGCGGCGCAGCTCTATGGCGAGTTCAAGAGCTTTTTCCCGAACAATGCGGTCGAATATTTCGTCAGCTATTACGACTATTACCAGCCCGAGGCCTATGTGCCGCGGTCGGACACCTATATCGAGAAGGAAAGCTCGGTAAACGAGGCGATCGATCGAATGCGCCACTCCGCGACGCGCGCTTTGCTCGAACGCGACGACGTGATCATCGTCGCGTCGGTGTCCTGCCTGTACGGCATCGGCTCGGTCGAGACTTACTCGGCGATGATCTTTGACCTCAAGAAAGGTCAAGTTGCCGACAATCGCGAGATCATCCGCAAACTCGTCGCACTCCAGTACAAGCGCAACGATCAGGCGTTCGCGCGCGGCAATTTCCGGGTGCGCGGCGACAACCTCGAAATCTTCCCGTCGCACTATGAAGACATGGCGTGGCGGATCAGCTTTTTCGGCGACGAGATCGAGGAAATCACCGAATTCGACCCGCTGACCGGCAAGAAGATCGCGACGCTCAACCATGTCCGCATCTATGCCAACTCGCACTATGTGACGCCAGGACCGACGCTCAAGCAGGCGAGCGAGGCGATCAGGCATGAGCTGACAGAGCGGCTGAAGGAGCTGGAGGCCGAGGGCCGTCTGCTCGAGGCCCAGCGGCTGGAGCAGCGCACCAATTTCGACCTCGAAATGATCGCCGCGACGGGCAGCTGCGCGGGGATCGAGAATTACAGCCGCTTCCTGACCGGCCGCCTGCCCGGCGAACCGCCGCCGACCTTGTTCGAATATCTGCCCGACAATGCGCTGCTCTTCGTCGACGAAAGCCATCAGACGATCCCGCAGATCGGCGCGATGTCGAAGGGCGATCACCGGCGCAAGATCACGCTGGCCGAATATGGCTTCCGCCTTCCGAGCTGCATCGACAACCGGCCGCTGCGCTTTGCCGAATGGGACATGATGCGGCCGCAGACGGTCAGCGTGTCGGCGAC